>VGEH01000126.1 GCA_016869375.1 Alphaproteobacteria bacterium | reverse complement strand
GCAGCCCACCGCGCCTTCCGCTCCGCGCGCCGCGACCAATGACGACGAGCGTGACCGGCGCCGTGCCCGCGACGAGAGTCGCCGCGATGATCGCCGCGGCCCGAGCCAGGCGCAGACGCCGCCGCCTCCTCCTGCCGTCGTGCCTGCTCCGGCGGCGGCGCCTCCGGCAACCGCCGCCCCGGCCCCGGCCGCGCCGCCGGTGGTCGATCCGAGCAGCCGCATGGAAGACAATCGCCGCGATGCGTGGCGCGACCGTCAGGCCGATGCGCGCCGCGACCGCGAGCGCCGGATCGACGACATTCGCGGTCAGCGCACGCAGTCGCGCGAGGATGGCCGCACCGTGATCCGCGAGCCGGATCGCACGATCATCCGCGAAGGCAATCGCATCATCATCCGCCACGACGACACCGCGCGCTTCCGCGACCGCGGCGATGTGCGCGTCGAGCGACGGGGCGGCGACCGCATCACCACGGTCACGCGTCCCGACGGCACGCGCATCGTGACCGTCGTCGATGATCGTGACCGCTTGGTCCGGCGCACACGCATCGACCGAGCCGGACGCGAGGTCGTGCTGATCGACAGCCGCCCGCGTCCCTATTTCGGCCCGCCGCCGGTCGTGATGCTGCCGCCGCCGCGTATCATGATCCCGCGCGAGCGCTACATCGTCGAGGCTACGGAAGTGCCTCCCCCGGTCATCTACGAGACGCTCTCGGCGGCTCCGGTCGAGGTGATCGAGCGACCCTACTCGCTCGACGAGATCGTCCACAGCGTCCAGGTGCGCGATCGCATGCCGCGCATCGATCTCGACAGCATCACCTTCGCCACGGGGTCCTGGGAGATCGATGCGCTGCAGGCGCAGAAGCTCGCCGGCATCGCGGACGCGATGAAGAACGTCATCGCTCGCAACCCGGCCGAGATGTTCCTGGTCGAGGGCCACACCGACGCAGTCGGCGCCGAAATCGACAACCTCTCGCTCTCCGACCGCCGGGCGGAATCGGTCGCCATGGTGCTGACTCAGGAATTCGGCGTGCCGCCGGAAAACCTGCAGACCCAGGGCTATGGCGAAGAGTTCCTCAAGGTGCCGACGACGGGTGCCTCGCGCGAGAACCGCCGCGTCGCCATCCGCCGCATCACCCCGCTGCTCTCCGGCACCGCTCAGGCGGTCCGCTGATCGTTCGGAAGGCGGGCCTTGAAGCCCGCCTTCCGTCGCTCCCCACAATCGAATTGAGACCCGGCCGCTCGGCCGCCATAGTTGCGCCTCCCGCCAGGAGGTGCCCCATGCCGCGTCCCGTCATCGTCGCCGCCGCCCAGATGGGGCCGATCCCGAAAACGCAGCCGCGCCAGGAAGTCGTCGCACGCCTGATCCAGATGATGGAGCGGGCAAAGAAGATGGGAGCCGACATCGTCGTCTATACCGAGGCGGCGCTGACGGCGTTCTTTCCCCATTGGTGGATCGAGGACGAGGCCGAGCTCGACTCCTATTTCGAGCGCGAGATGCCGGGGCCGGCGACGCAGCCGCTCTTCGACGCGGCGAGGAAGATGGGGATCGGCTTCAAGCTTGGCTATTGCGAGCTCGACTTCTCGACAGGGAAGAAGCGCCGTTTCAACACGGCGATCCTGGTCGACAAGCAGGGCCGGATCGTCGGCAAGTACCGCAAGGTGCATCTGCCGGGCGTCACCGACTACAAGCCGGGCTATCCCTTCCAGAATCTCGAGAAGCGCTACTTCGAGGTCGGCGACCTGGGCTTTCCGGTCTGGGAGACGATGGGCGGCAAGATGGGGCTGGCGATCTGCAACGACCGCCGCTGGCCCGAGACCTACCGCGTCATGGGCCTCCAGGGCGTCGAGCTGGTCATGCTCGGCTACAACACGCCGACGCATAACCCGGCGATGCCGGAGACCGACGATCTCGGCAATTTCCACAATCATCTCTCGATGCAGTCGGGCGCCTACCAGAACGGCACATGGGTCGTCGGCGTCGCCAAATGCGGCGTCGAGGAAGGCGTCGACCAGATCGGCCAGAGCTGCATCATCGCGCCTTCCGGCGAGATCGTCGCGCAATGCACGACCCTCGACGACGAGGTGGCCGTCGCGGTCTGCGATCTCGATCGCTGCAAGAGCTACAAGGAGTCGATCTTCAACTTCGCCAAGCACCGCCGCACCGAGCACTACGGCCTGATCCTCGAGCGCACCGGCGCAGGATCGCCGCTCGGCAAGGCGCCGGTCTGAACCGCCGGTTCTGATCCGCATGAATCCTGTCGGCATCATCTCGATGTCCTATGCGCGCCCGTTCACCAAGGCGCATCTGCCGCTGCTCAAGCGCGTCAAGGCGGCCGGGCTCGACTTCATCGAGATGCTGGTGCCGGAGCCGGGCGAGATCGCGCTCGGCGAGCTCCGGGTCGCGATCGAGGATGCCGGCCTCGCCGTGGCGCTCGCCGCGCGCATGAATGCCAAGCGCGATCCGTCCTCCGAGGGTGTGATCGCGCGCAAGGAAGGGCGCGAGTACCTCAAGCGCTGCGTCGATGTCGCAGTCGCGGTCGGGGCGCGCATCGTCGGCGGGCCGATCTACGGCGCGCCGCTCGTCTTCGCCGGCCGCGCGCCGGCGCCGGTCGAGGAGAAGCGGCGCCAGCAGAAGGTAAAATGGGCGGTCGAGGCGCTGGCCGAGGCCGGCGTCTATGCCGCTTCGCTCGACGTCGTGTTCGCGATCGAGCCGCTCAACCGCTTCGAGACCGATCTCTGCAACACCGCGCGCCACGCAGTCGAACTCGTGCAGCTGGCGCGCGCGCCGGGCCTCGGCGTCATGCTCGACACCTTCCACATGAACATGGAGGAAGGCGGCATGGCGGAGGCGATCAAGCTCGCGGGCAAGCGCCTCGTGCATTTCCAGGCGAACGAGAACCACCGGGGCTTCCTGGGCACCGGCCATATCGACTGGGCGACCGTCTGCCACGCGCTGGCGGGGATCAAGTATCAAGGCCCGATCACCCTCGAGCCCTTCAAGCGCGACGACGAAAGGCTCGGCGTGCCGCTGGCGCAATGGCGGGCGCCGGTGCGTGACGAGGACGAGGAAATCGCCGCAAGCGCGAAGACGCTCAGGAAGTATCTCGAGGCGGCCGGAGGCTAGGCGTCGCTCCGGTTACTCGGACAAAGTGAGGTAAGGCCCTGGAAGACCGGATAAAGCTGGGCTGGATCGGCCTTGGCCGGCACGCCTCGGCGATGCTGCTCCCGAAGCTCGGGGGCTTGGGCGCGGAGATCGCGGCGATCTGCGATCCGCAGGACGATGCGCTCGCGCGCGGTCGCCTCCTGGCGCCGGCGGCCTCGGCCTATACGCGGGCGCGGGACCTCCTCGACCATCCCGGCCTGGATGCCGTCGGCATCGCGGTCGGGCCTGCGGTCCATGCCGAGCTCGCGCCGCAGATTCTCGCCCGCGGGCTCCCGGTCTTCATTGAAAAGCCTCCCGGCGCCACGGCGGCACAGGCCGAGGCGATCCTGGCTGCGGCCGAGCGCGCGAAGAAGCCGGCGGTCATCGGCTTCATGAAGCGGCATTCGACCGCGAACCGCATCGCCTTCAACTTGGTCCGCAGCGCCGAGTTCGGCCCGGCCGCAGGATTCCTCGGCCACTACATGACCGCGCCGACATACTTCCAAGGCAATCCGGATTATGCCGGCTTCTACCTGCATCACTGCGTGCACTATCTCGACTTGGTGCCGTGGCTGATGGGACCGCTCTCCGGCCTCCGCGTGCGCCGGCATGAGGCCTCGCCGGGAAAGCTCCTGCTCCATCTCGATCTCGATTGCCGCTCGGGCGCGCTCGCGACGCTGGCGATGGGGACGCTGCAGTCGAGGGGCGCGCCGGTCGAGTGGTGGCAGGTGATGGGCGACCATCGCCGTGTCGAGGTGAGGAACGTGACCGAGGTCCGCTATGTCCGCGATCCGGCCTTCAAGGTCGACGATCCGGCCGCCACGATGGTCGCGGATGCGGACACGATGATCTGGGAGCCGAACCCGACCGTCGCCGCCGACGAGGACCACAAGGGCTATCGCGCGCTGCTCGCGGGCTTCCTCAGGCGCGTGCGTGGCGAAGCAGCCGATGTGCCGGAGATCGCCGACGGCGTTCTCGCCATGCGCCGGCTCGATGCGATGCGGACGTCGATCGGTACGGGCGAGCGCGTCGCGCTAGAGGCATGACGCCGCCTCTTCGCCCGGCGTCCATCGACGAAGCCGCGGCGATCGCGGATCTGATCCGCTTCGCGTTCGCGCGCCAGACGGCGGTGACCGATCCGCTGCCTTCCGCGCTCAAGGAGACGGAGGCCTCGGTCCGCGCGCATCTTGCGGAAGGCGGCGGTGGTGTCGTGGCCGAGGGGCCGGTCGCGTGTCTCCTATGGAAGGAGGACAAGGGCGGCCTCTATGTCGGGCGCGTCGCCGTGCATCCGGAGAGCCGTGGGCAGGGCCTGGCCAAGCGCATGATCGCGGCGGCGGAAGATGAGACACGGCGCCGTGGACTGCCGCGACTCTTTCTGTCGACGCGGCTTGTGCTCGTCGACAACAGGAAGCTGTTTGCGAGTTGCGGGTTCGTGGAGACGAGCGTGGAAGCGCATCCGGGGTATAGCGCGCCGACATTTGTGAATATGGAGAAGAGGCTTTAAGACCGCGGCCGTTCGCTCGCGCGGAACGCGGAGCCAAGGCGCAAGTGTGCTCTTGCGCACGACAGCCTTGGCGGAAGCGGGACGCACCAGGCGAGCGTCCGCAAATCAAACCTAGACCACGTTCAACTCAGTCAGCGGCTCGCCGCGCCGGATACGCTCATACCCAAATCTCTTGAGATCGATCGTCGTAAACCTGCCATCGCAGATCAACTCCGCGACCGCCCGTCCCGTCGCCGGCGCCTGCTGAATGCCGTGCCCCGAAAATCCGTTCGCGAGGATGAGGTTCGGCACGTCCGGATGCGCGCCGATGATGCCGTTCTGATCCAAAGTGTTGTAGTCGTAGTGCCCCGCCCAGGCGCGCGTGAGCTTGATCGCCTCGAAAGCGGGGATGCGCTCGGCCAGCGTCGGCCACACGATGTTTTCCCAGAGATCGTAGGAGATCTCGAGATCCTCGCAGTCCGGGTCCCGGTCCTCGGGCGGGGATATGCCGCCGATATAGCCCGCACCCTCGGTCCGGACCCAGGTGCCGGACGGATCGATCAAGAGCGGCACGCGGGGGGCGAGCTTCTCGCGGCAGTCGAAGACATAGACAAAGCGTTTCCTCGGCACGACGGGCAGATCGAGTCCGGCCATAGCCGCGAGCTTGCCGGCATGCGGTCCCGCGGCATTGACGATCCATTTGGCGCCGATGCGTCCGCCCGAAGCGAGCTTCACCGCCTCGATGCGATCGCCTGAGCGCTCGAGGCCGACGACCGTATCAGTCACATATGTTGCACCCTGCGCGTGCGCCTTGCGCTTGAGCGCCTGCAGCAGCCCATAGGGATCGAACCAGCCTTCCATCGACAGCCCGAGCGATCCGAGCGCGAGCCCGTCGGTGGTGATCCACGGGAAGCGCTGCTTCAGCGCATGCGGATCGAGCAGCGTGTTGTCGGCGCCTTCCTGCTTCTGCAGCGCGTGGTTGGCTTCCAGCACCGGGACGCCCGAAGCGGAGGCGAGGAACAGGTAGCCGCCCTCGATGAAGTTGATGCTCGGCTTGTCGCCGTCCACCTCGAGCAGGTGACCGATGTCGCGGATGAAATGCGCGCCGTAGAGAGAAAGCCGGATGTTCTCCGGCGTCGAGAATTGCTGGCGGACGCCGCCGGCGGAGAGCGCGGTCGAGGCGGTCGCGTAGCTCGGATCGCGCTCGATGACGACGACCTTGCCGGAGAAATCCGGCCGCACCGTCAGGTGATAGGCGATAGACGAGCCGACGCCGCCGCCGCCGATGATGACGACGTCAGCGGACACGACGACCCGCAGGAATCAGACGGAGAGGTTCAGCTTGTGGCCGCAGGTCGGGCAGGTAGAGGACAGCTCGGCATGCGAGTGACCCTCGGAGGCCTGGAAGCGGCTGCCGCCGCTCTGGGAGCCGGCTTCGTCGCCCGTCCGACGCGTGGCGGGCGCGATGGCCTCGACCGGCGCGTAGACGTTGCTGGCGTAGGCAGCGATAGGACCCATGCCGCCACTTTACCGTGCTTCCGCGACCGCGACCAAGAACCCGCTCAAGACTTCTGTTCACAAGTTCGCTAAGGGTTCGGTTAATTTTGCCGTCCGGCGGGCGACCGAAAGTCTCATTTTTTCTTACAATATAGATAGATAGCATGAACTTGGTCCGTGCTCTCGCGGCGCAAAGACAGTTTAACGATTACTTATATTTCCCTAGAACCAGTTCGCCTTGTCGACGACGTTGCGCAGCGGCTTGCCTGCTATCGCGGCCCGGCAGTTGTCGAGCAGGATCTGGTAGCGGCGCTCGTTCAGATGCGGGCCGAAGCCGGCGGTGTGCGGGGTGATCAGCACGTTCGGCATCGTCCAAAGCGCATGATCCTTCGGCAGCGGTTCCTGCTCGAACACGTCGAGCGCGGCGCCGGCGATCTCGCCCGCCTTGAGCGAGGCGGCGAGGTCGTCGAGCCTGGTGGTCATGCCGCGGCCGATATTGATGAAGAAGGCGCTCTTCTTCATGCGCTGGAACTTGGCGCGGTTGAACAGGCCTTCGGTCGCCGGCGTGTGCGGGATCGTCAGCACGACGAAATCGGCGAGCGGCAGCAGCGCGTCTAGCGCCTCCGGCTTGTGCATCTGGGCGACGCCGGTCGGCGGCGCGGCACGGCGCGCATCGGTGCCGATCACCGTCATGCCGAAGGCCGAGGCGAGGCGCGCGGTCTCCGCGCCGATGCCGCCGAGGCCGGCGATGAGCATGGTCGAGGCCGGCAGGTGGACGACGCCGGTATCGAGCGGCTTCGGCTTCCATTCGCGCTTGAGCTGCAGCGGCAGGTAGGTGTGGAAGTCGCGCGCGAAGGCCAGCACATAGGCCATGATGTGCGCGCCGATATGGTCGTTGTAGATCTCGCGCATGTTGGTGAAGGTCGCGGGATGCGTCACAACCTCGGCCGAGTAAAACCCGGCCGGCGGTGCCGCCATCGGCGCCTGCCACCAGCGCAGCTTCTTGGCGCCGGCGAGCAGCGTCGCGTTCGGCGTGCCATAGGCGCCGTCGGCCTCGGCGATGGCGACGGCCGCCTCGTTGTCGCCTTCCGGCATGACGAGCTTCATCTCAGGCACCGCCTTGGCCAGGCGTCTGCCCCAGTCACGCGCGACATCGGTGTGCGGCGGCAGCATGACAAAGGTGAAGGGCATGGGGCGCTCTCGGATCCGAGGAGGAGACGCGCGATGCTACCCAGAAAAGGAAAAGCCCGCGACTGGGGATCCAGACGCGGGCCTGCTCGCCGTCAGCCCTGCCAGTACATCCGTGGTCAGGGCTTCGGCGATATTCCTTCAGTGCGCCTTAGACGGCGCGCAGATTGTCCGCCGAGGACTTGCCGGTGCGGCGATCGGCGACAACGTCGAAGCGGACCTTCTGGCCTTCCTGAAGGTTGCCAAGGCCGGCGCGCTCGACGGCGCTGATATGGACGAAGACGTCCTTGTCGCCCGCATCCGGCTGAATGAAGCCGAAGCCCTTCTGGGCGTTGAACCACTTAACAGTTCCCGTCGTCATGGGAGACTTTTCCTTTACGTACGTGTCATGGGCCGCGGTAACGCGCGGCCGGTCGTCTCGAGATTTTGGAGAAGGTCGTCGGTCGGGCCGCGGTTCGCGGCGGGCCTAAGTCGTTCGGCCGAATCTCAATGCGCATCACATAGGCGCATTCCCTCTTATCCACAAGGGGCAATCGAAAAGAAATCGGCGTAAGCTCGCTTGCGAGGCGCGAACGGAGGCTCTCCATGGCGTTCGACAACCTGCCGGAACAGAAGAAGATGGGGCCTGAGGGCGAGGCCTATGCGGCCGAATGCCTCAAGCGCACGCGCGAGGCGATCCGCACCGAGCGCACCGTTCTCGACCAGGCCTATGGCGACGACTACTGGCAGAAGCTCGATCTCTATCTGCCGAAGGACGCCTCGCTGAAGGACGCCCCGGTGCTGATCTTCCTGCACGGCGGCGGCTGGGAGTTCGGCTACAAGGAATGGATGGGCTACATGGCCCCGGCCTTCACCGACATGGCGATCTTCGTCTCGGTGTCGTACCGCCTGATCCCGCAGGTCCGCTTCCCCGCGCATCTGGACGACACCATCGCGGCGATCGCCTGGGTGCATGCGAACATCGCCAGGCACGGCGGCGATCCCGAGCGCCTGTTCATCGGCGGCCATTCGGCCGGTGGGCATCTCGCGGCGCTCGCGGTCTTAAGGCGCGATCTCCTCGCCAAGGCCGGCGTGCCGAGCTGCGCGGTCCGCGGCTGTGTGCCCGTCGCCGGCACCTACAAATTCGAGATCGGCGATCTCGAAGCGCGCGGCAAGGCGCTGCTCGAGAAGCCCGAGGACGCGCCGATGGCCAGCCCGCAGACCTATGTCGAAGGGAACCGCATCCCGTTCTACGTCACCTGGGCCGAGAAGGACCTGCCGCATGTGCTCGCGACGGGCATGCCCTTCGTCGAGGCGATGAAGGCGGCCGACAGCCCGATCGAGCACAAGGTGTTTGACGGCTTCGACCACTTCGACATCAGCCTCGACAACGGCAACCCCGACAGCGAATGGACCAGGAAGGTCCGCGGCTGGATGGCGCAGCGACGGTTCTAGCCGCCGCCGCCTACTTCTTCTCCACGTTCCAGAACACGAGGTGCGGGGCGCGCACCACGCCGGTCACGGTCGAGCGGCGGGCGAGGGCGTTGTAGTACATGCCTGTCAGGATGCTGGGCAGCGAGTTCCACGCGGCCTTGGAAAGGTCCTCGACGATGGCCTTCCGCTTCAGCGGATCGTTCTCGTTCTGATAGGCACTCTTGAGCTTCTCGATGGTCTCGTCGCAGGGCCAGCCGAAATGCGCGCGCTCGCAGGATGAATCGATGATCGGGTTGTTGAGCGGCGATGCCAGCTGCATGGCGCTGTAGCCCAGCACGATCAGGTTCCAGCCGCCTTCGGCCGGCGTCTTGCGGTTCTCGCGGCGCGCGAAGAGCTGGCCGAAATCGACCGCCTGCAGATCGACATTGGCGCCGATCTTGCGGAGGTTGCCCGCCATCACCTGGGCCATGCCGTATTGCGAGGGAACGTCCGTGACAGTCAGGATGACGAGCGGTTTGCCGTCATAGCCGGACTCCTTCAGAAGCTGAGTCGCCTTGGCCAGGTCCGGCTTGCGGTAGGGCTCCGATCCCGCCTCGGTGCCGAGCGGCGAGCCGCAGACGAACCAGGAGTAACAGCCCTTCTGCTCCCACCATTCGGGATCGCCATAGGCGGCGGCCATGAACTCCGCCTGGTCGATCGTATGCGCCAGCGCCTGGCGGGCCTTCAGGTTGTTGAAGGGCGGCTGCAGCTGGTTCATGCGGATCGCGCCCTCGCCGCCGATCTGGGCGATGCGCTCGACGACGATGTTCGGATCGCCCTTGAAGATCCTGGTGAGGTCGACCGGCACGAGGCTGATCAGGTCGATCTCGCCCACCTTGAGCGCGTTGCCGCGCGTCGAGGCGTCCGGCATGTACTTCAGCTCGACGCGGTCGAGCTTCGGGATCTTGCCGCCGGAGAGCCCGTCCGGCGCTTCCGGCCGCGGCACGTAATCTGCGTTCTTCTCCCAGGCGGCGGTGGCGCCGACCTTCCACTCCGAGGGAATGAACTTGAACGGGCCGGAGCCGATCGACGAGGTTATCGGCTTCATCGCATCGGCTTCCGTATCCGCCTTCGGGTAGATCGCCGCCATGCCGAAGCCGCTCCATCCCAGCGCCATCTCGACGAAGGGGAAGGGCTGCTTGAAGGTCATCTTGAAGCCGTCTGCGCCATCGGGCTCGAAGGAGGCGAGCGCGGCGGCCATGCGGCGTGCCAGCGGATCGCGCTTCATGAATCGACTGACCGAGGGAATGACGTCGGCCGATGTGACGGGCTGGCCGTTGTGGAATTTGAGGCCGGGGCGGAGCTTGAAGGAATAGCTGAGCCCGTCCGGCGAGACCGTGTGGTTCTGCACCATCTGCGGCTTCATGTTCATCGTCGCATCGAAGGCGAACAGCGTGTCGTAGACCATCATGCCGTACTCGGCCGTCACCAGCGCGGTGACGACCATCGGATCGAGCAGGGTCAAGTCGGCGGCCGGGGCGTAGCGCAGCACTTTCGGCTGCGCCTGGGCGGCGGTGGCAGCGAGCAGCGACAACGCAACGGCGGTTGCGAAAATGCGCATGACGAACCTCCCCTCGGGCGTTTCTTTCAGGAAATGCTAGCCCGCCGCCGCTCCCGCTCCAAGCGAAGCCGGGATCACGCTGCCTTCGCTCTCCTGAACTTGTGCAGCGACCGGAGATTGTCGGGGCGCGGCTTGTCTCCGTAGAAGGTCGGCCAGTTGGTCCAGGAGACCTCGCCGACATAGAGGTCGCCTCTCGAGTCGACGGCGATGCCGTGCGGTGCCTGGAACTCGGTTGGCCCAAGGCCCGGTCCCTTGTTCGAGCCGATCCGCGCGAGTCGCTTGCCGGTGTGATCGGTGATCGCGATGCGCGGGCCGATATTGGGCATGTTGCGGTTGACGGCCAATCCGGGGCCAAGCTCGCCGATGTAGCAGACGCGCTGCTTGCCCGTCGGCATGCAGAGCGCGCAGGGACGGTGGATGTTGTTCCATTGTCCCTGGTAGCGGCCCTCGCCGTCGAAGACCTGTACGCGATGGTTCTCGCGGTCGGCGACATAGACGAGGCCGTCGGCATCGCAGGTGATGTTGTGGACGATGTTGAACTCGCCGGGATCGGTGCCGGGGGTGCCCCAGGATTTGAGGTGTTTGCCGTCCGGCGAATACTTGTGGACGGAGGAGTTGCCGTAGCCGTCGGCGACGAAGATCTCGCCCTTGGGCGAGAGCGCGGTATGCGTGCAGCGATGGAAGGGCTCGCCGCTCATATAGGGGGTGGGCTTGCCGGGAATCCCGAGCGTGAGCAGCACTTTGCCGTCCAGCGTGCATTGCCGGACGGTGTGGTCGGCATCGTCGGTGAGCCACAAGGTCTCATCCGGCCCGACATGGACGCCATGGGCGCGCGGGAAGACCCCCTCGCCCCAGCTCTTGATGAAATTGCCGTCGCGGTCGAACACGATCATCGGGTGCTCGCCGCGATTGAAGACGTAGACATTGTCCTTGGAGTCGCAGCCGATGCCGCCGATCTCCTTGAAGGACCAGCCTGGCGGCAGCTTCGCCCAGCTCTCGACCACCTCGTAGGTCCACTCGCCTTCGCCGACCTTGATCGCCATCTCGGTCCTCCCCGGTTTGGCCTGAGAGGATAGCGAAACCCGCTCAGGGCTTCAGGTCGAGCCGTACCTTGCCGGAATGCATGTAGGTTGATATCAACGGGATGCGGCGCGCTCAAGAACCGACTCCCCAGGAGAGATCAAATGGCTTACGCGGATGGATTCGTCATCGTCGTACCGAAGAAGAAGATCGACGCCTACAAGCGCATCGCGAAGAAGGCTGGCAAAATCTGGCGCGAGCATGGCTGCCTCGACTACAAGGAGTGCGTCGGCGACGACCTCAAGGTCAAATGGGGTCTGCCCTTCCCCAAGCTCACCAAGACGAAGCCGAACGAGGCCGTGGTCTTCTCCTGGATCGTCTACAAGTCGCGCAAGCATCGCGACGCGGTGAACAAGAAGGTCATGGCCGATCCGCGCCTGCATATGGACATGAACGACATGCCCTTCGAGATGAAGCGCATGAGCTATGGCGGCTTCAAGGTGATCGTCGACGCGTAGGTGATCGACTCCCCCTCTCCCGCCGACGGCGGGGGAGGGGGAGAGTGTTTGCCGTGGCCTTGACTTGGTACGTTGATATCAACATGATCCAGCCATGGCCAAGGAAGACGAGCTCACCTACGACCTGACGCCGAAGGTGCGGATCTCCTGCATGTGCCTGCATGTGCAGCGAGCGGCGCGTGCGGTGGCGCGGCGCTACGACGAGGCGCTGAAGCCCGCCGGCCTCACCAACGGCCAGTACTCGCTGATGATGGTGCTGAACGCCCAGGAGGCGCCCAGCATGCAGGTCATCTCGGCCGTGCTCGACATGGACCGCACGACGGTGACCGCGAACCTGAAGCCGCTCGAGCGACGCGGTCTGGTCAAGGTCCTGGTCGATGCCGAGGACCGGCGGAGCCGGCGCGTGTCGATGACGCCGGCCGGGCGAAAGGTGCTGGCCAAGGCGGTGCCGCTATGGCGTCGGTGCCAGGCGGCAACCGAGAAGCTCGTGCCGGATGCCGAGCGCATCCGCAGCGAGCTTCGAGCCCTTTCCTGAGGCTTTGGTCCATCGGAGAAAAGCGGAATGCTTCGAAGAATCCTGGTCGGCATTGCCGCGGTCGTGATCGCGCTCGCGATCATCATCTCGCTGCGTCCCTCCGAGCTGCGCGTTGCGCGCTCGGCGAGCATCGCGGCGGCGCCGTCGGCTGTCTTCGCGCAGGTGAACGACTTCCGGAAGTGGAGCGCCTGGTCGCCCTACGAGAGGGTCGATCCGGCGATGAAGAAGACCTATGCCGGCGCTTCGGCGGGCATGGGCGCGATCAATGCCTGGGCCGGCAACAGCGAGGCCGGCGAGGGCCGCGCGACGATCGTCGAGAGCCGGCCGAACGAGCTGGTGAAGATCCAGCTCGACTTCTTGAAGCCGATGGAAGGCAACGCGGTCGCGGAGTTCTCCTTCCGGCCGGAAGGCGAGCGTACCCAGGTGACCTGGAGCTTCGTCGGCCCGTGCAACTTCATCGCCAAGGCTGTCGGCCTCTTCCTCGACATGGACAAGATGGTCGGCGGACAGTTCGAGGAAGGCCTGGCCGACCTCAAGAAGACCGTTGAAACCACAGCGAAATCCTGACCGAGGGATTTCTCTGGGCCGACTGTCGATTCTGGAACCGTCGTTCGACGTTGAAGCAGGAGCCGGATGAACCGGCTGCCTCCGGCGCTGCCGCGCCAACGAAAGGAAATACCATGAAGGTCGAAAGCTATCTGTTCTTCAACGGCCGCACCGAGGAAGCGCTCGATTTCTACAAGGAGGCGCTCAACGCGAAGGTCGAGGCGGTCATCCGCATGAAGGACAGCCCCGAGCCGCCGCAGGGCGGCATTCCGCCGGGCACCGAGAATAAGATCATGCACTGCCTCTTCCGCGTCGGTGAAACCCAGATCATGGCCTCCGACATGGGCCAGGGGCAGACCGAGTTCAAAGGCTTCTCGCTCGCGCTCGCGACGAAGACCGAAGCCGAGGCGAAGACGCTCTTCGCCGGGCTCGGCGACGGCGGCCAAGTTTACCAGCCGCTGATCGAAACCTTCTTCTCGCCGGCCTTCGGCATCGTCACCGACAGGTTCGGCGTCTCCTGGATGGTCCTGGTCGACGTCCCGCAGAAAAAGTGAAAGGCGAAGTCGATCCGGCGAGGATCCGTTCGACGCCAGGGTAAAGCCAAACGGCTCCCAACCGAAGGAGAGACCAAGATGCGGTTCATGATGCTGATGATCCCGGGCGTCTACCAGCAGCAGCCGGGTGTCGAGTTCCGCCCCGACGCCAAGGCCGTCGAGAACATGATGAAATACAACGAAGCCCTGCAGAAAGCCGGCGTTCTGCTGGCTCTCGACGGGCTGCACCCTCCGGCCGCCGGCGCCCGCGTCACCTACAAGGGCGGCAAGGCCCAGGTCACCGACGGCCCGTTCGCCGAGGCCAAGGAGGTTCTGGGCGGCTACTGGGTGATCGACGTCGAGTCGCGCGACGAGGCGCTCGAATGGGCGAGGCGTATCCCGGCCGAGGAGAACGACATGGTCGAGGTGCGCCAGGTCTTCGAGATGGCCGACTTCCCCGCCGATGTGCAGAAGGCGGCGGAAGGCTTCGAGGAGATGCACAAGGAAGCACATAAGAAGAAGAAGTAGGCCGCGCTCTCTCCTTGTACTCGCTCTTCCGGCAAAGCCGGGGGAGGGGTACGAGTTGCGTCGTCCGGCGCGCTGCCCTAGTGCAGGGCAGTGGCCGGGACCGATATCCATCGCAGCATCGACGGCCTCGACAGCTTTTCCGCCGAGTTCGCCCGCTGGTGTGACGAGGGGTCGCATCTTGGCATCAAGCTGTTGATTTAGAGGCCTATTCCTAAGCACGGCGTTGTCACGCCGGATCGGGACACCATCCCGCCGCGTCTGCGTTATATCGGCCCAGAGACGGCGAACCCCACTCGCCTGTTCGCCAGACATCCACTGACTCGAACCAGCCGCGGAAGCGCCTCGCTTCCGCGACGGAGGAGCCTTGTGTCATGCCTAAGATTCTTGCGACCGCCGAAGTGTCAATCGGCTTTGAACTTTGACCCCCTATCGGCGTT
Source organism: Alphaproteobacteria bacterium (assembly GCA_016869375.1). Classification (GTDB taxonomy): domain Bacteria; phylum Pseudomonadota; class Alphaproteobacteria; order SHVZ01; family SHVZ01; genus SHVZ01. Next base: position 89 of record VGEH01000126.1, on the reverse strand, counting down.
CAATGTTGACCCCCTGTGGGTGTGTGAGAGCGGCCGGGGGCGATGCGCGGAGCCCTTGCGTAGCGCAGCGCATCGCCCCCGGCCGCTCC
>VGEH01000125.1 GCA_016869375.1 Alphaproteobacteria bacterium | reverse complement strand
TTCGTGCCTGCATTCGCCGCATGGCCGGCTGCGCTACGCCGATCGGCTTCGCCGGCCACGCTCCAACTAGCGCAACGGCCAACTCTGAACTAACATTCCATCTGGACCACTCGATGGGGGCCGATCAGTCGGTGATCTTGGTGACGATCGCGTCCGCCTTGCCCTTGACCGCCTTCTTCTCGTCCCACGCCTGGAACTCGAGCTTGAAGCGCTGTCCCTCGACGACGAGATCGGCATCGTAATTGGCGATGATGAAGCCCTTCGCGCTCCATTCGATGACCGGAAACGAACGGCCGTTGAAGGTTGCCGTGCCCTTGGACGGGGTCTGCTTGCCGCCCTTGGCCGGTCCCTTCGTCTCTTTCTTAACCTTAAGGAAGTCGAACAGCCCCATCGCATCCAGCCCGGTTATCCCCAGCCGCAGGGAAGCGCCCTTCGTATTCCGCGTCAAGGCGCATTTCGTCGTGTATACACGGGCCACGCGCCGTGCGCCGCGGCGACCCGCCGACCTCGGCAGCATTTCACCTCGACAGCTCGCCATCGCCATCGGCCCCTCTCCCGATCTAAGCTTGGCGCGCACACAACCGGAAGCGTGTGGGATCAGTGGGCCGTCTTGATTTCGTCGCCAGGCGTCTGATGAAAAGCGTGGCGATCCTGCTCGCGATCGTCGTCATGAATTTTCTCCTGATCCGCCTGGCGCCGGGCGACCCGGCGAGCGTGATCGCCGGCGAAGCGGGTGCCGCGGACGCCAAATACATCGCACAGCTGCGCGAGCAGTTCGGCCTCGACAAGCCGCTGACCACCCAGCTCGCCCTCTATGTCGGTGGCGTCGTCACCTTCGATCTCGGCTGGTCGTACCGCAACCAGCGCTCGGTCGCCGACATGGTCGGCGAGCGCCTGCCGGCGACGCTGCTGCTGACCGTCAGCGCCTTCGTCGTCGCGCTCGGCGTCGGCATCGGCCTGGGCGTACTCGCCGCGACGCGCGTCGGCACCTGGGCGGACAGCCTCGTCACCGTCGCGGCGCTCGGATTCTATGCCACGCCCCTCTTCTGGATCGGGCTGATGGCGATCCTGCTGTTCTCGGTCAATCTCGGCTGGCTTCCGGCCTTCGGCATGCAGACGCCGGTCGCCATGGCGCCGGCCGATCGCGTGCTCGACGTCGCCCGGCACATGGTGCTGCCGGTGCTGACGCTTGCGCTCTTCTTCGTCGCCATCTACGCCCGCCTCACCCGCGCCTCGATGCTCGAGGTGCAGGACATGGACTTCGTCCGCACCGCCCGCGCCAAGGGGCTTCGCACCGGCCGCATCTTACGGGCGCATACGCTGCGCAACGCGATCCTGCCGGTGATCACCTTCGCCGGGATCCAGGCGGGCCAGCTCGTCGGCGGCTCGATCGTAGTCGAGACCGTCTTCGCCTGGCCCGGCATCGGCCGGCTCGCCTTCGAGGCTCTCCTGCAGCGCGATTACAACCTGCTGCTCGGCGTCTTCTTCCTGACCTCGGTCATGGTCATCGCCTTCAATCTGGTGACCGACCTCGTCTACTCGATGGTCGACCCGCGCATCGAGGTGGGCTCGTGAAGGAGTTCTGGCAGCGCTACAAGCGGAACAAAGGGGCCGTCGTCGGCCTCGTCGCGCTGGTCCTCATCATCATCGTCGCGGTGATCGCGCCCTTCCTGTTCCCGAAGAGCCCCTGGGAGATGTCGGGAGCGCCGTTCCAGCGCCCCTTCGGCGAGTACCCACTCGGGACCGATATGTTGGGGCGCAACATCCTCTCCGGCATCGTCCACGGCGCCCGCGTCTCGCTGATGGTCGGCATCGTCTCGACCTTCTTCGCCGTCACCCTCGGCCTCGCCTTCGGCGCGCTTGCCGGCTACTTCGGCGGCATCATCGACGACGCGCTGATGCGCTTCACCGAGTTCTTCCAGACCATCCCCTCCTTCGTCTTCGCCATCGTCCTGGTCGCGATCTTCCGCCCCTCGATCGTCTCGATCGTCGCGGCGATCGCGGTGGTGAGCTGGCCGCCGGTCGCGCGCCTGGTACGCGGGGAGTTCCTGTCGCTTCGGCGCCGCGAGTTCGTCCAAGCCGCCGTGGTCGTCGGCGAGAGCCATATGAAGATCATCCTCGGCCAGATCCTGCCGAACGCGCTTTCGCCGGTGATCGTCATGGCGTCCCTGATGATCGCGTCCGCCATCCTGCTCGAGAGCGCGCTCAGCTTCCTCGGCCTCGGCGACCCCAACATGATGAGCTGGGGCTACATGATCGGTGCCTCGCGCTCGGTGATCAGGCAAGCCTGGTGGATGTCGACCTTCCCCGGCGTCGCGATCCTGATTACCGTGCTCGCCCTCAACCTCGTCGGCGAAGGCCTGTCGGACGCGATGAATCCCCGCCTGGCGCGCAAGGGCCGCGCATGACCGAGCCGCTCCTTTCCGTCCGCGACTTGACCATCGACCTGCCGCCGGGCTCCGACCGCCCTCATGCGGTCGAGAAAGTCAGCTTCGACCTGCACGAGAACGAGATCCTCTGCCTCGTCGGCGAGTCCGGATCCGGCAAGTCGCTGACTGCAGCGGCGGTCATGGGTCTCCTGCCGCAGCCTTCAGTCAAACCCTCCGGCGGCGAGCTCATCTTCGAAGACCGCGACCTGTTGAAGCTCTCGGAAGACGAGTGGCGCCAGTATCGCGGCAAGCGCTTCGGCATGATCTTCCAGGAGCCGATGACCGCGCTCAACCCGGTGATGCGCGTCTCCGACCAGATCCTCGAGGTGCTCGAGGCGCATGGTGAGCCGGGCGGGCCTGAGCGCGTCATGGAGCTGCTGGAGGCCGTCAACCTGCCCGATCCCGAGCGGCTTAAATCCGCCTATCCGCATCACCTCTCCGGCGGCCAGCGCCAGCGCGTGATGATCGCGATGGCGCTCGCGCTCCGGCCGACCATCCTGATCGCCGACGAGCCGACCACCGCGCTCGACGTCACCACCCAGGCGCAGATCCTGGCGCTGATCCGCCAGCTCCAGTCCGAGCGCCAGATGGGTGTGCTGTTCATCACGCATGACTTCGGCGTCGTCGCGGAGATCGCCGACCGCGTCGCGGTGATGCAGCATGGCCGCATCGTCGAGCTCGGCGCCAAGGAGCAGGTGCTCGAAGCGCCGATGCACGACTACACCAAGCGGCTGATCGAGGCGGTGCCGACGCTCGATCCGCCGGAGCGCCGTCCGCTCGACCGCGCGCCCACGGTCCTATCGGTCAAGGGCCTCGGCAAGACCTACCGGACGCAAGGCGGCCTCTTCCGTCCGCGCCGCGTCGTCACCGCCGCCAAGAACGTGACGCTGTCGATCCGCAAAGGCGAGACGCTCGGCCTCGTCGGCGAGTCCGGTTCCGGCAAAACGACGGTCGGGCGCTGCATCATCCGCCTGATCGACTCCGATGCCGGGCGCATCGACTTCCACGGCGTCGATCTCAATGCCTTCCGCGGCCGTGCGCTTCGTCCCTACCGCAAGCGCGTGCAGATGATCTTCCAGGATCCTTTCGCCTCGCTGAACCCACGCCACAAGGTCGGCGACATCATCGCCGCCGGCCCGATCGCCTTCGGCACGCCGAAGCCCGAGGCGGTCAAGCGCGCGCAGGATCTCCTAGGATTGGTCGGCCTCGACCCGGGGGTGATAGACCGCTACCCGCATGAGTTCTCCGGCGGCCAGCGCCAGCGCATCGGCATCGCCCGCGCGCTCGCCCTCCAGCCCGAGCTGCTCGTCGCCGACGAGCCGGTCTCGGCGCTGGACGTCTCGGTGCAGGCGCAGGTCCTCGACCTGCTCGCCGACATCAAGCGGCGACTCAATCTCTCGATGCTGTTCATCACCCACGACCTGCGCGTCGCCGCCCAGGTCTGCGACCGCGTCGCGGTGATGTATCGCGGCGAGATCGTCGAGCAGGGCTCGACGGGCGAGCTCTTCCGCCACCCCACCCATCCCTATACGCGGTCGCTGCTCGACGCCATTCCCGGCAAGCATTGGCGCGCGAAGCGCGCCTGATCCATGACCTCGGTCGAGGATGATCTTGGGCGCGTGAGCCTTCTGCCTTGCTGGCAAGGCTCGCCGCGCATCGAACCGCTCTCCGGCGGGCTCAGCAATCGCAACTACCGCGTCCGCGACTCTTCCGGCCACTGGGTCGTCCGGCTCGGCGGCGACGTCCCGGAGCACGGCATCGTCCGCGCCAATGACTTCGCGGTCAGCCGCGCGGCGGCCGCGGCCGGCGTCGCGCCCGCGGTCCGGCATGCCGAGGGGGATGCGCTCGTCATCGGCTTCATAGACGGACGCACGCTGACCGAGGCCGATGTGCAGAGCGAGCGCATGCGCCATCGCATCGTCGATCTGCTGAAGCGTGCACATCGCGGTATCGGGCGTCACCTCCGTGGTCCTGCGGTGATGTTCTGGGCCTTCCACGCGGTTCGCGATTACGCAGCCCAACTCGACGGCACGGCGGATGGCCGAGATCTGCCGCGGCTGATGGCAATCGCCGATCGCCTGGAACAGGCCGTAGGCCCGATCGATCTCGTCTTCGGTCACAACGACCTGCTGCCGGCCAATCTCATCGATGACGGCAAGCGGCTCTGGCTCATCGACTGGGAGTATGCCGGCTACGGCTCACCGCTCTTCGATCTCGGCAACCTCGCGAGCAACTCCCGCTACGAGGACGATGCCTGGCACGCGCTTCTCGCCGCGTATCACGACCGCGCACCGGACGCCACGCTCCTCTGTCGCGCTGACGCGATGCGGGTTGCGTCCCTCCTCCGCGAGTCTTTATGGGCGCTGGTCGCCAAGCGCCATCGGCGGGTCGCTGTCGATTTCGCGGTCTATGCCGCCGAGTACGCCGGCCGATTCGAGTCGGCGTATCGCCGCTTCGTCGATCTGCACGGCCGATCTTCTGTCGCGGCCGGTTAGGTTCGGCTAAGCTGGCGGCCGGCATGATCGACTCGTACCGGCGAACCCTGAGAGAGCTGCAGATCGAGCTGGTCAAGCTCCAGCGCCACATGATCGCCCATGACTACAAGATCCTCGTCGTGCTCGAAGGACGTGACGCCGCCGGCAAGGATGGTGCGATCAAGCGCATCGTCGAGCATCTGAGCCCGCGCGAGACGCGCGTGGTAGCGCTCGGCAAGCCCTCGGACCGAGATCGATCGAGCTGGTACTTCCAGCGCTACGTGCCGCATTTGCCCGCCGCCGACGAATTCGTCCTGTTCAATCGGAGCTGGTACAACCGCGCCGGCGTCGAGCGCGTGATGAAGTTCTGCACGCCGATAGACTACGAGGAGTTCATGTCGACGGTGCTCGACTTCGAGCGCATGCTCGTCGGCTCGGGCATCCGGCTGATCAAGTATTACCTGGACATCAGCAAGGCCGAGCAGAAGAAGCGCCTTGCCGAACGGCGGAAGGATCCGCTGAAGCAGTGGAAGATCAGCCCTATCGACGCGCAGGCGACCAGGAAGTGGAAGGCCTATAGCCAAGCGCGCAATGAGATGTTGATGCGCACCCACTGCCCGCTGACGCCCTGGACCATCGTCCGCTCCGACGACAAGAAGCAGGCGCGTCTCGGCCTTATTCGGGATCTGCTCTCGCGCCTGCCCTACGACGACAAGAAGCACAGGCTGCTGAAGGCGGATCCGCGCATCGTTTTTCCCTTCTCCGAAGCCCGCCTCCATGACGGGACGATCGCGCCGTGACCCGCCAGATCAGCCTTCCGCAGGCGCGGCGCTGGTTTGCCGAGGAACTCCGCGTCACCGCGCCGATCCGCCGCAACGAGTCGGTGGTCGACGCCTTCGCCACCGTCTCGCGCGAGCGCTTTCTCGGGCCCGGCCCCTGGCGCCTGCTGCCCTTCACCCGCATCGACGATCCGTATCTGACGCCGGACGACGACCCGAGCTGGGTGTACCACGACGTTCTCGTCGCCATCGACCACGGCCGTGGCCTCAACAACGGCCAGCCGAGCCTGTGGGCGCGGCTGCTGGACAATCTCGACCCGAAGAGTGGCGAGCATGTCGTCCAGATCGGCGCCGGCACCGGTTACTACACGGCGATCCTCGCCGAGATCGTCGGCGCCGAAGGCCGCGTCGTCGCCATCGAGCACGACCGCGACCTGGCCGAGCGCGCCGAGGACAATCTCTCGCCCTGGCCGCAGGTCGAAGTGGTCAACGGCGATGGTTCGGCCCACGATCCGGGCAAGGCCGATGCGATCGTCGCCTTTGCCGGCGCGACGCACCCCGCCGCGATCTGGCTCGAGCGCCTGAAGCCGCGCGGACGCCTGATGATGCCGCTCACCGGCGAGAACCGCTGGGGCTTCTTCCTCAAGGCGACGCGGACCCGGCGCGGTTTTCAGGCGGAGTCGCTCGGCAGCTGCGGCTTCTATCCCTGCATCGGCGCACGTGATCCCGCCGCCGGCAAGCGGCTGCAGAAGGCGATGGCGAGTCTCAAGGGAGCGCCCGTCCCCGTCACCGCGCTGCATGCAGGCAAGCCGGCGGCCGCCGATAAGGACCGGGTGTGGTACGCGGGTCCCGGCTTCTGGCTCGAAGCTAATAAAGGACCTTCTCGTATCGGGGCGCGATCTCGCTCTGCGGCAGCGCTGGCCCGTCCAAGGAGAGCTGGTCCTTGATCATCTCGTTGATGCTGGGAAGCGTCGACCGATCGATCCGGCTCTCTGGCGACCACAGCTTCGAGCGCATGAACGCCTTGGCGCAGTGGAGATAGGCCTCGTCCACCGTTACCAGCACCACGGCCTTCGGCAGCTTGCCGCGCGTCTCGAAGGGCTTGCACAGCGCCTCGTCGGTCCGGACCTCGGCCCGGCCGTTGATGCGTAACGTCTCGTCGAGGCCAGGCACCAGGAACAACAGCCCGATGCTCGGCCGCTCGATCAGGTTCCGCAGAGTGTCGAGCCGGTTGTTGCCGGGCCAGTCGGGCAGTGCCACCGTCTTGTCGTCGACGACGCGGACCCAGCCGGGTTCGCCGCCACGCGGCGTCACATCCTGCCCGCCCTTGGCGTCGCTGGTACCGACCATCACCATCGGCGAGAGCGCGATGATCCTCTTGCAGTGCTTCTCCAACTGGGGAATCGATTTCTTCATCACCAGTTCGGAGGGCTCTGCATAGAGGGTGCGAAGCTGCTCGACGGTCTCGATCTTGGCCAAGGCTCACTCCTGCGAGAGGCCACACTCCTAGCATGCCGCGCAGGCTTGGCAAGACCGGGGACGACGGGCACCATCGCCCGAGGAGGTGCTCCATGCATCCGCTGATCCGCGCGCTCGCCCTGGTTTTTGCCGTCGCTTTCGCCCGCGACGCTGCCGCTTCCTGCCAGGCCATCGCCTCCGGGCCGTCCCCGACCCAGCTTGCATCGATTTCTCCGATGGCGCTGGCGCAGGGCGAGATCGGCCTCACCTTCGTCGGCCATTCGAGCTTCCTGATCGAGAGCCCGCAGGGCGTCACCATCGTCACCGACTACAACGACTACATCCGGCCCAAGACGGTACCGACCATCGCGACCATGAACGTCGCGCACACGACCCACTACAGCAACAACCCGGACCCCGGCATCAAGCACGTGCTGCGCGGCTGGAACCCGACCGGCATCGGTCCCGCCCGCCACGATCTCGCCGAGCGGGATGTGTTCGTGCGCAACATCCCGACCAACATCCGCAGCTGGGGCGATGGCGGCACGCGGATCAACGGCAACTCAATCTTCATCTTCGAGGTCGCCGATCTGTGCCTCGTCCATCTCGGCCACCTGCATCACGAGCTGACGCGCGAGGACCTTGGCGTCATTGGCGAGGTCGACGTGCTGATGGTACCGGTCGATGGCGGCGTCACCATGACCCAGGACGAGATGGCACAGGTCGTCCGGGATATCCGGCCGCGCATGGTCATCCCGATGCACTATTTCGGGCCGCACCGCCTTGAGCGCTTCGTTGCGGCGCTGTCACCGCACTTCTCCGTCAGGCGTAGCGCGACCTCCCATATCGTGCTCACGCGCCAGACCATGCCCGACCCGCCCGAGCTCCTCATCCTTCCGGGATACTGACGGGTGCCAACCGTCGAGATTCTGCTCGAGCTCGCAGCCGAGCGACAAAGACTTGGGCAGCATGACGGGGCCTTGGCCGCCTTGAGCGCCGGCATCGCGCTCGATCCATCCGTCGCCAGCCTGCATTTGATGCGCGGACTCGTGCTCAAGAGCCTCAAGAGCGCCCATGCCGGCACCGGCCCACGCCGATCCGTCGCGATCGCCCCGAACGACAGCCGCGCGCATGTCGAGCTGGCTCTCGCCGAGGAAGCGGCCGAGCGCCCCTGGCGCGCCGGAACGAGCTTTCGGCGCGCCGCCGTTCTCTCGCCGTCGCATGCCGAGACCTGGGTCGGCCTCGGGCGCTGCGCTCACGCGAAGGATCAGCCACAGCGGGCGCTCCTTTACCGCCAGCGGGCACTCTGTATCGACAGCAAGACCGATACGGGCCCGCTGCAGGCGATTGCCCTGATCGCCTCTGGCCGCTGGCGCGAGGCGGTATCGCTCCTTGAGGCAGATACCTATCGGCGGCGGGGGCCGGACGCGCGGATCGTGGCGGAGACGACCGCCGCCAAGCTGCAGCACGATGCCGAGCAGTTCGAGCATCTGATCGGCCTCGGGCGGCTCCCGGGATTCCTGGCGGAGACGGCGGCGGACTATCGGCGAGTGGCGGCGACGCTGCCCAGGGACGGCAACCCAACCACCGTTCTGCACGGCGAGGCACGACAGAAGCTGGCGGCGACCTACAACCGGCTCCTCTACCGCGACCCCGCGGCCGGCGTGCAAGGCCCGGCCCTGAATCCGCGCCTCGACGCCGATGCGATCACGCGCACCTATCATGAGTCCCGGCCGCAGCTGGTGGTGATCGACGAGTTCCTGACGCAGGAGGCGCTCGCGACAGTGCTGCGCTTCTGCCGGGACTCGACCGTATGGTTCACCGGCAACTACTCAGGCGGCTACGTCGGCGCCCACGTAGCGGATGGCTTTACCGCGCCCGTCCTGTTCCAGATCGCCGAAGAGCTGAAGGCATTCCTGCCGGGGGTGATCGGAGATGCCGGCCTGCATCACCTCTGGGCCTTCAAATACGACAGCCGGCTCACCGGCATCGCGCTTCACGCCGATGCGGCGCGCATCAACGTGAATTTCTGGGTGACGCCCGACGAGGCCAACCTCAACCCCGACAGCGGCGGGCTCGAGGTATTCGACGAGGCGGCGCCTGCCGACTGGAAATTCGCCAGCTTCAACGGCGACCTGGCCGCGATCCAAGAGCACCTTAAGCGAACCGGCTCGCGCAGCGTCGTCGTACCCCATCGGCAGAACCGGGCGGTCCTCTTCCACTCCGACCTCTTCCATCGCACCGACGACATCCACTTCCGCGAGGGCTATCTCAACCGGCGCATCAACGTGACGATGCTGTATGGGGTGCGGCCGGTCTCCAAAGCCTAGATTTCGGTCGAGGCCTTCGGGATCGGCCCTGGCGAAGCGCCACGGATTTGGTACTCTCCGTCTGCCGGCGGCTGGGGTGAGACGCGCGGCTCCTTCGAGGTGTCTCATGCGCCGCCTTCTCGTCGCCGCTCTCCCCGCGCTCTTCTTTCTTTCAGTCTCACCCGCGCCGGCCCAGCCGCTGCCCGGCTGCTCGCCCAACAACGCCAATGAGCGGATGTGCCAGGGCGGCAATGTCTGCGTCTGCCGCATCACCGGCGGCCTGCTGCACGGCATTCCGCAGGCTTTCCGCTGGGACTGCGGCATTCAGAACGGCAACTGCACGCCCGGCGCCTATCAGCAGCTGACGCCGATGTCTCCCGGCAGCGGCGTCGCGGTGCTGGTGCCCCCGGCCGCGCGCTCGTCCGGCAGCGGCACGGTTGGCACGCGCGGTCCGGGCAAGTCCGAGATCGCGGACGCGCAGGCGGCGCTGACCGCGAAAGGCTTCAACCCGGGACCGGCGGATGGCGTGATGGGACCGAAGACGCGGGCGGCGCTGAACGCCTGGCTTCAGCGCGAAGGCCTGCCACCCTCCGACAGGATCACACCCGACATCTACCGCCGGCTGGTGCCCTAATCGGCCGACGCAGGCGCTGGCTTGGCGCTGCGCCTGACCGTGATGACCATCGGCACGGTCAGCGCCAGCGTCGCGGCGATCACGGCGAAGACCAGCCTGGGCGCGTCGTGGTCCATGAGCCAGCCGAACCAGAGCGGCCCGGTGCAGGAGCCGATGTCGAGGCCGGAATAGACGAAGCCGAAGACCTTGCCGGTCGCCCCCTGGGGCGCGGCGGCACGGATCAGCATGTCGCGCGCCGGACCGACCGTTCCGGCGGAGAAACCCGAGAAGGCGATCAGCACGAGAACGGCCGTGAAGGGCAGGCTGCTGGCGGCGACTACCGCCATCGCGGTTGCGGCCAGCCCCATGCCGGTGATTGCGACCAGATCGTGCCGCCGGGTCCAGTCGACGATCCAGCCGCCGGCGAAGATGCCGGAGGCCTGCGCCAGCAGATAGACGGTGAGCGCCGTTGCCGCGATCGCCAGCGGTATCTGGTGGATCGAGATCAGCGCCGGCACGCCGAAGCTCTGGAAGCCGATCCCTGCCATCGCTGCAAGCCCGAAGAAGACGAAGCCGGAGACGATGCCGGGCTGGCGGATCAGCACGCCATAGGCATGGTCCTCGCGCGACGATCCGGATCCGGCACCCTTGCCGCCAAGGGTTTCGTCGAAGCGGGTGATCAAGACAAGCGCGACGAGGCCGAGCATGCCGGCGATGATCAGCGCGGGACGCCAGCCGATGGTGAAGGCCATGGTGCCGATCACCACCGGTGCCGTCGCGTAGCCCAGCGTGCCCGACAGGCCGTGCATCGAGTATGCGCGGCCGAGGCGGCCATGACTTACGCGGGTGGAGAGTATCGAGAGGTCGGCGGGATGGAAGACGCTGTTGCCCATGCCGGCCAGCGCCGCCAGCGGATAGAGCATCCAGAAGTAAGGGACCAGGCCGGCGGCCGCGATCGAGAGGGCCAGCAGAGCCAGCCCCACATACAGTACACGCGCCGCGCCATAACGGTCGCACCAGACCCCGACCAGCGCCTGGCAGACGCCGGAGACGGCGTAGAACACCGCGGTGATGCCGCCGAGCGCGGTCCAGCTGACGTCGAACTCGTCCTTGAGCAACGGAAACACCGGCGCCAGCGCCAGCTGGAAGAAATGCGACATGAAATGCGCCGCGCCGATCAGCCCGATGATGAGCGAGTCGCGGCGGACGGGCGTGGCAAGGACGGTCATGAAGTTCGCAACGGAGTCTGGTCCGGGAGGCCGGCATCCTACACGCGGATGGCCGCTGGCGGAAACTCTGGCTAGGATCGCCGCCCCTTCGCCCCGCGGCACCTGAGGATATGCGCATGGAGAAATGGACGGTGCTCGAGAGCCGGGAGGTCTATGCCAATCCACCCTGGCTTCGAGTCTTCTCCGAGAAGGTGCGCCTGCCCGACGGCATGGAGGTCGACGACTTCCACCGCGTCCAGCTTCTCGACTACGCGCTGATGATCGTCGAGCGCGAGGACGGGCGGATCATCCTGATCCGCCAGTACAAGCAGGGGGTGCGCGACATCAGTCTGACGCCGCCCGCCGGCGGCCTCAATCCCGGCGAGGACCCGCTGGAGACCGCCAAGCGCGAGCTCATGGAGGAGACCGGACATGTGGCGACGAACTGGCGCAAGCTCCAGGAGATCGTCACCCACGCCAACCAGCGTTGCAGCGTCGGCCACATCAATCACGCGACCGGCGCGCACCAGGTCGCCGAGCCGAACTCCGGCGACCTCGAGGAGCAGGAGATCCTCTACATGACCCGCGACGAGGTGATCGCCGCCATCCGCAACGGCGAGGTCATGACCTCGAGCGCGCTGGCCGCGCTCTGCCTCGTGCTGAGCGGCATCCTGCCCGCACGATGACCCGCCGCAAGATCATCCTCGACTGCGATCCCGGCCAGGACGACGCCGTCGCCATCCTGCTGGCGCTCGCCTCGACCGAGCTGGACGTACTGGCGATCACCGCGGTCGCGGGCAATATCGGCATCGAGAAGACCTCGCTGAACGCGCGCGCCGTGGTCGAGCTCGCGCGCGCCGCGACCCCGGTCTATGCCGGTTGTCCGCGCCCGCTGGTGCGCGAGCCGGTGCTGGCGACGCATATCCACGGCGAGAGCGGCATCGACGGCGCGAGCTTGAGCCCGCCGAACCGGCCGCTGGCGGATGGCCACGCGGTCGACTTCATCCGCGACACGATCCGCGCCCATCCGCCCGACGAGATCACGCTCGTCGCGATCGGCCCGCTAACCAACCTCGCCTGCGCGCTGATCCAGGCGCCGGACATCGCCGGCCGCGTGCAGGAGATCGTGCTGATGGGCGGCGCCATCGGCCTCGGCAACACGACACCGGCGGCCGAGTTCAACATCTATGCCGATCCGCATGCGGCGCATGTCGTCTTCAACTCCGGCGCACGGATCGTCATGACGCCGCTCGAGCTGACACACCAGGTTCTGGCGACGCATGGGCGCGTCGCCACGATCCGCGCGCTCGGCACCGAAGCGGCGCGGCAGGTCGCCGGCATCCTCGACGCCTATCCCAAGACCACGCATTTCGGCGCGACCGGCGGCCCGCTGCACGACCCCTGCGCCGTCGCCTATCTGCTGTGGCCCGATCTGATGGGCGGCAAGGACTGCCGCGTCGATATCGAGACCGAGGCGACGCACTCGATCGGCCGCACCGTCATCGAATGGCGCCGGCAGAAGACCGCGGCCAATGCCCATGTGCTCGACACTGTAGACGCCGAGATGCTGTTCCGGCGGATCACCGAGCGGTTGGGGCGCCTGCCCTAGCGATTGGGTGCCGGTGCTTCCTGATCCGCTGCCGTCGACATGGCCAGGGGACGGCGAGGGTCGAGCAGATGGAAGCCGATATCCTCGATGCCGTAGGCCGCGTTCGAGAGCACGACGACACCGGTCCGCTGCTGCCTCAACATGCCGATGAAGGCGCGATAGCCGCCGGTGCCGCCGGCGTGCCAGGTGATCTGAGCGGCGCCGCTGCCCGAGATATGCCAGCCGAGCGCCTGGTAGCCGCCCCCGCCGCGCGGCCAGAGCGCGGCCAGGGTCTGCGCGATCACCGGCGCCAGCGGCGACTCCGTAAGCCCGAGGCTGGCGGAAAGGAAGGTCAGGAGATCGGAAGCGCTCGATTTGAGCGCGCCGGCGCCGGCGAAGGTCGGAATGTCCCAGTTCGGCGTGGGCGTCCGCGAGCGGTTGTGGCCGGGCGCCAGGCGCGTCGACTGTGCCGGCGAGAGCGCGATGCTCGTATCGCGAAGGCCCAGCGGCACGATGATGCGTTCGCGGAGCAAAGACTCGTAGTCCCTGCCCGCGCGGAGCGCGAGCGCGTGGCCGAGGAGCCCGACGCCAAGATTCGAGTACTCATAGGCGGTGCCGGGATCGCGGCGCATCCGGTAGTCGGCGAGGAACGCGTAGAGGGCGTCGACCGTGTAGTCGGCGTAGGGATTGGCCCAGTACAGCGGCTTCAGGTTGGTCGGCAGGCGCGGCAGGCCGGAGCGGTGGTTCGAGAGATCCGTGAGCGTGATCGGCCGGCCGCGCTCCGGCACCTTGGTGCCGGCCGGAAGCAGCTTCGCGACCGGATCGTCGAGACCGACTTCTCCGCGGCCCGCCATCTCGGCCAGCAGCAAGGCGGTGAAGACCTTGGTGACCGAGCCGATCTCGAACAGCGTGTCCCGATCCGGCGGCCGGTCGCTTTTCCGGTCGAGCCGCCCGTGAACGACGACACGGCGGCCCTGAGGCTCGATGACGCCGACGACGAGGCCGACGGCCTGCTTGGACTCGACGCGCTCGGCCAGGATGCGCGTGATGTCCGCATCCGAGAGCACGGCACTACCGAGCGGCGCGGCCGTCACCACCCACAGAAGGAACGCGAAGACGATCGACATCGCGCTAGCTTAGCGGTCTCCCAAGGCTAACGCACCCACGCGAGCACGTTGCCAGAGGCCGCGCCGATCGGCAAATTTCTCGCTCGACGGGAATGCGCTAGCGGGCTCGAGCCCCCAAGGAGACGGGACCATGCCGGAGCTTACCGATTGGCTGGTGGGGGACTTTGAGCAGAGCGACCTGCTGAAGAACGCGCAGAAGGAAGAGGTCCAGGGCATCTGCTTCGCGGCATGCGTGTACTGGATCGCACACCACATGACCTACCGCTCGAGTATCCTCGGCAAGAAGAGCAGCACGGAAATCCGCCTGGAGTTCCTCAAGAAGAAGCAGACCTTCGAGGCGATCTGCGGCGCCCAGTCCAATCTGCAGGAAACCCGAAAAATGGATACGAGCGTCTTCGATCACGAGATGAAATTCATCAACGCCTATGGCCTGGTGACCGAAGGCAAACCTAGAACCGCCTATCTGGGGGGACTCGCGAAATACTACGCGAGAAAAGACGAGGACATGGTCGACATATTCAGGAACAAAGTCGATGACCTAGGCGGTGTTTACAAAGTTATTGACGTGAGACTCGAGCCTTGATTCAAGGATTCCTCTTGGAGGGAGGGATCGTTGAGCCGAGGCGATCTGAGCGAAGCGGAGTGGCGGTT
>VGEH01000124.1 GCA_016869375.1 Alphaproteobacteria bacterium | reverse complement strand
GCGCGAGATTGCGACCGAAATTGTTCACAGGATTCCTAGGCCTCGCCGAGAAACTTTGACCCTATCACACCCCGGGCGGCCACGTCAGGCCACCGCGAACTCCGCTGAAGCGAGCGCCTGCCGGGGGAAAGTCCAGGCCACTGCGCCCTTTAGCCTCACATCTGCGCCTGGGCGCACCCATCCGAGATGGGGGACCGCGACGACCCCGTCAAGATCGCGGATAACCGCGAGGGACGGGCGAATACCCCCGGGAACAGCAGGAAGTCCGGGCGGTCGCGGCCCAGAACCCATGGCGCCGACATGGAGATCGCGCGGCGGCATGTCCTCGGGAAGAACGACCAGGAAGCGATCCCACGCCGCGGTATTGCCTGCGAAAGAGGCATCGGGAGGAAGCGATCGTGACTCGCGGGCCACCAGCCACCCATCCTTCGTCGAAACGATGCGGCAGTCCCCGAGGGTGCGTGCCCCTCGGCGATCGTCTCGGAGATAAGCGAGCAGCCGGTCCAAGCGTTCCCCGCGCGGCGGATAGTCGAGGTTGCCGATCGTGACGATGGTGCGGCTGAGGCCGCGGCGGGCGATATCGTCCGGCAGCGTAACGAAGTCGCGCGCGATGGATGCCCAGCCGGCGTCATGCAGGACGACGTGGCGGGCGAGCGCACCGGCGACCGCGGCCTCCCGTTGAGCGCGCCGGTTGCCATCGTCGCGCGCGGCGCACGCAAGCGTGCTTTCGGTCGCCTCGGCCGAGATTCGATGCCGCAACCTGACGCGTGCGTGCTGCTCGTCGCGGTTGGAGGGATCCTCGATCCAAGGCTGGCCGAGGGCAGACAGAAAGTCTGTCAGCTTTGTCTTCGGCTGCGCGAGAAGCGGCCGCAGGACGCGCCCCCAGCCGGCCGGAGTCTCCGCCGGCATGGCGGCGAGGCCGTCGGGCCCGCTCGCGTCTTCCCGACGCAGCGCCACCGTCTCCGCCTGGTCGCCGCGATGATGCGCGAGCATGAGATGCAGGATGCCGGCCTTACGACAACGATCAGCCAGCAGGCAGAGGCGGGCTTCGCGGGCGGCGGCCTGCACGCCGCTCGACGGCTTCGGCCCGCGCCACGTCACGATCTCATACGCGATGCCGCGCGTTGCGAGCCAGGAGCCGACCTGGTGCGCCTCGCCGGCGGATTCGCGGCGCAGCCCGTGATCGACAGTTAGGGCAAGAACGCGGCCGCTGCGCTCTCTCGCCCAGAGATCGGCAAGGAGAACGAGCGCGAGCGAGTCGGCACCGCCGGAGACGCCGACGGCGAGGACCGGCCTAGGTTCGAAAGGCTCGAACCGCGCCATCAGGCGCGCCATGACGGCGGCGTCGAGCGCCTCCGTCATGGGGACGTCGTCACCTGCAGTTGAGGCGCGTCTTTTCCGCGGTCGCGCGGCTCTTGATCGTGCCGGGCGCGTTCGGGAATTGCTGGCCCAGGCGATCGAAGGTGGCGCAGGCTTCGCGCGGCTTGTTGAGCTTCGCGAGCGACATGCCGAGCTTCAGCAGATTGTCCGGCGCCTTCTGGCCGTTCGGTGCCTTTTGATAAGCCTCGGCGAAGGCGGTCGAGGCGGGCTCGAACTTGTCGCGGACATAGAAGGTCTCGGCGAGCCAGTAGCGCGCATTCTCGGTGCGTGAATCGCTCGGATGCTTGTCGATATAGGCGCGGAAGGCACGCTCGGCCTGGTCGTAGTCGTTCTGCAGCAGGATGTTGAAGGCGAATTTGTACTGATCCTCGGGCGAGCCGTCGGGCAGAATCGAGGCAGCCGGCGCCGGCGTACGTGCGGCTTGCTGCGGCGGTGTCGCCGGACGGCCGGGCGTCGCCTGGGCGGGGACCTGCGGCGCGTTCGCCTGCAGCTGGCCTTGCGTCATGCTGCCGAGGTTGCCGGATGTCGTGGCGGGAGCGGGACCGACGGCGGCCTGCTGCTGGCCCGCCGGCGGCGCGGCCTGTGCCTGTGCCGGGGCGCGGTTCTGCTCGAGCTGCGTGAACCGGACATCAATGTCGCCCGAGAGCTTGTCGAGCTGCCGGCGCGTCTGCTCGTTGGCGTAGGAGATCTCCTCCATCTTGCCGGTCAGGTCGCGGAGGATGTCCTCGAGCTGCGAAACGCGGGTCTCGAAACGGCTGACGGCGGCTGCCGAGAGGTCTCCGGATCCGCTCGCCACGGGCGGCGGCGAGCCGAGAGGGGGAGCCATGGGCGCGCCGCCGATCGAGGTCTGCGGCACTTGGCCGCGATAGACCTGACGCTGCAGCGTGTCGATGTCGCGCTGGAGGCGGTCGATGCGGTCGACCAGCGCCCGGACGTCCTGGGCCTCGGCCGCGGCCGGCAGCAGAAAGGCGAGGAGGGATAGAAGAGAAAGTGTTCTGCGCATCGCTCTCAGGCGTCCATCCGCGCCGAAGCTATGGGCCCGCTTAGGGGCAAAAATAAGGCGTCGGCCTCGTCGCCGAGGCCGACGCCGAAACGAACACCGTTAGGCCGGCGTCAGTTGACGACGGTCACGCCACGGCGGTTCTGCGACCAGGCAGCCTCGTTCGAACCGAGGACGGCCGGGCGCTCCTTGCCGTAGGAGATGGTGCGGATGCGGTTGGCGGCGATGCCGAGCGACGCCAGGTAGTTGGCAGCGGCCTTGGCGCGGCGGTCACCGAGCGCGAGGTTGTACTCGCGGGTGCCGCGCTCATCGCAATGGCCTTCGATGGTGACGGCGACGTTGCCGTACTGCTTCAGCCAGGCGGCCTGACGCTCAAGCGTGCGGCGCGCTTCCGGCTTGAGGTCGGACTTGTCGAGGTCGAAGAAGACGCGGTCGCCGACATTGACGACGAGATCCTGCTGCGAGCCCGGAACCGGACCGGTCCGGGGAGCGGCCGCAGGAGCAGGGGCAGCGGCAGCGCCACTGCCGGCAGAGCCAGCCGTCGTCGTCGTCTCGGACGCGCACGCGCCGAGCAACAGCGACGCCGCGAAGAGACTCAGAAGCTTCGTTCGCATTTTTGTTAACTCCTTCCCGGGGGAGAGATCGAGATTGTCACGTTGTTCTATTCTTACCTGGGGTGACGGCGGCGCCTGCTGGTCCCAACCCCTTGATCGTCAAAAGGTGGCCGAGCCGGTACGACATAACCCGCCCGTCGGCACGGGCCGACAGGGACCAAGGCAATATAAGCGTGGAATTTCAAGGAATCAAGGGGGACCACGCCGGGTCAGACCCGTCGACCGGTGTGATAATTTCGCGCTCGTTGAACCCCGTCAAGTCGATCGAGAAGAGCTTGACCGAGCCGCCCCGCCCCTGATCGTCGCTCGGCTGCTGACGGAAATACATGAGCACGCGGCCATTGGGGGCCCAGGTTGGGCCTTCGACCAAGAAGCTCTCGGTGAGGATTCGTTCACCTGAGCCGTCCGGACGCATGACGCCGATGGCGAAGCCTGAGGCCGTGAACTTGGTGAAGGCGAGCAGATCGCCGCGCGGGGACCAGACCGGGGTCGCGTAACGTCCCTGGCCGAAGCTGATGCGCTTAACGCCGCCGCCTTCGGAATCCATCGTATAGAGCTGCTGCCCGCCCGAACGATCGGAGTTGAAGCAGATCTGGTTACTGTCCGGCGAATAGCAGGGCGAGGTGTTGATCGAGGCGTGATTGGTGAGCCGCTTGACCGCGCGTGTCCGGAGATCGAGCGCGTAAATCTGTGAATTGCCTTCGGCAGAAAGACTCATGATCACGCGCTTGCCGTCGGGCGAGAAACGCGGTGCGAAGGTCATGCCCGGAAAATCACCGACGACTTCCTGCTGGCCGGTGTCGATATTGAACAGATAGACGCGCGGCTGATCGCGGAAATAGGAGAGATAGGTTATCTCCTGCGCCGTCGGCGAGAAGCGCGGCGTCAGCACGAGCACGCGACCATCGGTCAGGAAGCGATGGTTCGCGCCGTCCTGATCCATGATCGCCAGCCGCTTGACGCGCCGGTTGAGCGGGCCAGACTCGGCTATGTAGACGACGCGCGTATCGAAATACCCATCTTCGCCGGTGATCCGCTTATAGATCGCATCCGCGATGATGTGCGCGACACGCCGCCAGTTGTTGGGAATGGTGAAGTAGGCGAGGCCGGTCATCTGCTGGCCGGCGTAGACGTCCCAGAGCCTGAACTCGACCTTGAGCCGCCCGTCGGACTGCGCTTCGACGCTGCCATGCACGAGGGCCTGGGCGTTGATCAGCTTCCAGTCCTCGAAGCGCGGCTGCAGGCGGATCTGGTCGGCCTGCTGGATGAAGGACTTCGGATCGAGCGGGCGGAACAGGCCGGAGCGCTCGAGGTCGGCCGAGACGACGGCCGAGATGTCGTTGCCGACGCGCGCCTGCTCGCCGCCGCCGGTGAACGGCACGATGGCGATCGGCATCGGCTCGACCTTGCCGCGTGTGATGTCGATGCGAAGCTCGCCCCAGGCCGGCGTCGACGCGCTCCACAAGAGCGGCGCCACGGTGAGCCCGAGAAGGGCATCGCGGCGGGTCGGCATCCACGGGCGGGCGCGGTCGGGCAGCACGCTCATCAGAGCATTTCCTTCGGATTGAAGTTGAGTATGAAAGACTTCCACACGTCGTACTTCTCGCGAGGAAGCTTCAGCGGATTGCAGCGTGGATTGAGCACCGCACGCATGGCGCTCTCGGCGGCAGCGCGAAAGAAGGAGTCCGTACTCATGCGGCCTTGGTCGACGATCCGAGCATCACGCACGCTGGCATCCGGATTCATTTCAACCTGGACCTCGACCACAAGGTTGCGTGCGTCGCGCGCGCCGGCCGGTACGTTCCAGCACTGCGCGATCTGCGAGCGGATGGCGTCGAGTTCGCTCAAGGTGAGCTGGCCCTCGGTCATCGGCCGGGGTGGCGGCGAGCGGTTCGGCGTCGGCGGCAGTGCGGCCTGCTGCTGAGGCGGCGGCTTCGGCGGCTCCGGCTTCTTCGCTTCCGTCTGCGGTGGCTCGGGCGCCGGCTTCCGGTTGGCGAGATCTTTCAGCAACCGGTCGAAGGTGTCGTCCTTCTTCACCTGCGGCTTCGGCGGCTCGGGCTTGGGTGGCGCCGGCTTCGGCGGCTCCGGTTTGGGCGGCTCGACCTTGGCGACCTGCTTCGGCGGCTCCGGCTTGGGCTCGGGCTTCGGTTCCGGCTTCGGCGGCTCGGGCTTGGGAGGCTCGGGCTTCGGCGGCTCCGGTTTCGGCTCGACCACCTTCGGCGGCGGAGGAGGCGGAGGAGGAGCGGGCGGCGGAGGCGGCGGCGGGGTCTCGACGACCTTCGGCGGTTCCGGTTTCGGCGGTTCCGGTTTCGGCGGCTCGGGCTTGGGCGGTTCGGGCGCCGGCTCGACGACCTTGGGCGGCTCGGGCTTCGGCTCGACCTTCGGTGTCGGCGGCGGCAGGTTCGTCACCTTGGCGATGGTGACGATGTCAACGAGCAGCGGCTTCTCCAAGACCGGATCCGGCTTCGCCAGGACCGGCAGGCCGAAAAAGGCCAGCACCACGACGAACGCGTGGAGCAGAAGGGAGAAGGTGGCGCCCTTGGTCATCGGCTCAGTTGGTGCGCCGTTGCGGAGCGCGTGCCGGCGCCGCGGCTGGAGCCGGCTGCGGCGCCTGCGGCATCTCGGCGATCAGCGCCACCTTGTCGAAGCCGGCGGAGGAGACGAGCCCCATTACTTCCATCACGCGCCCGTAATTGATGGCCTTGTCGCCGCGCACGAAGATGCGCTGGTCCGCCTTGTTGCGGACGATCGCCTGCAGGCGCGGCACGAGCTGCTCCTCGGCGACCTCGGATTCCTGGATGTAGATCTGGCCCTGGCCGTTGACGGTGATGGTGAGCGGCTCGACCTGCTCGTTGATCGTCGCGGCTTGAGTCTTCGGCAGATCGACCGGCACACCGACGGTGAGCAGCGGGGCGGCGATCATGAAGATGATCAGGAGCACCAGCATGACGTCGACGAGCGGCGTCACGTTGATCTCGGCCATCGGCGTGTAGCGCGTCCGCCCACGCCCCTTCTTCATGAGGGTGGCTGCCATCTTAGCTTTACTCCGCCTCGTCGAGCTGGCGCGAGATGATCGCGGCGAACTCGGCGGCGAAGCCTTCGAGCCGTGCTGTGTAGCGGCCGATATCGGAGGAGATCTTGTTGTAGGCGATCACCGCGGGGATAGCGGCGACGAGGCCGAGCGCGGTCGCGAACAGTGCTTCCGCAATGCCGGGCGCGACCACGGCGAGCGAGGTGTTCTTGGTCAGCGCGATCGACTTGAAGCTGTTCATGATGCCCCAGACGGTGCCGAACAAACCGACGAACGGTGCGGTCGAGCCGACGGATGCAAGGAACGTCATGTAGCGCTCGACCTGGCTCATCTCGCGC
The DNA here is from genome assembly GCA_016869375.1 of Alphaproteobacteria bacterium. Classification (GTDB taxonomy): domain Bacteria; phylum Pseudomonadota; class Alphaproteobacteria; order SHVZ01; family SHVZ01; genus SHVZ01. Next base: position 8,379 of record VGEH01000124.1, on the reverse strand, counting down.
TGAAGGGTGATCTGCATCACCTGCTCGATGCGCTGGCGGAGGTTGGCGCGCATCGGGCCGGAGCCGACGAGGCCCTTGGCCGCCGAGCGGCGCCATTCGCGCATGGCCGAGGAGAAGATCGCGCTCATCGGTTCCTCGGGCCGGCTGCCGAGCCGGTCGTAGAGATCCTCGAGCGCCGCGCCCGACCAGAATTGCTCCTCGAACTCGCTCGCCTGTGCCTGCAGCCGGCGGAGCCGCATGATCTTGTCGAAGATGATGGCCCAGCACCAGAACGAGGCGAGGACGAGCGCCACCATCACCGCCTTGACCACGTAGTCGGCCTGCAGGAACAGGCCGATGATCGACATGTCGGTCGGGCCGGTCGATCCGGCGAGGGTGACGGCGTTGACGAGCTTAGGTTCCATCTAGTCGATCACTCCTCGAGCGGTTGCCGCCGCCATGGCGGTCCGCAGATTCTTGGGCAGTCGCGCCGGCCTGCCGTTCTCGTCGATGCAGGCGACGATCAGCTTCAGCCTTGCGACCTCGTCCGCCTCGCGCCGGATGACCTGCTCGGCCACCAGGGAAGCGCCGCCGACCTCTAGAACCCGGGTGACGACGTCCAGCATGTCGTCCAGCCGGGCGGGTCGCCGGAAATCGATCTCGCACCGGGTCACGGCGAAGCCGAGGCCGGTGTCTTCATGCCACTGCCGTTGCTGCACGCCTAGGTCGCGCAGCCACTCCGTCCGGGCTCTTTCGGCAAACTTAAGGTAGTTGCTGTGGTAAACCATCCCGGCCGCGTCGGTGTCTTCGTAGTAGACGCGTATGGCAAAACAATGGCTGGCCGGATCAGACATCGTCGGTTCCGGTCGGCAGAAGGTCGTACTGCGCCGCGTTCGACGGCACCGGCAATCCAAGGTGGCGATAGCCCTGAGCGGCCAGCATCCGACCTCGGGGCGTGCGCTGAACCAGTCCCTGCTGCATCAGATAGGGCTCGATCACATCTTCGATAACATCGCGCTGTTCGGAGAGGGCAGCCGCCAGGGTCTCGACCCCGACCGGCCCGCCGCCATAGTTCTCGACGATGCAGGCGAGGTATCGCCGGTCCATGGCGTCGAGGCCGGTGCGGTCGACCTCGAGCCGGGTGAGCGCCCCATCGGCGGCAACGGCGTCGATGACGTCGCGCCCGGCGACGGCGGCGAAGTCGCGGACCCGGCGAAGCAGGCGGCCGGCGATGCGCGGCGTGCCACGGGCGCGGCGGGCGACTTCGAGCGCGCCGTCCTCGGTCATCTTGATACCGTGGATGCCGGCAGCGCGGCTGACGATCGCGACCAGCTCCTCGACCTCGTAGAAGTTGAGGCGGAGCGGGATACCGAAGCGCTCGCGAAGCGGCGTGGTCAGGAGGCCGGAGCGCGTCGTCGCACCGACGAGGGTGAAGGGCGGTAGGTCGATCCGCACCGAGCGCGCAGCGGGGCCCTCGCCGATCATGAGATCGAGCTGGAAGTCCTCCATCGCCGAATAGAGCATTTCCTCGACCGCCGGGTTGAGGCGGTGGATCTCGTCGATAAAGAGAACGTCGCGCGCTTGCAGGTTGGTGAGGATCGCGGCGAGGTCGCCAGCTTTGGCGATGATAGGGCCGGAGGTCGCCCGGAAGCTCGCGCCGAGCTCGCGCGAAACGATCTGCGCCAGTGTCGTCTTGCCGAGGCCGGGAGGCCCGTGCAGCAGCACGTGGTCGAGCGCTTCGTTGCGCGCCTTGGCGGCGGTGATGAAGACCTTGAGGTTCTCGCGCGCCTGGCGCTGGCCGACGAAGTCGTCCAGGCGCTGCGGGCGAATCGAGGACTCGATCGCATCGCTCTCGCCGGGGGCGCCGGAAACCAGCCTGTCCGGGCCGGTCATTTCGCGAGTTCCCTAAGCCCGGCGCGGATCAGATCCTCGAGCTTGGCCTTGGCGCCGACCACCTGACTCGCGGTGGCGACCGCGCCGAAGGCTTCGGAGCGCCCGTAGCCGAGATTGACCAGCGCCGAGACCGCGTCGGCGGCAAGGCCGACCGATGGATCGAGCCTGGCGCCGGCGGTGGGCGCCTGGGCCTGCGCCCTGGCGGCATGGCCGAGCATCAGGCCGGCGGCCTTGTCCTTGAGCTCGGTCGCGATGCGCTGCGCCAGCTTCGGGCCGACGCCATCGGCGCGGGTGAGCAGCGCCTTGTCCTGGGCGGCGATGGCGCGGACGAGGTCGTCGACCTCGAGGGCCGAAAGGATGGCGAGGGCGATGCGGGCGCCGACACCCTGCACCTGCGTCAGCAGGCGGAACCAGTCGCGCTCCGCCGCCGAGGCGAAGCCGATCAGGCGGAGGCTGTCCTCGCGCAGCAGCGTCTCCACCACAAGGCTGACCTGGCCGCCGACCGCCGGCAGCCGCGCCAGCGTGCGCGACGCGCATTCGACGAGATAGCCGACGCCGGCGCAGTCGATGATCGCCCAGTTCTCGCCGGTCGAGTCGAGACGTCCGGTCAGCTTCGCGATCATGCCCGCGCTCCGGCGAGGATCGCCCGACGGGTCGCGGCGTGATGCGCATGGCAGATCGCGATCGCAAGCGCGTCGGCTGCGTCCGCGCTGCCTGGTTCCGCGCCCGGCAGAAGCATACGGACCATGTGCCCGACCTGGTCCTTCTCGGCGTGGCCGGAGCCGACCACCGACTTCTTGATCAGGCTCGGCGAATACTCGGCCACGCTCAGCCCGGCCTTGGCTGGCGCCAGGATCACCGCGCCGCGGGCGAGACCCAGCTTCAGGGTCGAACTCGGGTTCTTGTTGACGTAGGTCTCCTCGACCGCCGCCTCGTCCGGCTGATAACGGCCGATCACCTCGGTGACCCCGTCATGCAGACGGACGAGCCGTTCGGCGATCGTGCCTTCACCGGAGTCGATGCGCCCGGAAGCGACATGCCGGAGACGGTTCCCCTCTGCGTCGACGATCCCCCAGCCGGTGTGACGCAAGCCGGGATCGAGGCCGAGAAGGCGCATTCTCCGCGTCTCACCCGGCCAGCTTCTGGAGGACGGCGTCGGCGACCTCGTAGTTGCCCCAGACGGTCTGGACGTCGTCATTGTCCTCGAGCGTGTCGATCAGCTTCAGGAGCGATTCGGCAACGTTTTCGTCGACGGCGACCGTCGTCGTCGGGCGCCACGCGAGCTTCGCGCGTTCCGGCGCACCGAACTTCACCTCAAGCGCGTCACGGACCTGCGCGAAGTCGTCGACCGTGGTCACGATCTCGTGAAATTCATCGGCGGTTTCTACGTTCGAGGCGCCCGCTTCGAGGGCGGCTTCGAACATCGCGTCGTCGCTCGCGACCTTCGCGCCGTAGGCGATGTCGCCGACACGTTCGAACATGAAGGAGACCGAGTTCGTTTCGCCGAGGGCGCCGCCGCCCTTGGAGAAAGCGGCGCGGATCTCGGAGGCCGTACGGTTGCGGTTGTCGGTCAGCGCCTCGACGATGAGGGCGACGCCGCCGGGGCCGTAGCCCTCGTAGCGCACTTCCTCATAGTTGGTGTCGTCGCCGCCGCCGGCACCGCGCTTAATCGCCCGTTCCAGCGTGTCTTTCGGCATGTTGGCGCCCCGGGCCGCTACGATTGCAGCCTTCAGGCGCGGATTGGCCGCAGGGTCGGGCGATCCGACCCGGGCGGCAGTCGTAAGCTCTCGGATCAGCTTGGTGAAAAGCTTGCCCCGCTTGGCGTCCTGGGCGCCCTTGCGGTACATGATGTTCTTGAATTGGCTGTGTCCTGCCATTCCGCCCTGGCCAAAGAGATCGTGTAAGTGTTGGGAAGCTTATACCAAATATAGTGGTTATAGGCACCTATGGCGTGTTTCATGAGTAAAGTCTCATTGAGACGGGAAAGGGGCTCCCCAGGCGCCCAAACGCCCCTAAACGCGGCCGTTAACCTCGCCTAGGCATCGCTGTCCACATCGGTATACAGTCCGCCAGACCGGGGGAGGACGGATGGGATGAGCGGGCTTTTGGGAGCCTTCTCACGATGATGGGCTATCGGCTCGATCGGCTGGCGGTGTTGATTGTCGACGACAATCAGCACATGCGTAGCCTTGTCCGCACGATCCTTGAGTCCTTGGGCGTCAGCCAGATCATGGAAGCCCGCGACGGCGCGCACGCGCTCGAAAAGATGAGTCAGACCCAGGTCGATCTCCTGGTCGCGGACTGGAACATGGAGCCGATGGACGGGCTTGACCTTACCCGCCACCTCCGCACCTCGCCGGAGAGCCCGGATCAGTTCGTGCCGGTGATCATGCTCTCCGGACACACCGAGCGTGCGCGCGTGATGCAGGCGCGGGATGCCGGTGTCACTGAATTCATGGCGAAGCCCGTCTCAGCCCGCTCGCTTTATGCCCGTATCGTTTCGATCATCGAGAATCCGCGCCCCTTCGTGCGTACGAACGACTATTTTGGCCCGGACCGGCGGCGGCAGATGCTTCCCTTCGAAGGGCCTGACCGCCGCAAGGCGCCGGGGTCAGACACGGCGAAGCCGGGCCAGCCCTTGACGGGCGACCAGCAGGCGGCCTTGAAGCGTACCAAGGACGCCATCAAGTCGATGCAGAAGTCATGATGCGTGGGGCGTCAGGGAGAAGGTCATGAGCGGCGACAAGCCGAAGGGCGCGGTCGAAGTCATCCATCCGCCGAACAAGATCAAGGCGCGGGTCGGGCCTGCCGGGAAGGGCATGGACCCCAATCTCCTGGCGCGTGCCGAGGCGGCGATGGCCAAGGCGCAGGAGCAGGTGGATTTCCCCGCCCAGGCGCTGCCCGAACTCAACCGCGCGGCGGAGGCGGTGTCGCTTCTGCTCAGCGACCGCGACAACCAGACCAAGCACCTCAACACGCTTTTCAACATCGTGCATGACCTGCGCGGCGGCGGCGGCAATTTCGGCTACCCGCTGATCACCCGCATCGGCAGCATGCTCTGCCGTTATCTCGAAGGGCGTACCTCGGTCGGCATGGCCGAGGTCGAGGTGCTGCGCTCGCTGGTCGACGCGATGCGCGCGATCGTCACCAACAAGCTGAAGGGCGATGGCGGCACGGTCGGGCAGGAGCTCTGCGCCGGCCTCGAACGCTTGGTCGGCTAGGCCGGCCGGGCCGGCGAAAGCCGTCCGCCCACACGCAACGGCGCGATGCGCCTGGCGAGGCCGGTGCGATCGTCGGTCTCGACGAAGACCCCGCAGATCGTCGCCGGTCCGTCGGCCGGCTGCAGCTTGTCGGTCGGCAGCTTCCGCGTGAAGCGCTGGATCGGCGTCTGCTTGTGCATGCCGATCACCGAGTCGTAGTCGCCGCACATGCCGGCATCGGTCTGGAACGCGGTTCCGCCCGGCAGGATCTGGGCATCGGCGGTCGGCACATGGGTGTGCGAGCCCACCACCAGCGAGACGCGCCCGTCCAGCATGTGGCCGATCGCCTGCTTCTCGCTCGACGCCTCGGCATGCACGTCGACAACGATCGCGGCGACGCTGGCGCCGAGGCGCACCTTGGCAAGCTCGGCCTCGACCGCCTGGAACGGATCGTCGAGCGGATCCATGAACAGGCGCCCCATCACGTTGATCACCAGCACGCGGCGGCCATCGGCGAGCGCGTATTCATTGGCGCCGCGCCCGGGCGCGCCCGGCGGGTAGTTGCGCGGACGCAAGAGACGCGGATCGCGGTCGATCTGGCCGATGAACTCGCGCTGGTCCCAGACGTGGTTGCCGTTGGTCAGGCAGTCGATCCCGGCCTTGAACAGCTGCTCGGCGAGCGAGAGCGTCAGGCCGAAGCCGTGCGCGGCGTTCTCGCCATTGGCGATGACGAAGTCGAGGCCGAGCTCCTTGCGGAAGCGCGGCACTTCCTTCAGCACGGCGTCGCGGCCGGAGCGCCCGACGATGTCGCCGAGAAAGAGGATCTTCATTGCAGGCGCTCGGCGCCGGCCTCCGTCGCGATCGCATCGAGCGGCGCATCGAAGGGATCGATCGGGACCTCGTCGACCTCCTGGAAGGAGAAGGCGACGCCGATCGTCAGGAGCGGCCCCTTGGCGCGAAGGGCGGCGAGCGTGCGGTCGTAGTAGCCGCCGCCATATCCGAGGCGATTGCCGCGGCGGTCGAAAGCGATCAGCGGCACCAGCAGGAGCTGCGGGTGGATCTCGGGCTTGTCCGCCGGCGGAAACGGAATGCCGAGCATGCCGCGCTCGAGCGGCGCGCCGGGCAGCCAGAAGCGGAAGATCAGGGGCTGGCCGCGGCCGACGACGACGGGAAGGCCGACGCGATGGCCGCGGCTCGCGAACCAGGCGAGTGACGGCAGCACGTCGATCTCGGGCGGCATCGGATGGAAGCCGGCGGTCGCGGCGCCGGTGGCGAACGGCGCCAGGCTCGCCACGTTCTGAGCGAGGCGCGGGCCGGCCGACGGATCGGCGAGGCGCTCGCGACGCGCGCGCATCTCGTTGCGCAGCGTGCGCTTGGCTTCGGCGATCACGGGATCGGTGGGAGTTGGCGGAGCCACCATGGCCGATGGCATAAGCAGTTCCTCCAAGGCCTGCCTAAGCAGGTGGGCGCCATGTAGCCAAGGCCGAGGGCCAAGGCCAGGGACAGCTCCCAGAGGATCGGTATTGGCCCCGGGGAATGTGCAGCCTGTCGAACCGGGCAGCCCCGCCGATACTCAACTTAGGAAGCTTCGAGCCGTGCCGCAAGCGCATCGATGCGCTTTGCCATGGCCTCGATCGCCTGGACCGCCTCGTCGGAGGACTTCGCCGAAGCGGCGGCGCCCGCGCCTTCGCGCGCCTCGAACAGCTCGTCGGCGATCATCAGGCTCGCCATCGTCAGCAGCAGCGCATCGCCCTTCTGTCCGACCTGGCGCACGAGCTCCTGGACCTTCGCATCGATGTAGCGGCCGAGCTTCTCGATATGAGGTTCCTGGCCGTCGGCGCAGGCGATGCGGTAGCTGCGCCCGTTGAGGGAAACCGAGACCTCGGCCACGGGCGTCAGTCTCCCGCCATGAGGCGCAGCCGGCCGATCGCGCCGTCGAGGCGCGCCGACACGGTGTCGGCCGCTTCGGACAGCCGCGAGTGGTCGGTCTTCAGCTGGGCCAGCGCCTGCTCGAGCTCGACGCGCGCGCGGGCTTCGCGCTCGGTGCGGCCCGACGCCGCACGTTCCAGGCGCGCGAGGGCCTGATCGAGCTTGGCGAAGGCTTCTTCCAGACGGCTCATGCGCGAATCATAGCAGGGGCGTCAGCGTCGTGCATCAACGCGACAAAGGGTCGGTCACCGTGAATGCCACTCACCGGGGTACGGTCCGCGGTCGCTTGCCTACAGATCGACCTCAACATCCGGATCGCCGGCAGCGAGTGCGCTCATATAGGCAAGGCAAAGGTCGCGCGAACGATAGCGTCCGAACGCCTCGGTCTCCTCACGCTCGACGACGGGAAAAGTCGAGAAGATATAGCGGACGTCATTCCTATCGGTGATGCCGTAGAGATGAAAATAGATGGCATCGAGCTTGGCGCGGAGCCCCAGACGACGCTCATCGTCCCAGACGAAAGGAGCCTTGACGAGTCCCCCACCATCGACATGGCCCATGTCGCTCGCGAATTTTGCGATGTCATGCGCGGTGTAGGTCAATTCGAGGACTATCGGACAGATAATCTCACCTGCAGATTTCGATCCGAATTTGACGGTGCCGTAGGTCTCCGGTGGCACGACGGGAAGCTGCTCCACGATGTACCAACTGGCGTGATTGCTCAGGATTTTCGTGCGCGCGACGAAGTCCAAGATGAGCGAGTTCAAGTTCGCGCAAAACAACGCCTGCGCCTCGGCTCGATCCGGGCTTCCGACGACTTCCATGTCGAGGATCGGGAGCGTGTGCCCGGTTGCGTAGGCGGGTAGCAGGCACGCGATTATCGAGCGGGCATTCGTCGTCGAGGTCACGTCTTTAAGCGCGATTTGCGTCGAAAGCGGGTTCTCGGCGCGAACGAAATAGCGCGGCGCAGGGACGAACGACGGGTCCTCGTGATCGGCTTCAGAGGCTTCGACGCCTTGCCCGGGCCGGTATAGGTTTTTCTCGACCGTCACGATACCCGATGCGCGATGGTCGAAAGCTTGGACCATCTTGCCCTCGTAGAGTGGAACCCAGTCCCCGGTGGGACTCCTCCAGATATTACCTTCAACCGGATATGCGCCTTCCCTTTCCTCCAATTCGTCCTGACGCCGAAAGTGTTGAGAGTCGTTCGCCATATGGAACATGGTCGAATAGCGGACTGGCCATGCCTTGACCACCACCTCAGCAGAGCGATCAACTAGGCGGTGTTTACAAAGTGGCGTGACGCAAGAGGTGTCTGAGCGCGGCCAAATGGAGCATATCGAGGAACGATCTGGCGAGCTTGTCGTAGCGGGTGGCG
>VGEH01000123.1 GCA_016869375.1 Alphaproteobacteria bacterium | reverse complement strand
GAACGGCGTGCCCATAGGGCTGGACCATGGGCCATCCGGCAATCTCCAGGCGCGGCGCCGCCTCCTCCGCCCCGTAGATGCGGCCGAGATAGTCCCTGATGCCGGCAAACGCCAGACGCCCGAGATCGCAGAGCGCGTCGTCCTGGCGGTCGCGGAAGCAGTTCCCCTTGCGTCGCGAGAAGAAGTACTTCCCGTCGCGCGCCGCATCGGTCGCTATCTGGTGCGCGAGCGGGACAAGCGCGCGGTCGAGCTCGGGCCGATCGTAAACCTGGGCCCAGACGACCGTCGGCCACGCCCGCCAGATCCGTGGGCTGACTGTCATGCGACGCGGACTTCGATCTCGTGATCTCCCGACCACGTGCCCCAGTTCGACTTGATCCGCAGCCGGTCGCCTTTGGTGAGCCCCAGGGCCATCCAGCGGAACGCGGCCAGCCCGTTTCGGGGGTAGATGATGCTGTCGACCAGGTAGCCGGACGTGGCTTCGACGCGCACCGGCACCGAGCGCGATCCGTTGCTGACGACCGCCCCGGTGCTGGCGTCGACGAAGGAGAGCGAGAACTTCGCCACACCCTCGGCCGCGACCGTCGCCGGGCCGCTGATGACGGCGCGCGGAAAGAAGTCCGGTGCCTGGGTGTTGGTGGCCTCCTGCCCGGACACGGGCTCGAAGACGTGCGTGAAGGGGAAATTCGCCCAGCATCCGTCCACCCCGCCGACGAGCAAGATCTGGCACTCGTCGAGCGAGTCGGCGCCGAAACAGCTGGCAACCATCGCGACCTGACGAAGGTTCAGCATCCGGAGGAGAACGCTGCGCGATTGCCTCGTGCCGTCGGTGAGGCTGAACCGCTCGAAGGGGCGGACGAAACGCTCTTCGCTGTCGACGGCCAGCGTCCACGATTGGCGCGGCCTCAGGCCCCCTAGTGCCGAGACGCTGAACGTGATCCCCGTGGTCACCTCCCAGGCCGTACCCGGCCGGTCGAACCAGTCCCCCGACACGGCGTGGGAGAACGAGAACGGCTGGAGCGGCACGGACAGATGGGTGTTTAGATCGGCGTCCCGTTTTGGAGTCCGCTCCTCCGACGGCCTGAGCAGCCGGACCGTCAGCGCGTCCCGGTCCCGGAATGCGTGCAGGAGGTGCGGCCGGTGCGTCGTCGGGGCGAGGCAGGCCTTGTAGCGCTCTATCATCGTGCGGTCTCCGGGATCACGGACAGGTGCCGCAGTCGCAGGCGCAATTGCAGTTGCAATTGCAGTTGGAGTAGCAATTGAAGCCGCCGCAATTGCAGTTGTTGTAGGGGCGCCGGTATTCGCCGCCGCCGATCTCGTCGGCCGCCAGCGCATAGCCGCCATAGACAAAGCCGACGGAAACCGCTGCGTAACTGACGCTCGACCCACCCGCGAAGTCGAAACCGCTGGGATTTCCGGGACTGAACCCAAGCCCCCAGGTCCACCAATTCCCGTTGGGCGGCGTCCATTGGGCGTTGCCGAAGCAATTGCCGTTCGGCAGGTAGCCGGTGCAGTTGTTGGCGCGGTCGTCGTAGTACTGATTGCTGCGATTGAGTTCGCCGATGTCGGTGCCATCCGCGATCACAAAGCCCGTCGCGCGCGCATTGTCGCCGGTGGCGCCGGAGCGCACCGTGCCTGTGGCGATCAGGTTGGGAAGCGACAGATCGCCGGTCATGGCGTCGCCGGCTTTGGCGACGCGGGTCGCGAGGTCGACCGCACCGGGGGCGATCTTCTCGGCTGTCACCGCGCCGGCAGCGAGCTTGGCGCTGGTCACCGCGGCGTCCGCGATCTCGCTGGTCTGGGCCGGGCCGCCGGCTTTCAGGAGCTTTCCGGTCGCCCCATTGAAACGCGCGAGCGCGCCGTCCTCCGCCCCTGCGGGCCCGACGACATCGCCGCCGCCGGGCACAAGCTCGTAGGCCGTGCCGGCAATATTGACGCGAATGCTCTTGAGAGAATCCGCCTCGGTCGGATCAGGAATCTTGGCCGCCCGCTCCGCCGCGTTGGCGGCGCTGTCGTCCGATGCTGCGGCCGATCCGGCTGCGGCGAGCGCGCTCGCACTGGCGTTGGCTACTTTCTGGTCGAGTTCGGCGCGGCTCGCATCGATGGCTGCTTCGTTGTCGGCGATGGTTTTCGCCACCGTCTTGACCGGACCGTTTTCCGTCTCGACGGTCGAGGCCGCATCCCCATGCACCACCTGATGCAGCTTGTCGGCGGCAGCGGTTGTCTTGGCGACCGCTGCCTGGAGGTCTGTTTGTAGCGTCATGACGTTCTAGCTCCGGAATCGAAGGCGGACCGGACTCACCAGGCGTAGGGTCCCGGCAGCCCGGAATGGACGAGCGCGTGCAGGGCGTCCGCGTCGCGGAACAGCGCGGCGAGATCGGAATCCAACGCGATGGCCAGCGCGTCCGCGGAAAGCACCGGCCGCTCACGGATTTCCAGTTCGGAAGCGATCTCCCAGAGCACGCCGCCCCTGAGCCGCGCCTCGAACTGACGCGTGAAGCGAGCCTCATGCTCACCTAAGCCGATGCCGCCGAGGAGGTCGATCAGGAACCACTCGCCGCCCTCCTTGGCGTGCCAGCGATACCAGGCCTCGAACAGCGCGAACTGCTCCCGGCGCATCAGCCAGCGCACGGCGATGCGCGTCGGCACCTGGGTGAAGCGCTTGCGCTGCCGGGCCGGTCCCGCCTCCATCTCGGTGCGCAGGATCGCCTCGCCCGGACGGATGCCGTAGCCCTCCACCGTCGGCAAGGGCAGCGTCGCGGGCCAGGAGACGGGCATTCGAATGTCTTTGCGGATTAGACGTTGAGATCCGAGTCAATCTGATGAAGTTGGGGCTGCTTTTGCCCCGGAGCTGGTAGATACTTTGAGCGTGTCCGTCGGGATAATTCCGGAGAGACTCTCGATGCAAAGCAGAACGCGAAACGAGTACCTCTCTCTCCGGCGCCAATATGAGCCGAAGAGCATAACGCTCATAATCGTTGCCGAATCCCCTCCAGCCTCAGGGAGATATTTTTACGATCCAGCAGGTAATCCCACCGAGCCGCTTTTCGCAGCGCTGATGAAGCAACTTGATATTGCTCCTGCGACGAAAGAAAGCGGCCTTCAGGAGTTTCAGCGACGTGGCTGGATTCTCGTAGACGCAACATACGAACCAGTGAACATGCGCAAGGGTTCGGGTCGCGACAAGGTTGTCGCCCGGGATTACCCGCTACTCCGGGATGATCTTGATGGCCTGATCCCCGATCGTTCGACGCCGTTGATGCTCATCAAAGCAAACGTGTGCCGGCTGTTGGAACCGAGACTCGTGGATGACGGATTCAATGTGCTGAACCACAGCCGCGTCATCTACTTTCCCAGTACCGGCCGGCAGACGGAGTTTCACCGGCAGTTCGGATCGATCTTGAAATCGGTACGAATTTGACGATGCCGCCAAGTTAGCTCACGGCGATAGTTCCCGACCGACCGTCGTTACTCACAACTCCTTCTTATCGATACGCCCCCGCCGCCGGATTGAGTCCGTAGCGGCGCTCAAGCGTCGGCGCCAAGCCCTCGCCCCGGCCAATGTTGCGGGCAAGACTGCCTTCCACCTGCTCGACCATGATGTCGAGGCTCAAGCCCTCGGCGTTGCGCCTGAGATCGGTGCGCGCCTCGGTGCCGGGCGCGTTGTTCCGGACGTTGACGGTCACGTTGACCTCGGGACCGGCGCGTGCAAACCCGAGCGCACGCATCTGGCCGGGCGTGAACACACCCTCGCCTTGACGCGCAATGACCGGCACCTCCCCCGAAACGATTCCGCCGCCGTGGAACCGGTGCGCGGCGTCGAACAGCGCGGAATCGGCAAGCCGGGAGTCGAACCGGTCGAGGCCGATGACACCGCCGCTATGCGCGACCATGACCGGACCGGGATCGGGGAAGTCGCCGACCGGGCCAGGCGCGCTCCCGCCGAACAGACCGCGGAAAGCGCTGCCGACCTCTCCGAACAAGCTCTCCAGGATGCCGGCGAGCGGCTTCACCACCGCCATCCGGTAGGCCGCCCGGAGCGCTTCCTCGGCGATGGTGTTGAAAAGGTCGCCCGCCGAGAGCTTGCCGGTGGTGGCCCATTTGATGAAGGCATCCTCGCCGGCTCGCAGCGCCCGACTCATTCCCTGCTCGACCAGGCGGGCCGCGTTGTCGGACTCCTCGACGTAGTCGCGCAGCGCCCGGATGGCACCGTCATGCCAGTCCGTCGAAGCATCGAGCTTCGTGCGTTCCGCATCGGCGAGAGCGCGGGCATGGGTCTCGGCATCGATGGCGCCTGCCGCGAACAGCCGGTCCAGGCGTTCGACCTCGGCCGCATACTTCTCCAGCGCCGTGCTGTTCGCTTCCGTGATCCGCCGGCCGTCCTCGAAGAGTTTCTGCTCGCGCTCCAGCGATTGGCCCAGCTCGTCGATCGCCTGCTTCTGGTCGTAGAGATCGCCGGCGAGCCGCTCGACCTGCGCGCGCTCGGTCTCGCCGGCTCCCTCCGAGAGCCGCGACAGCGCCTGGTCGATGAAGGCGGCGCGCTTGTCGGCGAGGCCGACCATCTGGCGCTCGAGATCGGCAACAACCTTGGTGTCAGCCTTGGCCATGCGCTCGGCGGCTTCCTGCGCCGGCTTCTCGATGGCCGCGATGCGGCGCCGGGCAAGCTCCTCGGCCTGGCCGATGGCGGCGTCCACGTCACCGTCGTTCTCGCCGGGCGCGCGCAGCGCTTCGAGGCGCCGGCGGGTTTCGTCGAGTTCCCGGTTTACCGCCGTAATGCGCTCGGCCGGATCGTCGATCAGCTTGCCGATCGCCTCATCGATCTTCTTGCGTTGCGTCGTCAAGGTTTCGGCACGGTTCTCGGTCTCGGCGGCGCGGCGGCCGTCCTCCGCGCGCTGGCGCTCGGCATCGAACGTTTGCGCCTCGCTCCGCGCCTGGGCGATCAGCCGCTCGACTTCGGATTTGAGCCAGGCGATTTTTTCCTCCTGCTGGCGGATGGCAATGACCTGGTCCGCGCGCGGATTGTCGCCGGCCACTCGGCGCATGCCCGCCAGTGCGTCCTCGCCCTCAACCAGCTTACGGTTAGCCGCGACGACACGGGCCGCGATCGGATCGTCGGCGAGCACGCCGGTCATGCCCTTGAGGCCCGCCGCCAGGATGTCGAGCGCACCTTGGGCGACGCCGGCGATGGCCGGGGTGCGGCCGATCTCCTTGAGGAGATTGCCCCAGGAATCGGCGAGCCGATTGGCGGCACCAGAGAGGCCAGAAGCTTCCGCAGCCCCGGCGCCGCCGACCTGACGCTCCAGCGCATCGAGAATGACTTGCTGCGCCTCGGCCGTGCGGCCGGTCTCGACCAGGGTGGCAATGACCTCGCGCTGGCTCTGAGTGAACGAAATGCCGACCCGACGCAGCGCGTTGAGCCCCTCGACGGGATCTTCCAGGGCCTTGCCCAGCTGCACTGCCGACGACCGCAAATCCTGGCCAAACACGGCGGCGAGATCTTGGGCAAGCCGCAGCGCCCGGGTGAAGGTGTCGCCCGCGACCGAGCGGAACGTAGCGAGCACGGCTGCCGCATCCATCACCGCCTCGGCCGAGGCCATGGTGGACTCCTCCATGCCCTCCGCGAACTCGGCCAGCGCGCCGGCGGTGAGGCCCGAGGCATCGCCGGTCGCCTTGAGCACGGCTTCGAGACGGCGGTAGGAGGCTTCCGCTTCGGCCGCAGCCTCAAGGCTCGTCTTGAGACCGAACGCAATGGCGCCCAAGGCCGCGCCAGCTACAAGTCCCGCCGGACCGAGCCGGGTCAGCGCCGCGCCGACAGGGCCGAGCCTGGACGCAGCCGATTCCAGCGAGCCGCGCACGCTGCCGGCGGCAGCGTCCACCGCCTGCAGAGATCTGGACGCGGGTTTTGCGGCGTCATCGATGCGCTTGAGCGCACGCTCGCCGCTCTCGCCGACATCGCGGAGCTCGGCCTTGACCTTGCCTCCGTCGATGACGGAAAGGCGCACGGCGAGATTGCGTTCAGCCATGATGATTCAAAATTCGGATCAGGGTGGATTGGCGGAACCTGCGGCGAGCCGCGCGTTGAGCGCGGTGATCATTCCGGTCTCGGCGGCCGGCAGCAGCTCGGCAAGCGCCGTCACGTCGTAACCAAGCGCCGTCCCGATCGCGAGACAGGCGCCGAGGTCGAGCCCGATGGCAGCGCCTGGCGCAAGACGAAGCTGACCTGCACAGCGAAGCGCCACGTCCCAGGTTTCCCAGCCTTCGAAGGTCAGCGGCTCGTGCTCGCGATAGGGACAGGTCACGCACTCATGTTCGCAGGCGGCGCAATAGTCCGGCCCGCCGCCGAAATGCCAGCGGCAGCGAGCCATCAGACGTTTTTTTCGGAGTCCAGAAGGAGCGCCGGTGCCAGATAGAGCCGCTCGAAGGCTTCCGCCAGAGGCCACAAATCCATCAGCGCCTCGACGCCCTCCGGCGTCACAGGCGCAGGCTTGCCCTTGGCATCGCCCACCCCTTCCCACTCCTTGACTGTGAGCCGGGCGAGACGCTTCACCAGCGCCGCAGTCCTGGCACCGGCGGCCTCGATCGCGTCGGGACTGTCCCCTGCCTCGCGGAGTGCCGCGACGCGCGCCGCCATCATGAGTGCCGTCGTGCACGGGCACACCTTGAGCCGGACACCGTGCCCTACATCGAGCCAGCTTGGCACGCGTTTCAGATCGAGCCGGATCATGCGTAATCCTCCACATCGTTGACGAGGGTGGCGGTCAGCATTCGTCCGGCGCTCTCCTCCTTGGCGCCCTGCCAGTCGAAGGAGGCCTGGATGCCGCCAGGTCCGGAGATCGCGAGCTTGGGTTTGGGCAGATGCACTTCGTGCGCCGTGAACACGAGCCTGCGGCTGACATCGATGGTGTAGGCGAACTCAAGCTCGACCGGCGTGCCGGCGGTGGCGGCGTCGATGAGCGCGGTGTCGGAAAAGCGCACTTCGACGTTGCCGGTGAGGGCGGCGACCGTCGGGTCGGCCCCTTCGATCCTGCCATCCGAGCGGATGGTCTCGATGCGCTCCAGGTTGTTGGAATACGAGAGTCGCGCGCCCGTCACATTGCCGAGCGCAGCACCATCCTTCTTGACCGAACCCTGGAACTGATTGAACCGCTCGAAGGCCACAGCCGTCGGTGTGCCACCCTGCGATACGGCTTGCCGCGTTTCGCCCTGGGCGATGCCGCCGACGGTCGCGTTGGCCGAGCCCGAGCGTCGGAACTCGATTTGGAGGGTATCGGCCCGCACGCCGGCCTCGATGAAGAAAGCCGGCACCTCGGGCATGCCAATCTCCAGGGCCAGCGACGGCAATACCGCGCCGCCGGATACGAAGGCGTGCGTATAGGGTCCCGAGCCGGTGGTCGCGGGACTGCCGAGTAGCAGCTTCAGCCAGTAACCGAAGGCGCGCAGGTCCACCGGCACCACGAGGTCGCCTTCGACCTTGAATATGTCGCGGATCGGGGCCGCCGGATCGCGGCCACCGCCCAGCACATCCGAGGCGATCAGCCCTTGTTCCGAGCCGAGATTGCAAGAAACGAACGGGAGCTTGATCCAATCTCCCCCCAGCGGTGTTCCGTAGGCGTTCTCGAACTTGCCCAGTAGCTGCGCGTTGGCACCATAGGCACGGGCCATCGGGACGACTCCTTATGTATAGGTGTGGAATGGAAACCGGATCGCTCAGGCGAGCGGGTCGGTCGTCGCGTAAACCAAGGTGACGGTGACGGTGGCGCCCTTGAGCGGGGCGCCGCCCTCGACGGCGATGGCTCCCACGTCGGGTGCCCCGGCCTCGATGTGGTCGCAGCGGCCACCCAGAGTACGGTCACCGGCAATGGCTTCGCCGAGGGACGCGAGCAAATCGTCGAGTGCTGTGTCGCGCGCGGCTGGCGTGGCACCACTCACGATCGCTTCCACCACGGCGCGATGCGTCCACAGGTAAGTAAGCGGCGACAGCACCACCTCGGGCTCACCGGGATCGCCGTCGCGGAGCACCACGAGCCCGCCCGCCGGCACCTTTTCGGGCAGCGGTTCGTTGCGTCGGATGGTGGCCTCAGGGACCGTCCGCATACGCTCGAATAGCGCCGTTAGAACCTGTTCGCGCCGGGTGGTCACCCGGATCTCCCTTCCGGATCGCGCCAATTGCGATTCACGAGCGTCGGCAGTGCAGCGATCCATTTGCGCGCCGCGCCGGCAACGTCGAGGCGCTTGCGCACAGTCACCTGCGGCACGAGCAGGAACATGGGCACCGTCACGAGGCCGCGTCCGGTGCGCAAAGCGCTTGCGCTCGCTTTCGCAAATCCGCCGCGCTTGCCGGTGCGGGCGCGCCGGTTGTCGGCCACCAGCAGCGACGGCCCGCGGCGCCGGTAGACGAACCGCAGCCGGACTCCGTGCATGCGCTCCCACAAGCCGGGAGTCATCTTCCGCCGGCCGTCGCCGAACCGGCCGGCGGCCAGGGTCGGGATGGCGAGAAAGAAGCCGTGCCTGGAGCGGATGACAGCACCGTCCTCGTAGACACGCACGATGTTGGGCGCCTTACTGAACACCAGTCCGGCGGCGCGGATGCTCCGGGCACCTTTCGGATACACCTCGCTCCGCCAGGTGTTGGCGAACCGCTGGCCCAGTCCGGCGCCGGCGATCTGCCGGCGCAGCTCCTGCTTGAGGCCATTGCTCGCCTCGCGCACACCCGCCGTCACCGCCTCCTCGGCCGCCGTCACCTCTTCGGCCAGGAAGCGCTTGAGGTCGCCCTCGATGGCAGCCTGGAGTCTCACGCCGGCCTCGTATCGAGAGTCCAGACCAGCCGCTCGGCGTCGCGCGTTGGCTCGCCCTGGACGACGAAGGTCTCGCCGCCGAAGATGACGGTGTCGCCCTCAGCCGGGTTCGGCATCTCGGAGACCCGTACCTCGAACACCGCCGTGGCCGTGTGTACGGCGATGTCGCCGAACTCGACCTCCCGGTCCGGACGGCGGGCGATCGCCCGGACCGGAATCCCGTCGCCGGTTCCGCCCGGACGCCAGACGGCGTCGCGGGCGACGTTCGAATCGGCGAACAGGTCGTCGAACGCGTCAGCGAAGACGGTCATGTGCGGTCAGCCTCCTACGCCAAGGCTTCGGAGGATCAGTTGCTGGTGTGGATGCGCACGGCGAGGCGCGGCCGCTTGTTGATCGGCAGGATCGATGCTTCAGTCTTGACCTCGATGGCGCTGCCATCGGGTCGTGCAATCTGCCGGGCGTAGATCGGCAGGCCCACCGTGTTGACGGTCTCGATCAAGTTCGCCGGCGCGCCGTGGGTGACGAAGGTGTCCAGCGTGCCGAGCGGAAACGCGATGCCTTCGCCGGAAGGGATCAGGGTTTCCGTCGCGCCGGTCGAGAGCGTGACGGTCGCGTTGTATTCCTCGAACAGGATGCCGGCGAAGGGAAAGCGGCGACGCGTGTCCTCACGCAGCGGCTGTGCCCCGGTTGAGGAATAGTATTTGTAGGCCTCCTCGACCTTGGCGTGGCCGATCAGCTTGTCGAAGAACTCCGGGCTGACCATCGCCAGCACGCCGGTCATGGTTTCGCCCTTGAGCTCGGTTTCGACCTTGCGCAGCACGTCGCGCACCTTGCCCTGAACCTGGGTGCCGGCAGTGCCGAGCACGAAGTCCACCGACTGCTGCTGCAGCCCGAATTCGCCGAAGTAGTCGTAGAGCGTCGTGCCGGCGCCGTCCTTGACGATGCCCCGGAGCGCGTTGATCTCCATGTACTCGCGGGTCTGGGCGTGCTTGGCCCGCATGCGGGTCAATTTCCGCTCCATCACGGTCGCCAGCGGATCGGCGGCGTCGGCAACGCCAAAGCCGCGCACGCCCTGGATGTCCTGCGGCGTGATGACATCGTCGTGCGGGATCCACGGCACGGTGAAGGAGCGCATGGAGCGCGTGTCGCGGTTGGCGACGGTGGCGGGACCGCCCAGCGGCACGGTGGGCAGCAGGTTGAGCACGCCTGCGGCCTGCTCGATGACGACAGAGCGCTGGGTTACGCCCTCGAAGCGGAACAGGCCCATCTGCCCGAGGCGGGTATAGACATTGGGCAGGATGTTGATGGCCTGGGTCATCTCGGCGAGCGAGTAGCCGCCGGCGTCGAACGGATTGGTCATGACGGTCATGGTCGGGATCTCCCTAAGACTGGAATGAACGCACGTGTCCACGCGGAGCCGGGATCGGCTCCGGTCGGACGGGCGCTGAGGCGAGGGGAAGTCGGGGCGCCGGCGGCCTAAGCCGCCGAACGGTTACGCGGCGGTGCGGACGACGAGTCCGGCCTGGGCGAGCTGCGTCTTCTTGGCGTCCTTCTCGGCCGCCTGATCGACGGAGGCGTCGAAGGCGAGCGCGGCCTCGGAAAGGATGACGGGACCGCGCGACACCACGACGCCGATGGCGTCGCCGGCGCTGGCGTCGACGGCTTGCATCAGCACCGCGACGGCGGTCTCCGCACCTTCGTCGCCAACGACGGCGGCCGCCGGGGAAAGGCGGTACTTGGCCGTTGCCGTGATCTTTCCGAGCACGGCGCCCAGCGGGTAGCTGGCGCCGCCCTTGAGGATGACGGTCTCGCGGCAGTAGCTGGCGTTGAGTTCGTACTTCAACAGATCGCCAAGGGTGGGCGAGGCGACGAGGACGGGCATGATGGGAGCCTCCGGATTTCAGGGATGGGGGATAGGAAGTGGCGGTTCAGGCCGGTGCGCCCTTGCCGGCGGCTTGCCTGGCGCGCTTGACGATGGGGCTTTCGGCGAGCCGTGCGGCGGCCGGCGCGGTGGCGACGATGTCGGCGGCATCGGAACGGGCGGCCAGCTCGTCGAGCAGCGAGCGTCGAAGCGCATCGGCTCGGACGCCCTTGGCCATGGCCTCGGCGGCGTCGACCTTGACGCCCAGGCGCGCGGCCTGGGCGGCGACGGCGGCGAGCTCGGCGTATTCGCCGCGCAGCCGCTGTTCGACCTGCATCACGTCGGGGACATTGACGACAGGCCCCTGGACGGGCGCGGCGTCGGGTGCGGGGGACACGGGCCCGTCGGCCCCGGGATCGATGGTCGGATCGGCGGTCTGCATGGAAGCCTCCTTTCGGCTTTCGGTGGGACGCGCGGTCCTGCCGCGCGGTACGGGTTTGGGGGCGAGGGTGACGCTCAGGTCGGCGAGGGCCTGGCGGAGCGTGCCGACCCGGTCGGCGAGTCCGGCCTTCACCGCCAGATCGCCGCGATAGACAGCGGCCTCGGTGGCGCGGACGGCCTCAGGCGGAAGGTTGCGGTTGCGGGCGACGAGCGCCACGAAGCGCTCGTAGAGTCGGTCCACGTCGGCCTGGACGTCGGCCCGGGCTCGGGGACTGAGCGGCTCGTGGGGGTTGCCGTCGATCTTGCGCTCGCCGGCATGGACGAAGGTCCAGGAAAGACCGGCCATGCGATCGGCGCCGCTCTCGTCCACATGCACCGCGACGACGCCGATGGAGCCGGCCTCGCCGGTCTGGGTGATGGTGAGGCGATCGGCGGCGGAGGCGATGGCATAGGCGGCGGAGAGCGCTGCCTCGCCGGCGACCGCCCAGATCGGCTTGCCGCTGGTGGCGCGAATGGACCGGATGCGTTCCACCAGATCGAACAGGCCGCCGACCTCGCCGCCGGGGGAGTCGATGTCGAGCATCAAGCCCCGCACGCGAGGGTCGGATGCGGCGGCCTCGATGGCATCGCCGACATCGCTGTAGGACATGAGCCCGCTGGCCGCCGCCAGATACCCGGAGCGCAATACCAGCGCGCCGGCGATTGGAATGACGGCGATGCCGTCCGGCGTGATGGCGGTTTCGCGCGACGGGGCGTCGCCGAGATCCAGCGGCTCCAGGGCCTGGCCCCCGCCGGTTCGCGGGGTCAGGCCCGCGAGGCGCGACCCGAGCACGACCAGGATCGCGTCCAGCTTGGGTTGCGCAATCATCAAGGGCGTCCCGAACAGGCGGGACGCGATGTGAGGAAGATCGGTCATGATCGGATACCGGATGACTGGTCAGAGGACGAAGGAGGCGGTTCGGCGGAATCCTCGATCCCTTCCTGCGATGGATCGCTGGACGGTGGCTCAACCTTGCCGAAGACGAGTCCGAGCGACCGTTCCCGCGCCTTATCGGCGGCGATATCTGCGTCGACCTGCTCGGCGTCGAAGCCGCGCTCGGCGATGGCCTGGGTCCGGCTCTTGAGGCCCGCATCGATCTGCTCGATCTCGGCACGCGCGTCCTTCAGGGGATCGACCCACTCCCAGCGCGGCGGCAGCCACGAGCAGGCCAGATACTCGGCCCGGCGCCGGTCGTAGCCGGGGATGTCGAGCGCGCCCGAGAGCACGCCTGAGTCCATCCAGCGCCGCCAGACGGCGCGGCAGAGCTGAAAGACCAGCACCGAGTGCTGCCAGGCCTCGACCCGGCGGCGGAACTCCAAGAGCGCCAGGCGCGAGTTCGAATAGTTGGCCTTCAGCATGTCGTTCGAGAGGTACGCGTAGGGCACGCCGAGCGCGGCAGAGACCTGCAGCAGAGTGCGGTACTGGAACGGCTCGTAGGAACCGCCGACGTCGGCGGGCGCCGAGGTCTGGATTTCCTCGCCGGGCTCCAGCATCACCACCTGCCCGGGCTGCACGTCCATGGTCCGCTCGCCGTCCGGCTCCGTCTCCTCGGCCATGTCGAAGGGCTCGCCCGGCGCCGGGGTGGTGACGAAGAGGGCGTACATCGCCGCCACCTTCTTGCGGTCGAGCTCGGCGTCGTCGTACTGGTCCAGGAGGAACAGCTTGACGATGGCCGGCGCGAAGCGGGACACGCCGCGCAGCTGCCCGGCGTCCACCGGATCGATGACGTGCACGATCTCGGAGGCGGGTACCCGCACGGTTTCTCCTACTAACCCGGGATCGGTGACATCGCCGGGATGGCGGCGCAGAAAGTGGTACGCGACCCGGCGGCCGATGCGATCGAACTCGATGCCCTGGCGGACGACGTTGCCGGAGGGCAGCGTCTCGGTCCGCGACAGCGGCAGCATCTCGGCGGAGACCATCTGCAGCTGCAGCGGCACCGCCAGGCCGTCCTCGGGGCGGCGCGGCCGGAAGCGGAAGAACACCTCGCCCGCGATGAACACCTCCCGGACCGCCCGGCGCTGCAGGCCGTAGAAGTCGGTGAAACCCTCGGCGTCGCTCTCGTCGGTCCAGGCCAGCCACAGCGCCTGCACGCGCGCTTTCAGCTCCGCATCGCCGATCAGCGACGACGGCTTGATGCCGGCGCCGACCACGTTGCCGGCCCAGCTCTCGATGGCATTCGCCGCATAGCCATTGTTGCGGATCAGGTGCCGGGCGCGCGCCGTGATGTCGGGTCCGGCGGCGGCGATCAGCGTGTTGAGATGGGCGCGCGAGGGCTGGAAGGCCCTGAGCCGGCGATTGCCCATCCCCGCCTCGAAGCCCCCATTGAACCCACCAATGAAGGCGCCGATGCGGCGGCGGATCGATGCCAGCACGATCAGAGTCCCTTGTCGGCATAGACGAGAATCCGGCGGCGCGGCCCCCTTTTCTCCAGCTGGGCGATGCGCCGCTCCAGGTCGGCCAGCACCTTGTCGGCCTGGGCCAGGTCGTACTGGACGCTGCGGTCGCCGACCGAGACGCGGCTGACCAGCGAATTGCGCCGCGCCAGCACCCGCTCGCGCTCGGCCTTGAGTTCGTCGAGAGTCATGGGCGGTTACGCCATGTAGGAGGAACGGAACACTTTGCGTCCCTTGCGGACGGGACGGCGAACGAGGCCAGCGCTCGGGGCCGCATCGGTATCGGTTGCGCTCTCGGAATCGACGGCTGCAACACCCACCTGTCTTTCCAGGTCGCGCCACTTGGCCTCCGCCCAGCGGTCGGCGCCGAGAATCCAGACGGCGGCACGGGCATAGACCCGGCAGTCGAGGGCCTCGTTGCGCTCGCGGAGCTTCTGCCATTCGAGCCGGACGAAGCCGCGCCGGGTCGTCACCGTCACCAGCTGCTCGGCGACCAGCTGCTTCACCCACTCGGCATCGGTCCACGACGGCAGATGCACCGTTCCGGCCGGAAAGCAGGCACCCGCCGCCCGCTCCTCGTCGGTCGGTCGGTCGAGGCGCAGGTATCGGTAGGTCTCCGACTTGAAGGTGGAGACGGCGACGGTCCAGAGCCGGGCCCCGCGCCGCACCTTCTTGCCGCCCTCGGTCGAATCCACGTAGGTCGGCCCCGAGACCGGCACCGAGCGGTTGAAGCCTTCGACGCCCTTGACCGGCGCCACCTGGCCGAACCCGGCCCGGCGCGCCCACGCGTACACGGCGGGGGTCTCGTAGCCGGTATCGATGGCGAGGCGGGCGATCCCCATGGCCGTCCCGCCGGCGTGCACCCAGGTGCGGCCGAGCAGCTTGTCCAGCCCAGCCCAGGTCTCGGCCTTCTCCGGGCCGCCCTCGACGACGATGTGGTCGATCAGCCAGCTTTCCAGGCCCCGGCCCCAGGCCCAGACGTCGACCTCGATGCGGTCCTTCTGAACGTCGGCGCCAGCGGTCAGGAACAAACCACCGCTCGGCACGGTGCCGATCTGCCAGTCCTCGCGGCGTTCATAGAGCCGTTGCCAGTCGGGCGCTTCGCCGGTTTCGATCCAGGTCTCGCCCAACACGCCGTTCTTGAAACTGCGCTTGGCTTCATCGGTCGCCAGCGACGCTTCCCACATGCGCGCGATCATCGCCCAGCTCATCCAGCCG
>VGEH01000122.1 GCA_016869375.1 Alphaproteobacteria bacterium | reverse complement strand
AACCGATCCAGCACGCCCGCCTTCGCCCAGCGGTTCATGCGCGTGTAGACCGTGTGCCAATTGCCGAAGCGCTTCGGCAAGCCTCGCCACTTGCAGCCATGCTCCGCCACGTACAGGATCGCGTTGATCACCTGCAAATTCTCAAGCCGAACGTTGCCGCGTTGCACAGGCAACGAGGGCTCAATCAAACTGAACTGCTCTGGTGTGATTTCCATGCGAGCAGTCTAACACATAGTGTTAACAGGCCCTAGACGGTGCGCCGCTTGGACGGCAGGCTGAGCCGGACGCGGCGGCCGTCATTCGAAACCGTGACGGTCGGTGGCTCGAGCGGATCCCCGGCGAAGCAGCCTCCAGTAGAGCGTCGTGCCGCAGCCCACGCAGAACCATCGCTGCTGCTCACCCTTTCGTGCGTGGTAACCGCGAACCTCACCCGTCTTCCGCGCCACCCGCTCGTCGGGAAAATAGGGAAGACCAGCCGAAGGCGCTTCGCGTCCGCTTCTTGCAGTTCCGGCAGTGGCCGATGGCTTTGATGCGAGGTTCACCCCCGACCTCGATCGTGCAGGCGCCGCAGCAGCAGGTGGCGGTTCGTCCCCTCATGAAGACACGCTAGCGCGGCCGCCCTGCGGTTGACACTGGCTGATCGCTGCTATCCCTTCGAGATCTACGCCGACAGGGGAAGCGATGGCCGACAGCAGGGGCGTCAGCTACGCGCAGGCTTCCGAGGGCTATTTCGAGAAGCGCGGCCTCAAGCGCTATGCGCGGTTCTGGTCGTTGTGGGCGCTCGGCGTCGGCGCCGTCATCTCGGGCGATTTCTCAGGGTGGAATCTGGGCCTCGCCAGCGGCGGCTTCGGCGGTCTCTTCGTCGCCACGCTCATCATCACCGTCATGTATCTCGGCCTCATCTTCAGCCTGGCCGAGATGTCGCCGGCGATGCCGCATACGGGCGGTGCCTACTCTTTCGCGCGCAGCGCCATGGGGCCATGGGGCGGCTTCGTCACCGGCCTTGCCGAGAACATGGAGTACGTGCTGACGCCGGCGGTGATCGTCTTCTTCATGTCATCATACCTCGGCGCCATCTTCGGAACGCCGGCCTCGATGCAGCCGCTCTGGTGTATCGGCGCCTACACCGTGTTCGTCGGCCTCAACGTTGCTGGCGTCGAGCTCTCCTTCCGCGTCTCGGTGGTGGTCACGCTGGCGGCGCTCGGCGTGCTGCTGCTGTTCTGGATCAGCGCCATCCCGAATTTCAGCATAGCCAACCTGACCAACATCCCGCCGACCCAGGGCAACAGCGTCTGGCTGCCCTTCGGCTGGGCCGGCGCGCTGGCGGCATTGCCCTTCGCGGTCTGGTTCTACCTCGCGATCGAGGAATTGCCGCTCGCCGCCGAAGAGGTGCACGAACCACAGACGCATCTGCCGCAGGGCCTGATCTTCGGCATCCTGACTCTGATCGTCTGTGCCTTCCTGACGCTCTTCCTCAACACCGGTGTCGCGCCCGGTGCGGCGGGGTTGAAGGAATCCGCGGAGCCGCTGCTCGACGGCTTCCGCACCATTTATGGCGAGGAGATCGGCAAGATCCTGGCGGTTTTCGCCGTGCTCGGCCTGGTTGCGAGCTTCCATACGATCACGTTTGCCTATGGCCGACAGATCTACTCGCTGTCGCGCGCCGGCTACCTTCCAACGGCGCTGTCCGTGACGCATGGCGTGCGCAAGACCCCGCATGTCGCGCTGGTCTCGGGCGGGCTTCTCGGCCTCGCGGTGCTGCTGGTCACCTGGTACGCGGCGGGAGCGGAGAAGGGCGGGGCCTTTATCGGCGGCACGCTTCTCAACATGGCCGTGTTCGGGGCGATGATCAGCTATCTCCTGCAGGCGCTCTCCTTCATCCTGCTCAGGATCAAGCTGCCGAACATTCCGAGGCCCTATGTCAGCCCGCTCGGGATTCCGGGCGCGGCGGCGACGCTGGTCATCGCCGCGGTGACCCTCTGCTTCCAGCTCTCAGACGCGGCCTATCGCGAAGGCGTGATCGGGGTGGCGGTCTGGTACGGGCTCGGCATCGTCTATTTCGCTGCGATAGGGCGCCACCGGTTGATCCTGTCGCCCGAGGAGGAGTTTGCCATCCGCGCCCGCCGTGGGGGTTGAGAACCGCTGCCGAGCGGTATCGGGCGAACGGGAACACGCAAAGGTGTCGTTCGCGTGCGGTGGCGAGTAGACAGCCGCGGAGGCCGTCATTTAGTGTTCACTTAGGCTTAGCAACGGGAGGCGGGCTATGCGGAAGTCCTGGTACGGCATCGGGTTGGCGGTCGGCGCGCTGATGGCGGCGGTCTCGGCAGCGAACGCGCAGCCGGTCTTCAAGACCAACATCATCGCCGATCCGGCGATGCTCGATCCGATCACCTATTCGGAGATCATCGCCGGACGCATCATGGACAAGGTCTATGAGGGCTTCAGCGCCAACACCGCCGAAGGGAAGATCGTCCCGGCGCTGGCGACCGAGTGGAAGGGCAACGAGAACGGCACTGTCTGGCGCTTCACGTTGCGCAAGGGCGTGAAATTCCACTCCGGGCGCGAGTTCACCGCCAAGGACGTCAAGTACACCTTCGAGCAGCTGCTGACGCCAGGCAACAAGGCCGGCCTCAACAGCGACTATCTTGTCTCCGTCGCCGGCACCAAGGAGATGAAGGGCGGGTCGGCGAAAGAACTGGCCGGCGTCAAGATCATCGATCCGCATACGATCGAGGTGAATTTCGCGACGCCTGACGTGCTGTTCCCGATCTATCCGTTCTACCTGATGGATTCCGGCGTCGTCGCCGAGCACGGACCGGACTGGGTGACCAAGGTCTCTTCCGGCACCGGGCCGTTCAAGTTCAATTCGTGGCGGCGCGGCGTCGAGGTCAAGATCGACGCGCACAAGGATTACTGGGGCGGCGCGCCGACCATCGGCGGCGTGCAGTTCCTGATCGTGCCCGCCGGCGACACGGCGCTGTCGATGTACGAGGCGAACGAGCTGCACTTCGCGCTGCTGCCCGACAACCTGGCGCGGCGGCTGATCAACGACGCCAAGTACAAGGACCAGATCGTCCAGTCGCCGCGCGCCCAGATCAACTACATGGGCATGAACCAGAACCTCTACGCGCCCTTCAAGGACAAGCGCGTGCGCGAGGCGGTGTCGCTGGCGCTCGACCGGCCGGCGATGATGAAAGGTCTCTGGGGCGGGGCGGCGCTGCCTCTCAACGGCCAGGTGACGCCGGGCGTCGCCGGCTACTCGGCTGGGCTGCCGGAGCTGAAGTACGATCCGGCGCGCGCGAAGCAGTTGCTCGCCGAAGCCGGATATCCCGACGGCAAAGGCCTGCCGCCGATCGAGATCCAGTCGACCGAGCCCTCGAAGGACGAGCTTGCCTACTACGCGAACCAGTTCAAGCGCGTGCTGGGCTGGGATGTGACGGTGAAGGTCGCCGAGCGCGCGACCCACATCCGGCAGATGAATGCCGGCGAGGTCGCATTCTTCCCCTGGGGCTGGACCGCCGGATATCCGGACGCGATGTATTTCCTCTCGCAGGTCTGGTACTCGAAGAGCCCCTACAATCGCTCGCGCTGGTCGAATGCCGAGTTCGACAAGGTGATCGACAAGGCGCGGACGACCTCGAACGCCGACGAGCGCTACAAGCTCTACAACGAGGCCGAGAAGATCCTGATGGCAGATTGGGGCACGGCGCCGCTGCCGATCCTCTCCAACATCGCGCTTCGGAAACCGAACGTGAAGAACGTGACGATGACGCCGTTCGGCTATTCCGAATTCAACAAGATCACGATCAACTAGCGCAACCTCCGTCTTCCCCCGAAAACCCTCCCCTCGCCCTGCGAGGGGAGGGGAGCAATCATGCTCTCCTACGCGCTTCGCCGCTTGCTCGGTCTGGTCCCGGTCCTCATGGCCGTGGTCGTGTTGACTTTCGCCACTAACCATCTGACGCCCGGCGATCCCGTCGGCGTCATGCTCGGCGACCAGTCGGCGAACAAGGTGCTCGAGGCCAAGCTCCGCTCCGAATACGGCCTCGACCAGCCGATCTGGCGGCAGTTCGTGAAGTACGTCTCGGGCCTCGCCGTCGGCGATCTCGGCCTCAGCTACCGTATCGTCGGCGCCAAGGTCACCGACGTCATCGGCGACGGGCTCAAGATCAGCCCGGTGCTGGCGCTCGCCGCGACGGCCATCGCCGTGCCCTTGGGCCTCGTCGTCGGCGTCTTCGCCGCGCTTCGCCGCAACACCCTCGCCGATACCGGCGTGATCCTGGCGCTGACCATGGGGATCTCTATCCCGAACTTCGCCATGGCGGCCTATCTCATGTACTTGTTCGCGGTGAAGCTGGCCTGGCTGCCGGTCGCCGGCTGGGGCTCGATCGCCCAGGCGGTGATGCCGGTCGGCATCCTCGCCATCGCGCCCGCCGCCTATATCGCGCGCCTTTCGCGCACCTACATGCTCGAGGTCCTGCAGCAGGACTACATCCGCACGGCGCGCGCCAAGGGTCTGCGCGAGCGCCTCGTGATCTATCGCCACGCGCTTCGCAACACGCTTGTGCCGCTGCTCACCACGATCGGCATCATTTTCGGCGGGTTGCTCTCTGGCACCTTCGTGATCGAGACGGTCTTCAACATCCCCGGCCTCGGGCGGCTCGCGATCCAGTCGATCTTCGCGCGTGACTATCCGGTGACGATGGCGATCGTGCTGCTCTTCACCTGCTTCTACTCGCTGATCAATCTCATCATCGACGTGCTGTATGGCGTGATCGATCCGCGCATTCGGCTGGGGACTCGATGAGCGCGACCGCCCTCGAGCCCGCCGTCCGAACCAAATCCGATTTCTGGCCCAAGTTCCGCCGGAACCGGAACGCGATCGCCGGCTCGATCATCGTCGCCTTCGTCGTGCTGGTCGCGATCTTTGCCCGCGTGATCGCGCCCTACGAGTACGACGAGACCGATATCTTGTTCACCTGGGCGCATCCCTCCGCCGAGCACCTGCTCGGCACCGACGCGCTCGGCCGCGACATTCTCTCGCGGCTCATCGTCGGCGCCCAGGTGTCGCTGACGGTCGCCTTCGCCGTCCTCGGCATCACGCTCACCATCGGCATCACGCTGGGTATGATCGCCGGGTACTTCGGCGGAAGGCTCGACGCCGCGATCATGCGGACGGTCGACATCATCTTCGCCTTCCCCGAGATCATCTTCGCGATCCTGCTCGCCTCGATCATGGGACCGGGAATCTTGACGGTGATCGTCTCGCTCTCCGTCGTCTGGTGGCCGGGAATCGCGCGTCTCACACGCTCGTTGGTACTCCAGCTCCGCACCGAACTCTATGTCGATGCAGCCATCGCCTCGGGCACGCCGCCCTTCACGATCCTCCTGCGCCACTTGCTGCCGAACATCGTGGCGCCGCTGATCGTGCGCGCGTCCATCGGCGTCGGCTTCATCATCATGGCCGAGGCGACCTTGAGCTTCCTCGGCATTGGCGTACAGGAGCCGCGTCCCTCCTGGGGCGGGATGATCCGCGACGGCATCGTCTCCCTGCGAACGGAGCCCTATCTGGCGCTCTCTGCCTCGACCGCGCTTGGCCTCACGATCATCGGCTTCAACCTGTTCGGCGACGGTCTCCGCGACATCCTCGATCCCAGGATCAAGGACCGATGACCGCCGCAGCCCCTGTTCTCGATATCGACGGGCTTTCGGTCTCGTTCCAGACGCCGGAGCGCAAGCGTCTCAGGGTGCTCGATGGGGTCACGCTCCATATCGCGGCCGGCGAGGTGCTGGGTGTGGTAGGCGAGTCCGGCTCCGGCAAGTCGGTGACGGCGCTCTCGGTCCTCCGCCTTCTCGGCGAGCAGGGTGCGATCGACGGCGGCCGCATCTCGCTCGCCGGCCAGGACCTGACCCGGTTCCCGGAAAGCGAGATGCTGAAGATCCGCGGTCGTCATGCCGCGATGATCTTCCAGGAGCCGATGACCTCGCTGAACCCGGTCTACACGGTCGGCTTCCAGATCATGGAGGTGCTGGTCGAGCATCTCGGCATTTCCAACAGCGAGGCGCATGCGCGCGCAATCGAGCTGATGAAGCGGGTCGGCATCCCGTCGCCCGAGCGTCGCGTCGACGACTACCCGCACCAGCTATCCGGCGGCATGCGCCAGCGCGTCATGATCGCGATCGCGCTGGCCTGCTCGCCGAAGCTGCTGATCGCCGATGAGCCGACCACGGCGCTCGACGTCACCATCCAGGCGCAGATCCTGGCGTTGATGCGCAACCTCCGCGACGAGACCGGTGCTGCCATCCTGATGATCACCCACGACCTTGGCGTGATCGCGCAGATGGCCGACCGCGTGGTCGTCATGTATGCGGGGCAGGTGGTGGAGGAGGGAAGCGTCTACGAGCTCTTCGCCCGCCCGCGCCACCCCTATACGCGCCTCCTCATGCGCTCGATCCCGCTCGCGCGGAGGAAGCTGAAGCGGCTGGACGCGATCGCCGGCACGACGCCCTCACCGGCAAGCTTCCCCGAAGGCTGCCGCTTCAATCCGCGCTGTCCGGAGGCGAACGACCGCTGCCGCACCGAGCCGCAGGTGCTGCGCCGTTTCGACGATGGCCGCCAGGCCCGATGCTGGAGGGCCGAGGCGTGACGGCGCTGCTCGAGGTCAGCAACCTGACCAAGGATTTCCCGGTCGGCGCCGACTTCCTGGGCCGCCCGCAGGCACGGATTCGTGCCGTCGACGACGTATCCTTCGCGCTGGCACGGGGAGAAACGCTCGGCTTCGTCGGCGAGAGCGGCTGCGGCAAGACCACCGTCGGACGTCTGATCCTGCGCCTGCTGGAGCCGACATCAGGCACGATCCGCTTCGAAGGTACCGACATCACCAATCTGCCGGAGGCGGAGATGCGGCCGAAGCGCCGCGATCTGCAGGTGGTGTTCCAGGATCCCTATTCGTCGCTGAACCCGCGGCTGATGGTGCGCGATATCGTCGGCGAGCCGCTCAAGAACTTCGGCTTCAGCCGCAGCCAGATCGACCAGCGCGTCGCCGAACTGATGCGCATCGTCGGATTGCCGCCGGAGTATGTGAGCCGCTACCCGCACGCCTTCTCCGGCGGCCAGCGCCAGCGCATCGGCATCGCGCGTGCGCTCGCAGTCTCGCCGAAGCTCGTGGTCTGCGACGAGGCGGTCTCCGCGCTCGACGTCTCGATCCAGGCGCAGATCCTGAATCTGCTTGCCGACATCCAGGCGCAATTCGGCCTGACGCTCCTGTTCATTTCGCACAACCTCGCGGTCGTGCGGCATGTCAGCCATCGGATCGCGGTGATGTATCTCGGCCGCCTTGTCGAGCTGGCGAGCGAGGAGGCACTGTTCGAGCGGCCTCTGCATCCCTATACCGCCGCGCTGATTGCCGCCGTTCCCGAGCCCGATCCGGCGACACGCGGCCGGCTCGCGGTGCTGCCCGGCGAGATCCCCAGCCCGCTCAACCCGCCGCCGGGCTGTCCCTTCAACACGCGATGCCCCAAGGCCGAGGCGCGTTGCCGTGCCGAGCTGCCGGAGTTTCGCGAGGTCGAGGCCGGACGTTGGGTCCGCTGCCACCTTCCGGGATGATGCCGAGATGATCTTCGAGCGCACGCATTACTACGCCAAGCCGGGCCGCCTCGCCGACGTGCTGGAGATCCGCCGCGAGGCGAGCCACATCCGTGTGAAGCTGGGCCTGCCAGCCGGCACTATTTACGTGAAGTCCGGCGGCGACGGTCCGGATGTGCGCTGGGAATGCGGCTTCCCGAGCGAGGCCGCGCACCAGGCTGATCTCGCTGCCCGCGACCAGAGCCCCGATTTCACCGCGATCCGCGGACGCCAGCGCGACGCGGTCTCGAAGTTCGAGCGGCTGGTCGAAAAGCGCGACGTCGACGGTCCCGACTGGTGGGGCGACATCTCGCTCGACGGCTTTCCGGTGGTTCCGACCGAGCACAGCTTCAAGAGCGGCAATCTTGAGCTCAAAGGCTATCTCTACACGCCGCCGGGCAAGGGACCGTTCCCCTGCGTGCTGCTGAACCATGGCAGCGGTGTGAACCAGGGAACGCTCGACGTGTCGAGGCCAGGCACCTCGTCCTGGCTGATGAGCTGGGGCATCGCCTCCTTCCTCGCGCATCGCCGCGGCTACGGCAATTCGGCGGGCACGCCCTGGCGCGAGGATTGCCCGGCGCCGTTCGGGACCGAGGAGTACGACGCCCAGCTTTCCAAGCGCCTCGATGCCGAGAGCGACGATGTGCTCGCGGCGCTTTCCTATCTGAAGACGCTGCCGGAGATCGTCTCCGGTCGCGTCGGCGTCATGGGCTCGTCCTTCGGCGGGACCAACACCCTGCTTGCGGCCTCCAAGACCGATCAGTTCCGCTGCGCCGTCGAGTTCGCCGGCGCGGCAATGAACTGGGACCGGACGCCGCGCCTGCGCGAGCTGATGCTCGGCGCCGCGCAGAAGGTGACCTGCCCGATCTTCTACATCCAGGCGGCGAACGACTACTCGATCCGCCCGACCATCGAGATTCCGGACTCGCTCAAGCACAGCAGGAGTGTCGTGCTGTCGAAGATCTATCCCGCGCATGGCATCAACAACCACGAAGGCCATCTGCTCGAGAGCACCGGCCAGCTGCGTTGGGGACCGGATGTGCGCCGCTTCTTCGAAAGGTGGCTCTAGATGAAAGGCGTGTGGCTCGAGGACCTGACCTGGGGCGAGGCGGCAGAGAAGTTCGAGGCCGGCTGGCCGGTCGTGATCCCGATCGGCGCCCGCGCCAAGGAGCATGGTCATCATCTCCCGCTCAAGACCGACTACCTGCTGGCCCGCGAGTTCGGCCAACGCGTTGCGGAGGCCCTGCCGGTAGTCATCGCTCCGGTCATCGACTTCGGCTACTACCCGGCCTTCGTGAACTATCCGGGGAGCCAGCATCTTCGCGCCGATACCTTCGTCGCGGTGCTGAAGGATCTGATCGGTAACTTCATCAACCACGGCGTGACCCGCATCGCCGTGGTCAATACCGGCGTCTCGACCGAGGCACCCCTCCGCATCGCGGTCCGCGACATCTACGAGGAGCGGAAGGTCCGCGTCGCCACCACCGACATCCGCATGCTCGGCAGCGCGACCAAGGGGCTCATGCAGCAGAAGCTGGGCGGGCATGGCGACGAGCAGGAAACCTCGATGATCCTCGCGATCGAGCCGAAATCGGTGAAGCTGCACCTCGCCAAGACCGACTACGGCCACGCGCTCTCGGAGCCGAAGACAGTCTTCTACATGCCTACGGTCTTCGACGGCGACAAGGCGTCCGGCCCCGACTACAGCCTCACGGGCGTGCGCGGCGATGCGAGCTTGGCGACGGCGGAGAAGGGGCGGAAGGTGCTGGCCGCCATGGCCAAGGACATCATCGACGGCATCCAGGCGATCTTCCCCGAAGCCTTCCAGCCGCGCGCGACGAAGCCACAGGCCGCGCCGCGGCGGGCGCGCGGGACGAAGCGCCGCAGATGAGCGAGGCCGACGTCGTCATCGTCGGCTTCGGCTTCGCCGGAGGTATCGCCGCGATCGAGGCCGCCGATGCCGGCGCCAGGGTCATCCTGCTCGAGAAGATGCCCGATCCCGGCGGCATCTCGGTCTGCTCCGCCGGCGGCATCCGCGTGACCAAGGACGCGAAGAAGGCGCTGGCCTATCTACAGGCAACCAATGGTGGGACCACGCCGACGCCGGTGCTGAAGGTGCTCGCCGACGGCATGACCGAGGTCGGCGCCTACATGAAGCGCCTCGGCGATGCGGTTGGCGCCGTGGTCAGCGAGCGCGAGGCCGACGGCAATTATCCCTTCGAAGGCTACGATGTCTTCGGCTTTTCGAATGTCGACGACATCCCGGGCGTCGATCTCGCCAAGGCTTGGCCCTATGTGCGCGGCAATCCGGCCGGTGCCCGCATGTTCAAGGTTGTGCACGACAATGTGCGGCAACGACCGGTCGATGTGCGCCTCGATACGCCGGCCCGCCGCCTGATCCGGGAGTACGGCAAGGTCGTCGGTGTCGAGACCGACAAGGGACCGATCCGCGCCAAGCGCGCCGTCGTGCTGGCGACGGGCGGATTCGAGGCCGATCACGAGATGCAGAAGCAGTTCTGGCAGCTGAAGCCGGTGCTCTCCGCTGCGGTCCGCTGCAACACCGGCGACGGCGTCCGGATGGCGCAGGCAGTCGGCGCCTCGCTCTGGCACATGTGGCACTACCATGGCTGCTACGGCTTCCGGCATTCCGACCCGAGCTACCCCTTCGGCATCCGGCTGAAGCGTCTTCCCGACTGGCTGCCGGGCAAGGGCGCGCGCGGCGATGTGCGCATGGCGTGGATCGTCACCAACCGCGCCGGCAAGCGGTTCATGAACGAGTATCACCCGTATCTCCAGGACACCGGGCACCGGCCGATGGATCATTACGAGCCGGAGATGCAGGATTTTCCGCATGTGCCGGGCTACCTGATCGTCGACGATGAAGGCCGGAAGCTCTATCCGCTCGGCGCGCCGACCTACAACGACCGCCACGTCTCCTTCGCCTGGAGCCGCGACAACCTCGCCGAGGTCGATCTCGGGATCCTCAAGCGTGCCAACTCGATCGAGGAGATGGCGGCGCAGATGAAGACAAACGCGCCGGTCCTGGCGCGCACGCTCGCCGACTGGAACCAGGCCTGCGCCGACGGCCACGATACCGAATTCGGCCGGCCGCCATCGTCGATGATCCCGGTCTCCAAGCCGCCTTTCTTCTGGGGCGAGGTGTGGCCGGTGGTGTCGAATACGCAAGGCGGGCCGGCGCATGACGAGCGCCAGCGCGTGCTCGACGCCTTCGGCGAGCCGATCCCCGGCCTCTATGCTGCGGGCGAGCTCGGCAGCGTCTTCGGGCATCTTTACATGTCGGGTGGGAATCTCGCCGAATGCTTCATTGGCGGCCGCATCGCCGGCCGCGAGGCGGCGAAGGCCTGAAGGAGAGGGCGATGGCTGATCGCTTCAAGGACAATCTCGGCTACTTCTTCCGCGACGCCGCGCGGAAGTTTCCGGACAAGGTGGCGCTGATCGATCTCTCCGGCGCCAATCCGCGCGAGGTCGACTACAAGGAACTCGATCGCCGCCACGACCAGTTCGCGGCCCTGCTGCACCAGCTGGGGCTCAAGCCGGGCGCCCGGATGGCAATGTCGATCAGCAACCGCTTCGAGTTCGTCGAGATCATGTACGGCGCCATGCGCGCCGGGATCGTGCCGGTCCCGCTGAACACACGGCTCGGCCCCGACACGATCGAGTTCACGATCCAGAACTCAGGCTGCGTTGCCGCCGTGATCGAGCCCTCGGCCAACGCCCATATCGCCGGCATCGTGGACAAGGCGGGCTTGAAGGTGAAGCTCGCCTTCGATCCGGTGCCGAAGGGCTGGATGAACTACGAGCTCGCGCTGCAAAGCGCGCCAACCCGCTTCGACCCGCCGAAGCTCCAGCGCG
Source organism: Alphaproteobacteria bacterium (assembly GCA_016869375.1). GTDB lineage: Bacteria > Pseudomonadota > Alphaproteobacteria > SHVZ01 > SHVZ01 > SHVZ01. Next base: position 3,299 of record VGEH01000122.1, on the reverse strand, counting down.
ACCACCCATCGTTCCAGCCCTACACCTCGGGCTCGACCGGAAAGCCCAAGGGCGTGGTGCTGACCCATGAGGGCCAGCTCTGGTGGATCCGTGCGTTGCAGAAGTATTGGCCAGGCGATCCGAGCAATCGGGCGCTCGCCGCTGTGCCGCTCTATCACAAGAATGCCATGGCCGGCGCGATCAAGCCGATGCTGAACTATGGCGGCTCGGTGGTGATCCTGAACGGCTTCGAACCCCGGCGCTTCCTCGAAGTGCTCTCAAAATACAAATGCACCCATGCCGGCGGCGTGCCGGCGGTGTTCACGCTGCTCCTGCAGCAGAAGGACCTGATCAAGAGCCTCGACTTCTCGAACCTGAAATCGCTCAAGATCGGCTCGGCGCCGACGCCGAAGGAGCTGATGGACGCCGTCGAGGAGGCCTTCGGCATCCCGGTCGCCGAGAGCTACGGGCTGACCGAGGGCGGTCCCGTGATGATCGGGCCGCGCCTCGACGGCAAACCGGCGCCGCATGGCAGCTGCGGCGTCGCCTGGCCCGAGGGCGAGGTGAAGCTCGTCGGTACCGACGGCCAGATCAGCGAGAGCTATGGCGAGCTCTGGGTGAAGAACCCCGGCGTCACGCCCGGCTACTACAATCTGCCCGAGGTCAACAGGCAGCGCATCGTCGATGGCTGGCTCAAGACCGGGGATCTCTTCGCCAAGGACGCGGAAGGCTTCTTCTACTTCAAGGGCCGCACCGACGACATGTTCAATTGCGGCGGCGAGAACGTCTATCCGCTCGAGGTCGAAAACCTGCTGCTCAAGCACCCGGCCGTGGCCGACGTCTCGGTCGTGCCGGTGCCGCATCAGGTCAAGGGCGAGGCGCCGGTCGCCGTCGTGGTGAAGGCGAAGAACGCGGATGCCGACGAGGCGGCGCTGAAGATCTTCTGCCTGCAGAACGGTCCGGCCTACGCGCATCCGCGCCGCGTGTTCTTCGATGAGAGCCTGCCGCTGAACGGCGCCGGCAAGACCGACCGCCTGCTGGTGAAGAAGCGCGTGACCGAGCTTCTCGGCGGCGCGCCGCTGGGCGGCAGCTAAGGTTTGATCGCCAGCGCCTTCGCCGTGTCGTCGAAGAGCGCGGGAATGCATTTCTCCGGCGTCAGCGCGCCTAGCTTGGCGCCGAGCGCCAGATCGATGAGAGCGTCCGGGACCATGGCGGAGAGGTTGTTGTTCAGCCGGACCTGCATGCGGAGCATGCCGCAGGGAGAGAGCGTCCCGTATCGGAAATAGGCAAAGCCGAGCACGATGCCCACGGCGACGACAATGAGCTTCATGCGCGCCCCCTGAGTGTCTCCAGCTCTCTCCGCGTGTGCAGGAGAGAGCTGGACGACCGCAACCGCTACTTCTTCTCGATGTTCCAGAGCGCCAGCACGTTGGTGCGGAGCACGCCGTCGAGGTTCTTCCGCCACGCCGCGAGGCGTTCGTACTTGCCCAGCGGCACATAGGGGATGCTTTCCCAGAGGCGCTTGTGCAGAGCCTCGAGCGCCTTGATCTGATCGGCCTCGGTGGTGGCGCGGAGATACTGGTTGCGAAGCTTCTCGGCCTCCTCGTCGCAAGGCCAGCCGAACCAGTTCCTGCCGTCACAGGCGCTGCCGACGCTGATGTTGGTCAGGGGCGACATGCCGCCGATGCCGTCGGAGAAGGTCTGGAAGATGTGATAGCCGCCCTGATAGGGGTTGTCCTTCTTGCCGCGGCGGGTGATGACCGCGCCCCAGTCGGACATCTGAAGGTCGACGTTGATGCCGATCTTCTTCAGGTTCTCGGTGGTGACCTGGGCGACGGCGTTGTGGTGGAAGAGGTCACCGGCGCCGAGAAGCACGATCTTCTCGCCGTTGTATCCGGCTTCCTTGAGCAGCTGCTTCGCCTTCTCATAGTTCGGCTTCATGTAGGGCTCGGCGCCGACCTGCGTTCCGTTTGGCGTGCCGCAGGTGAAGAAGGAAAAACAGGTCTCGCCGCCGCCGAAGGCCGCCTGCATGTATTCCTGCTGGTCGATCATCATGGCGAGCGCCTGACGCGCCTTCGGGTGATTGAAGGGCGGGTGCAGGTGGTTCGGACGCAGGAGGCCGTACCAGCCGGCCTTGGACAGGGCCTCGACCTGGACGTTCGGGCTCCGTGCCAGGATGACCTTCTGGTCGTTGTTGATCGCCTCGATCATGTCGACCTCGCCGGCGATCAGTGCCGCGGCGGCGACGGCGGGATCGGGCATCGAGGTCCATTCGACCCGGTCGACCTTGACGACGCGGCCGCCGGCAAGTCCATCGGCGGGCTCGCTGCGCGGCACATAGGCCTCGTTCTTCGCGTAGACGACCTTGGAGCCCGAGACGAGCTCCGCCGCCACGTATTTGAATGGGCCCGAGCCGATCGTGTTGTTGTGCGCGGTGAAGGCCTCGGTCTTCGCCGCCGCTTCCGGCATGATTGCAGGAATGCTGCCGGCGGTGGACGCCAGGGTGAACAGCACGAGGCCGTAGGGCTCCTTCAGCGTCCAGGTGAAGGTGTTGTCGTCGACCGCATCGACCGAGGCGGTGAACTCGGCGAGCTTCTGGCCGGCGGAGTCGCGCATCATCCAGCGCTTGATCGAGGGGATCACGTCCTTGGTCGTGACCTTCGAGCCGTCATGGAAGGTGAGGCCGGGCCGGAGCGTGAAGGTGTATTTGAGCTTGTCGGCCGAGAGCGTGTGGTTACCGACCATCTGCGGCTTCGCCGCGAGCTTCGAATCCCACGCGAACAGCATGTCGTAGACCATCATCGCGTGGTCGTTGGTGATGGTCGCGGTGGTGAAGTGCGCGTCTGTCACCTTGAGGTCCGCATGCGGGACCATCTTGAGCACGCGGTTGTTGCTGCCCTGTGCTGACGCAAGGCTCGGTACCAGCAGCGCGGCCGCGGCCAGCACGCCCGCTCGTCCGAGAACTCGTAACGCCTTCATTCCTGCCTCCTTTGTTTCACGGCCAAGAGGGAATGCTATGCCAGCGCTGCCCGGGTGCAAACGTGCTTCTGTTCCATGGCGTGGCCGGGGCATGAACCGCCGGCCGCCTCGGTCCCACCTACCCTTTGGCCCTCCAGAAACGATTCAAGCTTCGTCGGGCTCGTCGTCTTGTCCTCGGTGCCTCCGGCGCCGGGGCGGGGAGGGACAAGGGAGGGACGAGCTCGGGCGACCACGGGGGTGGGGCTGGTCCTCCCCCTGAAAAGTGGTCCACCCTGAACTATGTCTTTTGACAAGAAGGAGGACTGCAATGCCGAAGAAGAGGCACAAGCCTGAAGAGATCG
>VGEH01000121.1 GCA_016869375.1 Alphaproteobacteria bacterium | reverse complement strand
TTTCGAAACGATCTCTTCAGGCTTGTGCCTCTTCTTCGGCATTGCAGTCCTCCTTCTTGTCAAAAGACATAGTTCAGGGTGGACCACTTTTCAGGGGGAGGACCAGTGTCCCACATGTCCCGACAGAGATAGAGATATTGTGAGGAGATCTCCCATGCCTATGCATTGCAAGACCATGCTCGGCGTCGCGCTGATGGCGGCTTCGATTCTCGCGGCGGCGCCCGGCAGCGCTCAGACCGCCGACACCGCCAATGGCGGCGATCCGATTCAGAACAATGTCGACGCGCGCTTCCACAACAACGTGCACGGCTATACCGCGACCACGACCGTGCACAGCACGCCGGCCTATGTGCCGGCTCCGGCGCCGTCGACGACCTACACCACGGTCTCGCCTAACGGCACGACCACGACGACGACCTACACCTCGCCGGGCATCGCCTATGTTCCGGTCCCCGCGTATGCGACCACGACTGTGATCGCGCCGCGGCCGTGCAATCCCTATGACGTTCCGCGCCCCGGCGTGACCACCGCCTGCCCGTACTGACGCATCGTCCATGGTGCGCGGATGAAGGGCGGCCCTCCGGGGCCGCCCTTCTTCTGCTAGGCTGGTCGCTCAATCCGGGAGACCTCCGATGACGACCCAGGCGCGCTATGACGGTCCGCGCACCCTCGCCAACGCCATTTCGGGCTATTCGCTCGTCACGCTCGAGAGCGAGCCCTTTCACAAGGAGGGGGGCAAAGCCACCACCGAATACCGCGACCTTGGCATCGCCAAGGCAACCGGGGGTCGTGTGCTGATGAAGCACACGCGAGCCATCGCGCCGTTCGACAAGGAGACGGGCTGGCACTGGCACGACATGGACGCGCATATCGTCTTCGTGATCCGGGGGTGGGTGCGCTTCGCCTATGAAGGGATGGCTGAGCCGGTGACCGTGCATGCCGGGGCCTGCATCAGCCAGCCGACCGGAGTGCCGCACAACGTCGTCGGCCGCTCCGACGACCTGGAAGCGATCGAGATCAACATCCCGGCCGTCCACGGCACCTTCGACCCGCCGGCCTGAGCCCGCGACACTACGCACCACGCCCTCGTGTTGCGGAAATGTTGCCAAGCCTCGCGGTCGGGTTTCTAATGGCCTTCCTCCCTGAAGCCGCCGTGACGTTCTCATGAATGCTGACAGCTCGCCTGGCGTGGACCGGCGGACGATTGCCGGAGCCGGTCGCCGGCGACCGCTCGCGCGCCTCGCGATCTTCGGCGTCGTGGCGGCCGGCATCTTCCTGTGGGCCGGCAACTGGGCGCGCACGACGCTGCTCTACGTGCACGAGACCGACGCACGCATCGTCAGCGAGATGATCACGCTGGCGAGCCAGAGCGCGGGCGTCGTCATGACGCGCCCGGTGGTCGAGGGCGCCACGGTCAAGGCCGGCGAGGTCGTCGCCACCATCGATTCCCGCCAGGCGCGCCTCAAGCTCGCCGAGCTCGAGGCCGAGCTCTACAGCGCCGATGCGGCGCTCGATCGTCTCGATGCCGAGATCCTGCTGGTCGACCGATCGACAGCGTCCCGACTGGCCTCCACCGAATCGCGGCTGGTCGAGTCGAAGGCGGCACGCGAATCCGCAGGCCAGGAGTATCGCTTCGCCGAAGCCGAATTCCAGCGCTCCCAGGCTCTCCAGGGCGGGGCCGCCATCTCCGTCAGCCGTGCCGACCGAACGCGCGCCGACTATCTGAAGCAGCAGCAGGAGATGGCGCGCGCGGCAGCTCAGGTAAAGACCGCCGAGGCGCAGCTCGACGAGGCCCGCGCCGATCGCCACCGCGTCGAGGTGCTTCGCTCCGACCGCGCGACCTTGCAAGCGAAGCGCCAGGAGATCGTCGCGCGCATGGAGAGCCAGCGCGCCGATATCGAGCTCCGCCAGGTGACGAGCCCGGTGGACGGCGTCATCAGCCGCACCTTCGTCACCGCTGGCGAATACGCCTCGGCCGGCCAGCGCATCGTCCTTCTGCACGACCCCGAGAACATCTGGATCGAGGCGCGCTTCCGCGAGACCGACATTCGCCGTCTCGCCGTCGGCAAGACGGTCCACGTCACCGTCGATGCTTATCCGGACGAGAAGTTCGAAGGAAAGATCGAGCGCATCGGCTTCGCCGCGACCAGCGAGTTCGCGCTGCTGCCGACGCCGAATCCCACCGGTAACTTCACCAAGGTGACGCAGCGCCTGCCGGTGCGCATCGCCATCAAGCAGCGCGAGGGCCGCTTGAGGCCGGGCATGATGGTCGAGGTCTACGTCGACCTCAAATGACGGCCGCCGCCCATCCTGCGGGTCCCGCCGCGGCGGCGCCGTCCGGTCTTTTCCGCTGGATCACCATGGGCACGGTGATGATGGGCCTTCTCGGCACCGTCATGTCCTCGACCATGGCCAACATCGCCATTCCCGACGTGATGGGCGCCTTCGGCATCGGCCAGGACCGCGCACATTGGATGTCGAGCGGCTTCCTGTCGGCGATGACCGTGTCGATGCTGCTGAATGCGTGGTTCCTCGCCAATGTCGGCGCGCGCAACAGCTTCATCGCGGCGATGCTGGTCTTCTGCGGCGCCTCGATCCTGGGTGAGGTCGCGCCGAACTACGAGACGGTGGTCCTGGCGCGCGTCATCCAGGGCGCCTGCACCGGCGTGCTGCAGCCGATGGCGATGAGCGTGCTCTTCGTCACCTTCAAGCCGCATGAGCGCGGGCTCGTCATGGGCCTCTTCGGCATGGGCGTGGTGATCGGTCCGGCGGTCGGCCCCACCATCGGCGGCTTCATCGTGGACAATCTGGGCTGGCGCTTCGTCTTCACCGCGACGGTACCGCTGCCGCTGATCGCGACCGCGCTCGCCACGCACTTCGTGCCGCCGCGCGATCCCAACGCGGTCGCCAAGCGGCTCAACTGGATCAGCCTCGCACTGATGATCGTCACCGTGACCGGGCTGCTGAACGGACTCTCGAACGGTCAGCGCCTCGGTTGGCAGTCGCTCTACGTCACCGGCTCGCTGCTGATTGCCTCCGTCGCGGGACTCGCCTTCATCGTGCGCGAGCTCAGCTCGAAGGAGCCGCTGGTCAATCTCGAGCTCTTCGCCAGCCGCACCTATGCGGCATCGGCGGTGGTCTCCTTCGTCTTCGGCGCCGGATTCTTCGGCTCGACCTATCTGCTGCCGATCTTCGTGCAGACGGTCTGCGGATTCACCGCGGTCAAGGCCGGGCTGATGCTGCTGCCGGCAGGTCTGGCGCAGCTCTTCGTCTTTCCGATCGCGGGGCGGCTGGCGCAGAACGTACGGCCAGGCTGGCCGATCCTGATCGGCCTCGTCCTCTTCGCGATCAGCACCTTCGAGTTCGCGCAGGCGGATTACGACTCCGCCTTCTGGACGTTGGCGCTCTGGCTCACCTTCGGGCGCGTCGGCCTCGGCTTCGTATTCCCGTCGCTCTCGGTCGGCTCGCTGCAGTCGCTGCGCGCCGACCTCGTTCCCTATGGCGCCGGCACGCTCAACTTCACGCGCATGATGGGGGCGGCGATCGGCGTGAACCTCCTGGCGGTGATCGTCGACCAGCGCACCGCGAGCCATGCGAGCCAGCTGACGCAGACCCAGACCTGGGACAACCAGACCACCCACATGATGCTCGACAGGCTCGACCAACTGCTGGCCAAGGGTGGGCTTTCCGGCATCGAGGCGTCGGCGACTCATCTCGACTATCTCGGCCGGGTGATCATCGCGAAGGCCAACTGGCTCGCCTTCCAGGACGGGTTTCTGGCCGTAGCGGTCGCCGCTCTCGTCGCGGTTTTCCTTGCGATTCCCCTTACCCGCGGGGAGCGTCGGTCCGCTCGCTAACGGGGTGTTCATTTTAGATCTGGTAAACGAACACTTATCGTGCCAGACTTCTTCGCGCGCATTGATCTATCCTCCTCTCGCCCCGGCCGGCAACGGCCGGGGCGCTTTGTTTTAGGGAGGTTTTTCGCGCTAGGAGCCTGCTGGAACCAGAGTCTGGAGCGGCGATGGCGGCGAATCGGCATCGCCGTCGAGGCGCCGCCCATATTCCTCCTCGCCCTTCTTGCAGGCATCGCCGAAAGCGGGGATCCGATACATGGTGTGCCATTGACCCAGCGAGGTCTCGATCTCCGTCGGGCTGAGGAGCCTGGTCTCGGTCAGCAGCGCCTTCAGGTGCGGGGCGATGTTGCCCTTCACCTCCAGATTCGCGTTGGCGAGCGCGTTGACCACGCCCGCCGCATAGCCCAGCAGCACCAGCTTCTCGGTCGGCTGCGTGCCGAACTGGACAGGCGTGCGCGCCCGCGCTTCGGCGACAAAGGCGGCCATCTGGGCGACAGCGCTCGCATCGGAGGGGCGCGCTGCGGAGAACTCGGCCGTGAGCTTCGATGCCGCTTCGGCGGGCGGCGGCGGCGTCGGCCGGCGCGAGCGGACCTTCTGAAGGATGGCCTTCCGCTCGTCGGGGGACAGGCCGCGCCGCCGGATCCAGTAGCCGATGCGCTCGAGATAGCCCTGGATCGCGCCGCCCTTGACGATGAAGTCGTCGCCGCCGGCTTCCATCCCTTCCTCCATCGCCTCCAGCTTGTCGCCGCTGGTGACGAAGATGACGGGAACGTTGTTCGAGTATTGCTGGCGGATGCGCTTGCAGGTCTCGATGCCGTTGATGCCCGGCAGGTTGATGTCGAGGATGACGAGCTTCGGCCCGTGCAGGTCGCAAAGCCGCGGCGCCATCTCGCCGGCGCCGCTGGCGACGACGGTGTAGCCGGCGCTTTCCAGCGCGCGCGTGTAGAGGCGCTGCTGGTAGCGGTCATCCTCGATCAACAGCACAAGCCCGCGTGACATGCGACCAATTTAGCCGGTTTTCGCCGCCGGATCGCCAAGCGAGGCAAATCGCCCCTGCAGCAGCTGCGCCTCGGCCGCGTCGAGCGCCCTGGGCAGGCGGGCGACGCTGTCCGCCAAGGCATCGTGGTCAGTCTCGACGCAGGCGGTCTCGATCGACCGAGTGATGCCGACGATCTCCGCGAGTCCAAGATAGGCTGCGGCGCCGGAGAGCTGATGCGTGGCGGCGCGGAGCGCGCCCATGTCGCCGGCCGAGGCCGCGCCGACGGCAGCGGCGAGCCGTTTGGGCGCCGCGCTGCGGAACTCCTGGATCAGGCCGGCGACGGTCGCCTCGCCAAGGTGCTCGACGAGCTGCGCCAGCACGCTCGGCATCTCGGCGGCATCGCCGGAGGATCGCGGGCGCGCATGGCGAGCGACCGCTGCCTTGAGGTCGTTCGGCATCAGCGGCTTCGACAGGTAGCCGTTGAACCCGGCCTTGCGGCAGCGCTCGGCGATGCCCTCGGTGACGTTGGCGGTCAACGCCACGACCGGCACGCGCGCCTGCTCGCCCTCCATCGCGCGAATCCGGCCGATGGCCGTGAAACCGTCCATCTCGGGCATGTGAAGGTCCATGAAGACGAGGTCGTAGGATTCGCGCGCCGATGCCAGCACCGCCTCCAGCCCGGAGACGGCGAGATCGACCGCATGCCCAAACTTCTCGAGCAGCTTCCCGGCGACGCGCAGATTGGTCGAGGTATCGTCAACCACCAGGATCCTGAGCCGGCGCTCCGGCGGCAGTCTCTCCTCGGCGGGCGGCGGCGCCGGCGGCTTCTCATCGATCGTCTGCACGAGGACGTTGTAGAGAGGCGACTGGCGGATCGGTTTGACGACGATGCCGTCGACCTCGCGCGTCGCCGTGCCGCCGGGCGGCACGACCAGCAGCAGCTTCGGCTGCGTCAGGCCCGGCTCGCGGCGGATGAGATGGGCGAGCTGCTCGCCATCGACGCCCGTGAGCGCACGGTCGAGGATCGCGAGGCGGAAAGGCTTTCCGTCGCGATCGGCGTTGCGCAGAAGCGTGAGCGCGGCGCTCGCGTCCTTCGCGATCTCGACCGGGACGCGCCAGGCGACGAAGGCATAGGCGAGCGCCTCGCCGGTGCCGTCGCCGCCGGCGACTACCAGCGTCCTGTAGCTGCCGAGACGGCGATGAAGCGTGCGCGCGTCGCCGGTGGCGAGTGGCAGCGTCACCACGACCTTGAAGCGGCTGCCCCGGCCGACCTCGCTTTCGGCGGTCAGGCTGCCGCCCATTAGCTCGACCAGCTGGCGCGCGATGCCGAGGCCGAGTCCGGTGCCGCCGAAGCGGCGGCTGATCGAGGAATCGGCCTGGGTGAAATTGTCGAAGATGCGCGCCAGGTCGATGGCCGCGATGCCGATGCCGGTGTCGACGACCTCGAAGCGGAGTTCGACCTTGCCGCTCGCCTCCGGACGCCAGGAGGATTCGATCCGGACGGCGCCGTTCTCGGTGAACTTGACCGCGTTACCGGCGAGGTTGAGCAGGACCTGGCGAAGCCGGCTGGCGTCGCCGACCACATGGCGCGGCAGGTCGGGCGCCATGATCGAGACGACCTCGAGGCCCTTGCCATAGGCGACCGGGGCGACGGTCTCGATCACGCCTTCGATCAGCGGATGAAGCCCGAGCGGAACCGCTTCCAGCTCGATGCGGCCGGCCTCGGCCTTGGCGAAATCGAGGACGTCGTTGATGATCGCGAGCAGTGCGGTCGAGGAATTGTAGATCGTCCGCGCATAGTCGCTCTGCTCGGCCGACAGCGGCTCGCCCATCAGGAGGCCGCTCATGCCGATGATGCCGTTCATCGGCGTGCGGATCTCGTGGCTGACGGTGGCGAGGAAATCGGACTTGGCCCGGTTGGCGGCATGGGCCTGCTCGATCGCCCCGGTGAGCTCGGTCAGCCGCGCCTCGGCCTCGGTGCGGGCGCGCTCCTCGCTGTGCAGGCGCAGGCGAAGGCGCTCGAGCTCCTCGCGCATCTCTTCAGGCTTGGACGGGCCGGTCCCGGTCATGCGGTATCGCACCCTGCCGCGGCGCAATCGAGATTGGTAACGGCGCCACCTTTCATGCGTGTCGTTTACGCGGCAGATCTTAACACAGGGTTAGGATTTGACCGGTCCGAACTCGGGCACGATCGCGCCCAGCACGACATCGACCTTGTCGCCGGTGGAGGAGACCGGCAGCAGCAGCCGCTCGTACTTCGCGAACCACGACACCATCGAGAAGCTGAGGATGCGGCAGACCGGCTCGCGCCCCTCGACCACCTCGGCATAGGCACGGCTGGCGATGCGGCGGTAGAGGAAGCCCGGCATCTGGTCGATGTAGAGGCCTTCGATCGAGGAGCCGTAGATGCGCTCGAGCTCGTTGCCGACGCGGCGGTAGCGATAGCGCCTGGGATCGTGCTCGATCTCGACCCAGAGCAGATTGGGAAGAATGAAGGCGAGATCGAGGATGGCGACGTCGCCGGCGAGCGGCATCGGCCGTCCTTGGCGCTTGGTCTCCCAGTAGACGAGCAGGTCCTTGAGTCGCGTGTCGCGGATGACGACGAGCCCGCTCATGATCTCGGCCGGTCATCCTCGGTCCAACGCCGGACCAGGCCAGCCTCGATGTCGAACAGGTCGAGTGCACGCCCGACGGTCTGGTCGACGATGTCGTCGAGCGAGGCGGGGCGATGATAGAAGGCCGGAACCGGCGGCATGATCACCGCGCCAAGCCGCGTCGCCTTCGCCATGAGCTGGATCGCTGCCGGCTCCAGGCGGACCTCCGGCAGGAGCAGCACGACACGACGACGCTGCGTCAGGCACGTCTCCGCGGCGCGGGCGACCAGGTCGGTGTTGTCCTCGTCCGCGATCGCGCGGAGCGACTCGACGGAGCAAGGGGCGACCAGGAGACCGAGAGCGTCGGCCGGGGCCGGCCCGCGTTCGGACGCGTCTTGGACCGCATCGGCGAGCCGCGTCAGCTTCTTCGCCGTGTGGCCCGTCTCGGCCGCGAGCGCTTTGGCGCCGGCGCGCGTCACGACGACATGCGTCTCGACCGAGCGGATGCGCCGCACCGCCTCGAGCGCCCGGATGCCGTAGATCGCACCCGAGCCGCCGGCAATCGCCACCATCAGCCGCTTCGTCGCCACTCACGTCCTCATGATCTGCGCCACCTCGGTCAGCGTAGCAGATTCATGCTATAGGGCGACCGACCCTTCGGAGTCCGCTCATCAGCACGCTCGACGACGCGACGGCTCGCGCTTGGCATCGACAGATCCGCTGGCCCTGGCGTGATCGCGGCGGGCGTTTCGCGCCACTCAAGGCTGCGGCTTTTATCGCCCTGTTCGTCCCGGGCCTCAACCTGGCCTGGGACTATTTCCAGGGTGCTTTGGGCGGGCGACCGCTCAACGAGATCATCCACATAACCGGCCTCTGGGCGATCCGGCTGCTCCTGATCTCGCTCGCGATCACGCCGCTCCGCCAGATCCTGAGGCGCTCGGAGTTGATCACCATCAGACGCATGATCGGTGTCGGCGCTTTCGTCTACGCCCTCGTTCATTTCTTTTTCTTCTTCGTCGATTCCAGCTTCCGACTCGGCTTCATCGTCCAGGAAATCGTGCTTCGGCTCTACCTGACGATCGGCCTCGTAACTTTCGTCGCTCTCCTCGCGCTCGCGGCGACGTCGACCGATGCGATGGTGCGCCGCCTTGGCGGCAAGCGCTGGCAGCGGCTGCACTGGCTGGTCTATCCGGCGGCCGTGCTGGCGCTGGTCCATCACATGATGCAGACCAAGCTGAACCTTGCCGAAGCGACGGTCTATGCCGGGCTCTTCATTTGGCTCATGGGCTACCGCCTGCTCGCACGCGGCTCCATGCCGAGCCTCCTCAAGCTCGGACTCCTTACGGCGCTCGTCGCGGCCACCACCGTCGCCGGCGAGGCCGCCGGCTACGGCCTCTTCACCGGCATCGACTGGCGCCGCGTGCTGCAGGCGAACTGGGTGCTGATCGGCGAGCGCCCAGGCTGGGTCGTGCTCTTCGCCGGTGCCGCGATCACCGTCCTCGCCGCTTGCCGCCCCTTGTGGACGCGTTCTTCCGCATCCCGTCGATCCCCGACCTGAGCGCGCCCTGCAGCAGGTGCGCGTCGACACCGTAGGCCATCATGCGGAAGCCCTTGGCCATGTAGTCCCTGGCCCAGGTGCCGTCGGAGGCCATGAAGCCCGGCGTCTTGCCGTGCTTCTTACAGGCCGCCAGCAGCGTATCGACGGCCTTGAGGAAGCGCTTGTCGGTGAAGGCGGCAGGAATGCCCATGAAGTTGGAAAGGTCGAAATGGCCGAGCCAGCAGACATCGACGCCCTTTGTGGCGACGATGGCATCGGCGTTCTCGATCCCCTTCGCCGTCTCGATCAGGCAGATGACCATGGTGCGGTCATGCGCGGCCTTGATCTTCTCGGTGACCGGGCCGCCCTGGAAATCGTCATGGGAGAAGCCGAAGGCGGCGCCGCGGCGGCCGACCGGGGGATAGCGCGTCGACTGTACAATGAAGGCCGCCTGCTCAGGTGTCTCGACCATCGGCACCATGATTCCCATGGCGCCGGCGTCGAGCGCGCGCGAGATGTAGTCGTATTGAGTCGCCGGCACGCGCACCATCGGGACTAGGCCGACGCCGCGGCAGAAGGCGAACTGCGCCTTCACCGACTCGATGCTGACGGCGCTGTGCTCCATGTCATAGAGGATGAACTCCGCGCCGGCCTCCTTGCAGATCTGGGCAAGCCCCGGCGTGAAGAACTCGAAGACCATGGTGCCGAAGGCGTGTCCGCCTTTCGCAAGCCGCGACTTCAGGGGATTGCTGCGCATCGACGCCTCTCCTCGTATCCGGGCGGACGCTAGCACGCGATGCGGCGCTCCCGCGCGGCCCCGCTCCGCTCGACGGAACGGGCCACGGCGCCGCCGTTTCATGCTATAGGGCTCGGCCAGTGAGACCCTGGAGCCGACGATGGAAGCGCTTGAGAATCTGATGAGCCGCCGTTCGCCGATGAAGCTCGCCGAGCCGGCGCCGACCAAGGACGCGCTCGACAAGGCGATGGCCGCGGCCGTCCGCGCTCCCGATCACGGCAAGCTCAAGCCCTGGCGCTTCCTCGTCATCGACAGCGCGGCGCGCGCCGCCTTCGGCGACGTGATGGCGCGCTGCCTCAAGCGCCAGCAGCCCGACTGCAACGAGGAGATGCTGACGCGCGAGCGCGAGAAGGCCTTCCGCGCCCCGACCATCGTCGTCGCCGTCGCCAAGATCCAGCCGCAGCACCCGAAGATCCCCGAGGTCGAGCAGCTTCTGGCCGCGGGCGCCGCCACCCAGAACTTCTGGCTGGCGCTCCATGCGCAGGGCTATGGCGCCTACTGGAAGACCGGCGCTCCGGCTTACGACGCGGGCGTCAAGCGCGAGCTGGGCTTGGCCGAGAGCGACCAGATCGTCGGCTTCATGTATGTAGGCTCGATCGCCGCGCCGGCGCTGGACGCGAAGCGGCCGGAGGCCGAGGCCTTCGTCGAGCACTGGACGCGCCCGGCCGCCTAGAGGGCGCGCGCCAGCACCGGCCGTATCGGATCGTCCTTGACGACCGCGAAGCCGAAATCGCGCAGCAAGGTCTCTGGGCCGTTCCAGAGATCTCCGGCATCGGCTTCGGCGGTACGCTTCGGGTAGGCCTCGACGCGGCGGGCGCCGCGCGCCGGCAAGTCGTCGAGCACCCCGCGCAACAGGGCGCGGGCGATACCCTGCCGGCGTTGGTCGGGATGGATGAAGAAGCAGCCGATTGCCCAGGTTGCATTGTCGGGCGCCAGGCCGAACTGAGTGCGAACTTTGATCAGGCGATCGCGCGGCAGCGTCTGGCACCAGCCGGCCGGCTTGCCGTCGACAAAGGCGAGATAGCCGTCGAATGTTCCCTCGGCCGTCAGGCGGTCGCGGAGCGCGCGGTTCTCCTTATGGATACGTGTGCCCCAGCCCTCCCAGGTCTCGACCCACCAGGCGACGCAGAAGCACCAGCCCGCGGTCGCATGCAGCGCATGGAAAGCGCCGACATGCTCAGGCCCGAAGCGGGCGACCGTGACGCTCACAGGTCGTGGCCGGCGTAGGAGCAGTTGAGGCTTTTGTTGCAGAGAGGGAAGTCGGCGACGATGTTGCCCTCGACACAGGCTTCCAGCAGGGGCCACTGGAACCAGGACGGATCGCGCGGATGATACCGCGCGACGCGGCCTTCGGCATCGAGGCGGACGAAGGAAAAGATGTCGCCGCGGAAGGACTCGACCAGCGCGGCGCCCTCGCCAGGACCGACCTTAAGATCGGTGCGGATCTCGCCTGACGGTAGCCGTTCCAGGATCTGGCGGATCAGCCGGAAGGATTGCTGCATCTCCCGGACGCGGATCAGCACGCGCGCATGCACATCCGCTTCGAGCGAAAGCGGGATATCGAAGTCGAGCTCGTCATAGGGGGCATAGCCCGGGCTCTTGCGCGCATCGACGGCCCGCCCGGCGGCACGGCCGACATAGCCGCCGGCGCCGAAGCGATGCACGAGCTCGCTCAAGGTGACGCCGGTCGAGACGGTGCGGTCGAGGAGCGAAGGCTTGCTGTCGTAGATGCGGAACAGATAGGCGAGCGTCCGCTCGGTCTCGTCGACCAGACGCAGCAGGCGTGTCACGCCTTCCGGCAGCAGGTCGGCGGCGACGCCGCCCGGCATGACGCGATCCATCATCAGCCGATGGCCGAAGCAGGTTTCCGCCGCTTGCAGCACGCGCTCGCGCGCGGAGGTCGCATGCGCGTGGATCAGCGTGAAGGAGGCGTCGTTGCAGATGGCGCCGAAATCGCCCAGATGGTTGGCGATGCGCTCGAGTTCGGCCATCAGCGCGCGCAGCACGATGCCGCGTGGTGGCGCGGATTGCCCGAGCGCCTGCTCGACGGCGCGGGCGAAGGCGAGGCTGTGGGCGACGGTCGAATCGCCCGAGACGCGCGCCGCCAGCCGCGCCGCCTCGTCCGGCCTGCGTCCGACCGCGAGCGCCTCGATGCCCTTGTGTGCGTAGCCGAGGCGCTCCTCCAGCCGTACGACCAGCTCTCCATTGGCGTGGAAGCGGAAATGCCCTGGTTCGATGATGCCGGCATGGACCGGGCCGACCGGGATCTGGTGGATGCCGTCTCCCTCCACGGGAAGGAAGGCGTAGGCGCTGCGGTGATCGAGCCAGGGGCGGAGGTCCGGTGCCCCGTCGGCCTCGATCCCGTGCAGGTCGCGGATCGCGCGCTCGAGCCGGATGGCGCCGGGCCGCACGCGACCGACCGAGGGGAAGCGGCGGCTCGGCGCCGCATAGCGCGCGAGCGCGTGGCTGCCGTCGCCCTCGTCGCGGAGCGCGAGATGGATGTCGGTAGCGTCGGCGAAGAGCGCGACCAGCGTCCAGTCTTCCTGCGCCAGCTGCGCCAGCAGCCCGAGCCAGCCGCGGCCGTCGAGCCGGTGGCGCGGCCAAGGCAGCTCCGCGTCCTTCGGACCGAGCGAAGTAAGGGTGGCGAGGAGCGCGGTCATCCGAGCACCTCCGCCACCGCCTGGAACCAGACGACCAGCGGGCCGGGAAGGAACACGCCGGCGAGCAGGATCAGCACCAGATGGGCGTAGAGCGGGATCAGCGACCCGACCAGCGGCCGGTGGTCGCGCTCGGCTTCGCCGAAGGCGATGCCGTGGAGCCGCAGCATGAGCCCGCCGAAGGCGACGAGGAGACCGATCAGCAGCAGCACGCCCAGGATCGGCGCGCGGGGGAAGGTCGAGGAGACCAGCAGGAACTCGCTCATGAACAGGCCGAAGGGCGGCAGCCCAGAGATCGCGAGCGTGCCGGCGACCAGCCCCCAGCCCAGCGCCGGGTGGCTCGCCGTGAGCCCCCGGATCTGGTCGATCTGCTGCGTGCCGCGCGCCTGGCTGGCGAGGCCGACGGCATAGAAGATCGCCGACTTGGTCAGGCTGTGGAGCGCCATGTGCAGGAGTCCGGCGAAATTGGCGAGCGGCCCGCCCATGCCGAAGGCGAAGGTGATGACGCCCATATGCTCGATCGAGGAGTAGGCGAAGAGGCGCTTGATGTCGCGGCGGCGGTAGAGCATCAGCGCCGCGACGAACAACGATGTCAACCCCATGACGATCAGCAGCGGACCGGGTGCCAGCGCATCGCCATTGGCCGACAGCAGCATCTTGAAGCGGACGATGGCGTAGAGCCCGACATTGAGCAGCAGGCCCGAGAGTACCGACGAGATCGGCGTCGGGCCTTCGGCATGCGCATCGGGCAGCCAGGCATGCAGCGGCACGAGGCCGGTCTTGGTACCGTAGCCGACCAGCAGGAAGACGAAGGCTAGATTGAGCAGCTCGGGCTCGAAATTCGGCGCCTCGGCATAGAGCGAGGACCAGGTCAGTGCCTCCATGCCCGGGCCCATCGCCTTCTGCGCGGCAAGGTAGACGAGGATGGTGCCGAAGAGGGCGAGTGCGATACCGACCGATCCCAGGATGAAGTACTTCCAGGCGGCTTCGAGCGAGGGTCGCGTGCGGTAGAGGCTGACCATGACCACGGTGGTCAGCGTCGCCAGCTCGACCGCCGCCCACATGACGCCGATGTTGTTGGCGGTCAGCGCCAGCAGCATGGCGAAGCTCAGCACCTGGTACATCGCGTGATAGAAGCGGAGATATGTCGGCGTCAGCCTTCCCTCGACGATCTCGTGAGCGATGTAGCCGGCGGAGAACCAGGCGGCGGTGTAGGCGACGAAGGATGTGAGGATCACCAGGTAGATATTGAAGTCGTCGATGAAGGCGAAGTGGTTCGGCTCCGGCGTCTCGAAGACGAGCAACAGCAGCGAGACGACGAAGGTCGAGAACGAGGCGGCGACGTTGACCCAGCCGCCGATGCGATGATCCGGGATGAAGGCGAGGATGGCCGCGCCGACGAGCGGAATTCCCAGGATGAACGGCAGCACGCTCATCGCCGTTCCCCTCGGAAGCTCTCGATCGACTGCAGGTCGAGCGTGTCGAAGCGCTCTCGGATGCGGAAGAAGAACATGCCGAACAGGATGAAGGCGACCAGAAGCGAGAAGGCGATGGTCATTTCGACGACGAGAGGCATGCCCTTCACGCCGACGGCGGCGAGAACGAGCCCGTTCTCGAGCGACATGAAGCCGACGACCTGCGTGATCGCGTTCCGCCGCGTGATCATCATCAGGAGGCCGAGAAGAACCACGGAGAGTGCGATCGCCAGCGTCTCGCGCGTGAGCGCGGCAGAGCTGGCCGTCACCGGGAGGACGAGCAGGGTCGACAGCGCCACGAGGCCGACGCCGGCCAGCATGGTTCCGCTGACGCCGAAGGCGGTCTCGACCGTGCGATGGATGTCGAGGCGGCGGACGATCCAGTTGAGCGCGACCGGCGCGGCGACGCCCTTGAGCAGGAAGGCGATCGCCGCAGTGAGATAGAGGTGTGGTGCTTCCTGAGTGTAGGCCTGCCACGCGGCAGTCACGGCGACCGCGATCGACTGCGCGGCAAGGGCGCGGAAGACGCCGAGGACGCGTCGTTGGTAGAGCACGACGAAGCCCGTCAGCAGCACCATGGCGCTGGTCAGGTGCGAAAGGTCGTAGGCGATCGTCGCGAACATCTAGGAGGCGTCCGTAACGAAGCGGAAGACGACGGCGAGCACGGCGAGGATCAGCGCCGCGCCGAGGAACTCCACGAGTCGGAAGACGCGCATCTTGGCGATCGAGACCTCGAAGACGGCGATGACCACGGCGGCAATCAGGAGGTGAAGTAGGAAGACAATGAGGCCGCCGCCGAGCTCCAGCAGGTCGAGCCCCTCGCCGGTTGCAAGCCCCCAGGGGGCGAACAAGGCCAGGATGAGCGAGACGAAGACCAGCAGCTTCAGCATCTGGGCGGCTTCGATCAGCGCCAGGTTGCGTCCGGAATACTCGAGCACCATCGCCTCGTGGACCATGG
>VGEH01000120.1 GCA_016869375.1 Alphaproteobacteria bacterium | reverse complement strand
CGCCGGCGGCAGCGCCGCCGCCCGTCGCGCCGCGTCCGCCGGCGGCTGCCGCCCCGGCAGCTCCCGCATCGACCGCCAGCAGCGAGTCGGTGCAGCCTGTGCCGCCGCCTCCGCCGCCGACGATGCCGCAGGTGTCGTCGACAGCCCCACGCACGGCGAACCGGCCTCCGGGTGCGGCAGCATCGCCCGCGCCGGTTCCTGCGTCACCGCCGCCAGCCCCGGCCGCGCCAAGGGCCGCCGCTCCGGCGCCATCGGCGGCTCCTGTCCCCGCGACGGTTGCCGAGATCTACAACCGCCAGCTCCCGGGCACCGCCGCGCCCCAGGCGGCGCCCGCGCCTCGGCCTGCGACGGCCGTTCCCGCGCAGGCACCTGCCGCCAGCGTCGATCAGGTCTATCGCCAGCAGCTCGCGCGTTCGGAGGCGGTCGTCCAGCTTCGTCAGCCCGTCGCCGAGCCGCCGCCACCACTGCCGGCGCAGCCTCGGCGGATCGGCGCGCTCCAGCACACGGCGCGCGAGACGGGCAGGTCGCAGGTCGCCTATGTCGGCGGCTCGACCGGGGTTGCGCCGATGGCGATCCGTCCGGGAGAGCCGGTCTCCGTTATCCGCTTCGGCGAGGGCTCGGCCAGGCTCGGCACCGCCGATCGCGAGACGGTGGCCCGTATCGCCGCCATGGCGAATGAGGTCCGCGGCATGGTCCGCATCGTCGGCCATGCCGGACGGCCCGGCGGCGGTGAGGGACCGAAGCAGGAGGTCGCCGAGTTCGGCCTCTCGCTCGATCGCGCCAACGCGGTCGCGCAGGAGCTGATGAGGAACGGCATCTCCGCCGATCGCCTCAAGGTCGAGGCGGTGGGCGACGCCGAGCCGCTGGTGATCGCCGGCAGCGCGGCCGCCGAAGCCGCCAACCGGCGCGCCGAGATCTTCATCGAGTAGCCAGGCGGACCGGAGGCGCGGCGGCGGGCTTCAGGCTCGCTTTTTCGCGCCTTCGCCGCTATTAGGGACCCCCGCAACCGCGCCCGTCCGCTCCTTCGAAGACGCCGATGTCAAAGCCTCTCAAGATCGCCATAGCCGGCCTCGGAACGGTCGGCGCCGGAACCGTCAAGCTTCTGCATGAGCAGCGAGAGCTGATCCTTCGCCGCGCCGGGCGCGCGATCCAGGTGACCGCGGTCTCGGCGCGCGACAAAAGCAAGGATCGCGGCGTCGATCTCTCCGGCATGCGCTGGTTCGACGATCCCGTCGCGCTCGCCAACGAAGCCGATGCCGATGTCGTGGTCGAGCTGATCGGCGGTGCCGATGGCGCCGCCAGGCGCACGGTCGAGGCCGCGCTCGCCAAGGCGCGGCATGTCGTCACCGCCAACAAGGCTCTGCTAGCCCATCACGGCACGACGCTGGCGCGGGCGGCGGAGGCGAAGGGGCTGACGCTGGCCTTCGAGGCCTCGGTCGCGGGCGGCATCCCGATCGTCAAGGCGCTCCGCGAAGGGCTGGCCGGCAACCGGATCACCCGCCTCTACGGCATCCTCAACGGCACCTGCAATTACATCCTGACGACGATGCGCAAGACCGGCCGCGCCTTCGGCGACGTGCTGACCGAAGCGCAGAAGCTCGGTTACGCCGAGGCCGACCCGTCCTTCGACATCGACGGCATCGACGCCGCGCACAAGCTCGCGGTGCTGACCTCTCTCGCCTTCGGCCGCGCCGTCGACTTCGCCGGCGTGCATGTCGAGGGCATCCGCCATGTCTCGGCGCTCGACATCGAATACGCGGCCGAGCTCGGATACCGCATCAAGCTGCTCGGCATCGCGCGCCAGACCGATCACGGGATCGAGCAGCGCGTGCATCCCTGCATGGTGCCGCTCGAGACGCCGATCGCGCATGTCGAGGGCGTGTTCAACGCCGTCGTCGCCGAAGGCGACTTCGTCGGCCAGACGGTGTTCGAAGGCCGCGGCGCCGGCGCCGGCCCGACCGCGTCGGCCGTCGTCTCCGATCTGATCGACATCGCGCGCGGCCGCTCGACGGCGACCTTCGGCGTACCCGCAGGCGACCTCGCCTCCGAGCCGACCGCGGCGATGGAACGGCATGTCGGTCCCTACTATGTGCGCTTCATGGTCGTCGACCAGCCCGGCGTCGTCGCCGACATAGCCGCTGCGCTTCGCGACGAGCGCGTGTCGCTCGAGGCGGTGCTGCAGCGCGCGCGCTCGCCGGACGAAGGCGTGCCGCTGGTGCTGACCACGCACAATGCCGAAGAAGCGGCGATGCGCCGCGCGATCAGCCGTATCGAGACATTGAAGAGCGTGATCGAGCCGCCGCGCATGATCCGCATCGAGTCGCTCTAACGAAAGAAATCCGGAGGGAACCATGGCCAAAGCCGCTGCGTCCGAGTCCGCAATGGACCGCAACCTCGCGCTCGAAGCCGTGCGCGTGACCGAAGCAGCGGCGCTGGCGGCGTCGGCCTGGATGGGGCGCGGTAACGAGAAGGCGGCCGACCAGGCGGCGGTGGATGCGATGCGCACCGCGCTCAACAGCCTCGCGATCGACGGCACCGTCGTCATCGGCGAGGGCGAGCGCGACGAGGCGCCGATGCTCTATATCGGCGAGAAGGTCGGCCGCGGCGGGCCGAAGATCGACATCGCGCTCGATCCGCTCGAAGGCACGACGATCACCGCCAAGGGCGCGCCGAACGCGCTCGCAGTCATCGCCATGGCCGATCACGGGCACTTCCTGAATGCGCCCGACGTCTACATGGACAAGCTCGCGGTCGGCGGCGGGCTGCCCGAAGGCCTCGTCGATCTCGATGAAGGCCCGGTGAAGAACCTGAAGGCCCTGGCCAAGGCGAAGAAGGTCGATATCGGCGACATCGTCGCCTGCATCCTCGATCGCCCGCGGCATGCCGAGCTCATCGCCAAGACCCGCGAGTCCGGCGCGCGCATCATGCTGATCTCGGACGGCGACGTGTCGGGCGTGATCGCGACCTCGAAGCCGTCTTCCGGCGTCGACATTTACATGGGCTCGGGCGGCGCCCCGGAGGGCGTGCTCGCCGCCGCGGCGCTCCGCTGCATCGGTGGCCAGATGCAGGGCCGGCTGCTCTTTCGCAACGACGACGAGAAGGGCCGCGCCGCCAAGCTCGGCATCAAGGACCTCAACCGCAAATACAGCATGCTCGACCTCGCCAAGGGCGACGTCATGTTCGCGGCGACCGGCGTGACCGACGGTTCGATGGTCCGCGGCGTCCGCCGCGTCGGCAATTCGATCCTCACCAGCTCGCTGGTGATGCGCTCGAAGACGGGTACGGTGCGCACGATCGAGGCCGAGCACGATCTCGTCCGTAAGCCGAGCGCCGATCCCAAGGGATGATGCGGTGACCGGCCCCTTCCTCGGGGTCGAACGCTCGGTCACCGGGCGACGCTGGCGTGCGCGAAACACCGGCGACGATCGTCTCGCGCTGCAGCTTTCGCAGCGCTTGGGCGTGCCGGAACTGGTCGGCCGCCTGCTCGCCGCGCGAGATGTCGCTGCCGATCAGGCAGACCGCTTCCTCAAGCCGACCTTGCGCGACTGGCTGCCCGATCCGGGCCACCTCATCGACATGGAGAAGGCCGCCGATCGCCTCCTGCGCGCGGTCAGGGATGGCGAGCTGATCGCGATCTTCGGCGACTACGACGTCGACGGCGCAACATCTTCGGCGCTCTTGCATCGCTACCTCGCCGCCGTCGGCGGCAAGGTCAGAGTCTACATCCCCGACCGGATGACGGAGGGTTACGGCCCGAACGCGCCGGCCCTGCGCAAGCTCAAGAGCGAGGGCGCTGCTGTCGCAGTCACCGTCGATTGCGGCACCACCGCCTTCGAGGCGCTGTCGGAGGCCAAGGCGGCCGGGCTCGACGTGCTGGTGATCGACCATCACACGGCAGAGCCGTCTCTGCCCGAGGCCTTCGCCGTGGTGAATCCAAACCGTCTGGACGAGTCGAGCCCGCATCGGACTCTCGCCGCGGTCGGCGTCACCTTCCTTCTCGTGGTCGCGCTCAACCGTGCGCTGCGCAAATCCGGATGGTTCGCGGCGCGGCCGGAGCCGGATGTGCTCGCCTGGCTCGATCTCGTCGCGCTCGGAACGGTTTGCGACGTGGTGCCGCTTGTCGGCGTCAATCGCGCGCTGGTGGCGCAGGGGCTGAAGGTCCTGCGCCGTCGCGGCAATGTCGGCCTCGCCGCACTTGCCGATGTCGCCCGCATGCAAACAGAGCCGGAGGCCTATCACCTGGGCTATCTGCTGGGACCGCGCGTCAACGCCGGCGGCCGCGTCGGCCGCTCCGATCTCGGTGCGCGCCTGCTCGCGCTCGACGATGCCGGCGAGGCCAAGGCGATCGCGGCCGAGCTCGACCGCTTCAATGCCGAGCGCCAGGCGATCGAGGCGCAGGTGCTGGAACAGGCGATGGCCCGCGCGGCGGAGCTGTCGGACGCGGTGATGGTGATCGGGTCGGAAGGCTGGCATGCCGGCGTGATCGGCATCGTCGCGAGCCGGCTCAAGGATCATTTCAACCGTCCGGTCTGCGTGGTCTCGGTGGAGAACGGCATCGGCAAGGGCTCGGGCCGTTCGATCCCCGGCGCGGCGCTGGGACCGGCGGTGATCGCCGCGCGCCAGGCCGGGCTGCTGATCAATGGCGGCGGCCACGCGATGGCGGCTGGATTCACGGTGAGCGCCGACCGCATCGCCGAGCTTGCGCGCTTCCTCGGCGCGCACATGAAGGCCGAGCTGGGCGCGATCGATCCGGTGCAGAGCCTGGGCTTCGACGGCGCGCTTGCGCCCGCAGCGGCGACGCCGGAGCTGGTCGAGATGGTGCAGTCGGTCGGGCCTTTCGGCGCCGGCAATGCGGAGCCGCGCTTCGCGCTCGCCGGCGTCAAGGTGGTGAAGGCTGATGTGGTCGGCGAGAAGCACGTCTCCTGCGTGCTCGCCGGTTCCGATGGCGGACGGATCCGCGGCATCGCTTTCCGCTCGCTCGAGAACGGTCTCGGCACATCGCTGCTGCAGGCGCGCGGGACGGCGCTTCACATCGCCGGCAAGCTTCGCCTCGACACCTGGAACGGCCGGCGGCAGGCACAATTCCATGTCGAGGACGCGGCGCCGGCCCAGTAGGAAAGGAGACGCATCAATGGCGGTCATTCCCATCGTGAGGGCCGGAGACCCGGTTCTGTCTCAGGTCGCGGCAGCCGTTGCCGATCCGACCGCGGATGATGTCGCGTTGCTCGTCGCCGACATGATCGACAGCCTGCACGCCGTCGGCGGCGGCGGATTGGCGGCACCGCAGATCGGCGTCTCGCGGCGCGTGGTCATCTACTTCACCTCGCCGGCCGGCGCCACCGGCTGGCCGGATGACGGGCCGATCGGCATGACGGTGCTGGTCAACCCCACGCTCGAACCCGTCGGCGACGAGACCTGGACCAATTGGGAAGGGTATCTCTCCATGCCGGGCATGCGCGGCCGGGCGCAGCGATGGCAGCGGATACGCCTCACCGCGACCGACCTCGACGGCCGGACGACGACGCGCGTCATCGCTGGCAAGCAGGCGCGGACGGTCCAGCACGAATACGATCATCTCGACGGTCGTCTCTATCCGACGCGGATGACCGATGCGTCGACCCTGGGCTATCTGGACGAGCTGGTTCGCTCAGGCCAGGTTCCGGCCTACACGCCGAACAAGCCCGTGGAATACCTGCGCGGCCAGGACGCGTTGATCGCGCGGTTGAAGCGGGTGGGGCGGACCTGGGCCCTGTGAGTTAGCGCTCGCGCCGCATTTCCTGGCGCGAGGCGTAGAGCGCCGCGGCGAAGATGATCGCCGATCCCAGCATGGCGAAGAGATCCGGGATCTCGCCGAACAGGAAGTAGGCCGGGATGATGGTGAAGGGCAGGCGCGCGAAATCATAGGGCGCGATCGCGGAGGCATCCCCGATCGCCAGCGCCTTGGTCAGCGTATACCAGCCGAGCGTCGCCATGGTGCCGAGGAGCGCGCCGAGCAGCCATCCGTCGAGGCTCGGCCAGCGCCAGACGGCGAGCGCCGGGCCGAAGGAGATCAGCGTCATCAGCAGCGAGAGCTGGAGCACGATGGCGAGCGCCGTCTGATGCCGGCTCGCCGCTTTCACCGTGAGGCTGGAGAGCGCGTAGGCGACGGTGCCGGTCAGCACCAGGAGTGCCGGCAGGGAGACTGCGCTCAAGCCCGGGCGCAGCATGACGAGCACGCCGATCAGCCCGCCGATGGTGGCGATCCAGCGGCTGCGGTGGAGCGTCTCGGCGAAGAGGAGGGCGCCGCCGATCATCCACCAGATCGGCGAGGCGAAGGAGAGCGCGGTCACGTCGCCGAGCGCCATCATGCCGATCGCGGTGAAGAAGCAGAACATCGAGATGATGTTGAGGATGGCGGCGAGCCACATCCGCGCCGGGATGGCAAAGGCTCCTGCCAGGGGCGACTGGCCGGGAGCCGCCACCAGCGGCATCAGGAGCGCGGCGCTGACGAAGCCGAAGAGATTGCGGAAGAAGGCGGTCTGGACCGGCTCCAGCTCGGCCGCCATCAGGCGGACGACGACGTTCCCAAGCGCGCCCGCCGCGGCGGTGCAAAGGCACAGCAGCGCCACGCGGATCGGCGTCGGCATCGGCTTGGCGGCGGCGGAGGGCACTGCTGGAAGAGAGCCTGCCCCGTCCCGGGCGAAGCGGCGAGCCGGTTCGCGGACCAGCGAAACGCGCTGTGCTTGCATTTGGGCCGCGCCGAGGGTATCCCCACGCCGCCGTCCCCATCGTCTAGAGGCCTAGGACACCAGCCTTTCACGTTGGTAACACGGGTTCGAATCCCGTTGGGGACGCCAGCACTTAGCTATTTCATTCTGACTCTATTCTGACCCGTCATTCTGACTTTGTTCAGTTTGGGCGGGTTACCGTCAGTGTCGAGGACGTGTGGCTCGCCGCCGGTCAGCGACGAGTACGCTCAAGAGTCGCTTCGAATTGGCCAGGTCACATGGACGCCGGGCGGGCCTGATTGCGAAGCAACCGGAGGCTGAATGCAAGGCGTGTTGCATTGGTCAACTTCTGACGGATATCGGACATCCGCTCTTCGTCTTTCAGATACCCGTCACACGATCTACGACCGACTTAATGTGGACAGTCAGCGCCATGCGCCGCCATCCGGGTCCCAACGACCCCGTGCGCCTTCTGAGACGCTCAGACTGGCGATAACCGGCCCGAAGAAGCGTCGCAGCTCGTCCTGCAGCTGGGGAAAAGATGGCGGCTCCATCGCTGGCGGCGTCCGGCGCAGGAAGCCTGTCCAGAGGCCGCGCTCCTCGGCGATCACTGCAAAGGCGTCGGTCAGCCCGATGGGCATCTCGGTCGGGATCGCGGTTGTACGGCGTTGCAGAGTCCCGGCAACTGCCGCGACGATGCTGACCAGCTCGAACGGGAACGTTCGCGTGGTGACCCAAATGTCGTGAAAGTCCTTAATGCGGGTGTTGGCCTCTCCGAAGCGGATCATCGCCTCGAACTTCTCAGCGATCACAGTTTCCGGGGGATACATAAGGACCTTGGCTTCTGGCAGGTCCGGCAGTAGGGGCGGGAAAGTTTCACGTTTTGGCGGCGGATAGACGTGGTCGCCGAAGCCAATATCGATCAGCACGGTGATGACCGCGCCCGCCAAGCCGGCCTTCAGGCTCAGCCGCGCACCCTGGTAAATATCGGCCTCGCGGACCGGCTCGACTTTCAGCGTACCCGGGGCGAACAGGATGCCGTCGTCCGGCGACTCTACTTGGCAGATGCGGGTGAAGAGCTCCGTCAGAGCGTCGGGTTCAGGGTCGCCGTGGCCGAGGAGGTCGAGGTCGCCGGTGGGCCGAAAGACATGCTTGGGCCAGGTGACGAACAGCATGGCGCCTTTCAGCACATAGGTCTCAGCCGCTTCGGTCTGGCCTAGGCGGAACAGCAGCCGCTCAATGGCGTAGCGTGTCAGGACGCGCTGGAAGTCGTCGCCATTTGCTTTGGCGTGGGCGAACAGCCTCGCGCGGATCGACGAGGCAGCATCCTTGATGATCTTTTCCTTCATTGCATGGACTTGACGAACGGCTCCATTCGGCCAGCGACGCGATCGATGGCGGCATACCTCATAAGTTCGCCCGGGGTCGTTTTCCGCTGCCTCAGGGCGTCACGCAGGGCCTCGATCGCCACGTCCTCGCCGACATGGCGGCGATGCTTAAAGCAGTCGGCGACGGTTTTCGCGACGCCGTAGATCGGTACCGGAACTCCTTCGATCATCACCTGCTCGATCGCTGCCGTCAGGGCTTCGCCCGTGGCGCGGACGATTTCCAGCTTAAGGCTCGTCGGGTTCGGCGTGCGGGCCTTGTGCGGAATCGTCATCCAAACGGCGTGTGGCAGCTGGGTCGTTAGCTCATGGTGCCGGAGCGCGCTGATGAGGCTGATGACGCCATTGGGCACTAGCCGCGTCGCTTCCGCCAGATCGTGCGCGATATGCTCTCCAACGCGGTCGGGATCCTGGTAGAGTCCACGACCGAGGCGAACCATGTCGCCGGCCTCGGTCAGGCGCTTGAGATAGACCAGCGGGATCCCGGCTGCTTTGAAGTCCCGCGCGCGCGCGATACCTCGAGCCCGCATCAGGCTGAGCGCGCGTTTGCGATATTCCGTATGACGATCCGCCACGATGTTACCTATTGTCGGCAGATATTAGTAATTGTCAACATAAGAGAACGCTTTAAATTCATTCACTGAGGTCATATATATTATATGACATGATCAAGTCCAGCACTCCCACCCACCTCACACCTAAGCACGTCCGGGCGGCGCGGGCGCTCCTTGCGTGGTCGCAGCAGGATCTCGCCAAGGCTTCGGGCGTAGGAACTTCAACGGTCGCCGACTTCGAACGGGGTTCGCGAACGCCTGTCGCCAATAACGCCCACGCCATCCGCGTCGCTCTGGAGCGTGCGGGCATTAGTTTTCTGCCCACAGGTGCCGTGATCGGTCCGGCCATGCCACCTACCACAGGCGCGGACGCTACGCGCACCCCGGTTCGCTGGGTCACCGCACAAGATCTTTCAGACTGGGCCGACCGCACCGATGGTCCGGTCAGCCTGCCAACGCTGCTGGCAAAGTTGGTCCAAGCAGCGCGCGACCCTAGCATCGAACTGCGTTTTCCGTCCGACGAAGGAGTTCGTCATCCGGGGTGGGACGGCATCACCACGGCAGCCAACGGCAACGCCTATGTTCCGAAGGGGCGAGCCGGTTGGGAACTCGGCGTGCAGCGACGCAATATCCAGCAGAAGGCGATGGAGGACTACGAGAAGCGAACGGCTGCACCGACCCCGCTCGATCCTGCCGTCTCTACCTACATTTTCGTCACGCTGCGTCATTGGCCGCAGAAAGATTCCTGGGCCAAGGCCCGCCAGGCGGAAGGTTCATGGCGAGAGGTTCGGGTCTATGACGCGGACGACTTGGTGCATTGGATCGAGCAGCATCCGGCTGTTGGGCTCTGGATCGCAGCCCGTCTCAATAAGCGGCCGCCTGGGACACGGGAACTCGATGAGGTTTGGGAGGAATGGTCGCTCGCCACCGAGTGGCCGCTGACAGAGGACCTCGTCCTCGCCGACCGGAGCGAGGATGCCGCCGAGGTACTCCGCTGGCTGCGTGGCGAGCCGTCTGTCATCTCACTGCAGGCGACTACTACTGACGAGGTAACAGCGTTCTTTCACGCGACACTGAGCGAACTGCCCCACGATCTCGCGGCCGCCTATCGTGCACGCACGCTGGTGGTGACGACGGCGGAGGCGGCCCGGGCACTAAGTAACGCGCCGGCGCCCCTGATACTGCTTCTTACCGAGCCTGACCCGGGCCTCGCTCGTGCTTTAACAAGGCATGGGCACTTCGTGCTTCAGGCTTACGACGAGCGCCTGATCGGCAACGGAGAGGTCCGATCCCTGGCGCGCCCTTCCCGGGATGGTATCTCCGCAGCTCTCCAAGCGGCTGGAATCGCCGCACCGCGCGCGGAGGCCCTGGCCCGCGACAGCACGCGCAATATCGCTGTCCTGCGTCGGCTGATCCCGGGAGCCCCTGGGCGCTTGCCCTGGTGGGCAGACAGGACGCCGCCGAAAGCGCTATTGGCGGCGCTGCTCGCCGGTGGCTGGGTCGAGACCTCCGATGGCGACCGCGCGCGCCTAACCGAACTCGCGGGTCAGCCGTACGACAGCGTCGTCGCCGATTTGGCACCGCTTGTTGGCGCCTTCGACAGTCCAGTGCAGAAGGTTGGGCCAGCGTGGCGGGTCACGTCGCCATCGGACGCTTGGATTTTGCTGGCTCACCATCTGACGAACGCTGATCTCGCCCGTTTCGAAAACGTCGCGCAGGAGGTTCTGGCGGCACCCGATCCTCGTTTCGAGATGGAGCCTGACGAGCGGTGGAAGGCTGACATCCATGGCATTCGGCCGACGTACTCTGGGCTGCTACGGCATGGTGTGGGTCAAGTGCTGATCCTGTTGGCGCTCTGGGGCGACAAGATCCGTACCGCGGCAGACGCGCCGCGGCACGCCGACGCGATCGTCGCGCGCCTGCTGCGAGATGCCGACGCGCGGCGCTGGTGGTCCCTTTCCAGCGACTTCAGGCTGCTCGCCGAGGCTTCGCCCGACGCTTTCGTAACCGCCATTGAAGACAGTCTCGATCAGAACGATCCTCCGATTGGCGTGTTGTTCGGTCATGATGACGGCGGGCTCTTCGGAAGAGAGCACCTATCCAATTTGATGTGGGCTCTGGAGTCGCTTGCCTGGTCGCCCGATTGGATGCCGCGCGTAAGCCATGTCCTGGCCCGTCTCGACGCGATCGACACTAAGCCGCGCAGATACGCTAACGGGCCAATGAACAGCCTGAGAGAGATTCATCTTCTTTGGATTCCACAAACCTACGCGACGCAAGAGCAGCGGCTCCGTGCACTCGATCTGATCCGAAAGCGCGAACCGGCAACTGCGTGGAAGCTGATGCTCGGCGTGCTGCCAAGTGGCCATGACACCTCAAGTCCTTCGCCTCTGCCGCGCTGGCGTGATTTTAGTGTCGACAACCCCGAGGCAGTGACCTGGAGCCTAATTGGGCGAGGTGCTGCAAAGATCAGTGAACGGCTGATCGTCGATGTCGGCCTCGATCCTCAGCGATGGTCTGCGCTGCTTGATCGCCTTAAGGACCTTTCCCCTGACCCGGAGCGGGCGCTCGTTGCGCTGGAGGTAGCCGAACCGAAAATCGCGCGCGCCGCCGATCGATCCGTCTTTTGGAGAAAGCTCCGGCACGTCCTGCACCACCATCGGCAGTTTTCCGACGCCGAGTGGTCATTGTCGGACGCAGTGCTGCAACGGTTGGAGACAGTCTACGAGAGCTTTGCGCCTTCCGATCCGCTGGCGCGGGTAGCGTGGCTATTCGAGGGCAATGTCGCACTGCCCAAACCGGGGCAGGGATGGGAAGCCGAGCAGCGCGAGGTCGAGGTTGCACAGCGGAAGGCGGCTCAAGCCGTCTTTAAGGATGGTGGCATCCCCGCGATTCTCGACTTGGCCCGGCTAGTCGATAACGCGGGCTACATCGGAAAGGCGCTTTACGACGGCGGTCTTCCGGCTGCAGATCAGGACGCTCTAGTAGAAGCCGCCACCCGGAGCAGCGACGCGCACGAGCGCGACGTCGCCCACGGCCTTATTATATCGGCGTTCCGAGACCGCAAGGAGCCCTGGGGCGAAGCGCTGATCGCGCGGGCGCGGACAGAGTCCTGGGGTGATGACGCCGTTATGACGATTCTGCGGGCTCTGCCGGCTAGCCGATGGACTTGGGACCAAGTCGTGAAGATCGGTGGCGAGGCGCTGGTGACCTACTGGCGCCACGTCCCGGTCTTCTGGATGGACAAAGACAGCGACGACATCGCCTACGCCATCCGCCAGCTAATCGATGTTGGCCGGGCGCGCCACGCCCTCGCTCTCGTCAGCCGTCACAAGAGGGCGCGCGTTCCGACTGCCATTCTGCTGGAAGTGCTGGAGCAGGCAGCGCGCCAACCCATCGAGAATCCAGTGTCCGGCAATGAGGCCACCATGTTCCAGCACGACGTCGCCGAGACGCTGTCGGAGCTGGACGCTCGCGAGGACGTCGACCGCAATGCGCTCGCGATGTTGGAATGGAACTACCTGCGCGTCCTTGAGCACTCGCGTCGCCCGCCGAAAGTGCTGTTGTCCGAGCTTTCAGAACAGCCCCACCTGTTCATCAAGATGCTCAGCGCTGTGTTCAAAGCCAGCGCCGAAAGCGGGATCGAAGAACTTGAGCCGTCCGATCCTGAACAGGCGCGGGCAGTAGCAGGCCAAGCCTATCGGCTCCTCGATCTCTGGAACCGCATCCCGGGGCAACGCGACGACAACACCATCGACGGCCAAATGCTGGAGATCTGGATCAAGCAGGCCCGCGTCCTGGCTAAGGCCGCCGGTCGCGAATATATCGCCGACAGCAAGATTGGACAGATGCTTTCCGCCTCCCCGAAGGGTGCGGACGGGAACTGGCCGGCGGAGCCTGTGCGCGATGCGCTCGACCTCTTCCGGAGCAAGCCCATGCTGGAGGGATTCCGCGTCGGTAAGGTAAACCGACGCGGCGTTACGACCCACAATCCGGGCGATGGCGGCAACCTAGAGCGGGCAGAAGCAGCGACCTATCGGGCCTGGGCCAAGGCAGTCGCCTTCGAGCATCCGCACACTGCCAAGGCGCTGTATGAACTCGCCGACGACTACGAGCGGCAAGCGAAGCGAGAGGATGAGGACGCCGAACGGCGCGACTGGTCCTACTGAACTTATATCCGCTCATGGCTATGAGCGATCAGTACGGCGTTGACCATTCCAACTGATGGCTCCTCGTCTCGACCGTTCGTCCTTCGCCTGTTTCGCCTATTCGGCGCTCTGCACTTTTTCGCCGAGTTGCCAGAGGGCATCGATGCCATTTAGGTAGTTTACGACACGCCAATCGTCGTCGTTGATGATGCCTTCGCCCGTGGAAAGGCTCCTCTCCTCCAAAACTCCGGTACGGTGGAATAAGCCCATCCGGCAGGCCCAACTGTCCTCGCCTGAATTCTCAGCAATTGCCCGGATCTGTGCGAGGTGGTCGCTTTCCCGATCACGCAGCAAGCCCGACATAAGGGCAAGAAGATCGTCAGCACGCCCTTGCGCTCGCCGATGAACACAATCGGCCAGAGCAGACCGGTTAGGTGCAGCCGTTCGACAACACTGATTACACGTGTGTCGTGATCCTCGTCCCAAATTATCGCGAAGTCGTGGATGCGACGATTCTCTAGACGGCTGCCGTTGATGTCGCGCGACTGCATCGAGCGGAACACCGAATGGTGAGCCCCGCGCCCGAGCACGCCGATCGGGGCCGGCTCGTCGTATAGACACGAGAAGGAATGGGAATAGAAAGCTGTCGTCATGGGTTTGCTCCCTCGCCGAGGTCTTTACGCACTACTTCGACTTTCCGCGTTTTAAGCGGGCTTCTCCTAGCTTTGCGATGGCGTTCCTCCCCATGACCGCGGTACGGGGGACGTAGGCTTCCAGGATGCGCTCGCCATGCGCGATATCGTGTCCCGTGATCGCGACGATCTCCTCTGTCGTGCAGCCGGCCTCGGCGAGGCGCACTGCGGATGATCGCCGATAGTCCAGGAACTGCTTCTCGGCCACAGCAGGAAGGATCTTTGCCACTTCGTCCCGCGTCTCGCGGAAGAGCCGGTTGAAGTGGAAGCGGGTGTAGGGGCGGCCTTTGTGCTCGCTGACGACAATCTGCGGAGATCGCTCGAGCTTCGGTGCGGCGTCCAGCCGTTCCTTCAGTTCAGGCAGGACGTCGATAACGATAAGCTTGGGTGCCTTCCCCTTCTTCTTGCGGTGCGCTGCGGTCTTCGATTGGCGCACGGTTACCGAGCTTCCATCGTAAGCGGTCCAGGTTAAGCAAAGCAGGTCGCTGAGCCTTTGACCAAGGTCGTATGCTAGCCGGATGGCGAGCGCGACCGAGGGGCGGCCTTGTGCAACGGCAGCCTCCTCCATCGCAGCGACTTCCGCGTCTTCCCAGATGACGTCTCGTGAGTCGAGAGCAACGAGTTCCACATTCGCAGCGGGGTTGGCGACGATCAGCTCCTTGGCGATCGCACGGTTGAAGAGGTATCGCGTCCACTTCATGACCATGTTCGCGCGGTGGTCGCTGCCTTCCTTGCGAAGTCGGGCATAGAACGCCTCGCAGTGCCGTAGCCTTACAGCGGCTGCCTTGAACTCGCCGAACTCGGCACCAATGATCTTGAAGGCGCGATCGACTTCTTCATTCGCCGCCGCGCTGCGGTTCTTGTAGCGGTCGGACTTTTGATGGTCGTTGATGAGCCAGCTGATCGTGCCGCTCGCAGGGCCTTCCGTTCTTCCCGCCTGTACCGCGTCCCATTGTTGGTTTAGCTCTTCCGCCCGAGCGATCGCCCTTACAAGGTCCCGCCCCAGAGACTCTGGCGCGAAGCCGAGATCGCGCATCCGGCGGGTCGGGTTCCAGTAATAGCCGACTTCGCCGTCGGCGAGACGCTTGACGAGCAGGTGCCTGATCTTAATCGGGCTCATGTCCCGAATTTCCTATCAAGAGCCTGTTCTTCCGCGGCGAGCGACGGTTTACCCCGTCGGCGGTCGATCTCCGCGTCCAGCTCATGCCTGTCCCATAACCTCAGATCCCTGCTGTCGGGTATGGGTTTCGGCCATTCGCCTGCGGCGACGCCACGGAGGAACGTGTTCGGGGATCGCCTGGTGTACATTGCGGCCTCATCAGCGTTCAGAAGGCGCGGGGTCAGGAAGACGACGGCATGTTGACGTGCTTTCGTCATCGGATGGCCACCAGGTGGAAGCGATCCGTCGTTGCCGTATTCGCGAAAGTGAAGTCGGCGCGGATGGAGTGGTCCTCCCCCTGAAAAGTGGTCCACCCTGAACTATGTCTTTTGACAAGAAGGAGGACTGCAATGCCGAAGAAGAGGCACAAGCCTGAAGAGATCGTT
>VGEH01000119.1 GCA_016869375.1 Alphaproteobacteria bacterium | reverse complement strand
GGTCAGCCAGGTGCTACATGAACATGCGGCCACTCTATCAGCCGCAGGTCCCACAATCCGGAGCCGCCGCCTGATCAAATGTGCGAAAGATTCTGGACAGGACCCTTGAACTCGACAGCGCCGCCGAGACCGAAGTTCCGCGTGGTCGCGACCAGGGGATGATCCTCCAGCACCTTGATCGACTTCTGCCAGAGCGGCAGCAGCGACTGCACATGCTTCACGATCTGGCGCTTCTCGTAGATCTCGAGCGTCTTGAGCGCGACGGCGGCGGGTACCGGATGCGCGTGATAGGTGCCGCTATGGGCGAACCAGCCGTTCTCGTCGCTGCCCTTCTCGAGGCCGGCATAGAAGTCCTCGCTCATCAGCACGGCCGAGATCGGCTGATAGGCGCTCGACATGCCCTTGGCCGAGGTGATGCAGTCCGGCGTCACGCCGAAGGCCTGCGCCCCCCACATGTGCCCGGTGCGGCCGAAGCCGGTGACGACCTCGTCCAGGAAGAAGCGGACGCCGTACTCGTCGCAGACCTTCTTGATCTTCTGGAAGTAGCCCTTAGGCGGCACGCTCCAGCCGGCGGCGGTCGAGATCGGCTCGGCGAAGAAGGCCCCGACTGTTTCCGGTCCAGCCTTCTCGATCGCCTGGCGCACTTCCTCGGCGAGGCGGTCGACATAGGCCTCTTCGCCCTCGCCCGGCGCGGCACCGGTCGGGTGGCTGACGAAGATCGAGTCGTCCATCGGGATGCCGAAGCTCCGATGCAGCGCCGAGCCGCCGCCGAGCGCTGTCATCGCGATGGTGCCGCCGTGATAGCTGCCGTAGCGCGTGATCACCTTCCGGCGCCTCGGCTTGCCCGAATAGCCGTTGGCGTACCAAAGGAACTTGATCAGGCTGTCATTCGCTTCCGAGCCCGTGGTGGCGAAGGCGACGCGCGCCTTCGGCATCGGTGCGATCGCCTGCAGCTTCTCGGCGAGCTCCATGACCACCGGGACGGTGCGGTGCGAGGCCGAGGGATAGAAGGGAAGCGCCCGCATCTGGCGGATCGCCGCCTCGACCAGTTCCTGCTCGCTGAAGCCGAGCGCGGCGCAGTAGAAGGACGAAACCGCCTCTATGTAGTCGCGGCCGCGCTCGTCGATGACGAAGACGCCGCGCCCGCCGGTGATGACCAGCGGCCGCTCGTTGCTGAGCTTCCGCAAGTCCGAGAAGCCGATCATCAGGCTGTCGTTGTGATAGTTCGCGCCGCGCACGGAGGAGGACATCGACGGCTCCCGAGAGGTTCGAAATCGAGCCTACACGGCCCAAGCCGGCCTTTCCCAGCCGTAACGGACACGCCCATAAGCTTTTGATACTATTGAAGTAACGGTCCATTTGACTTGCCCGCGCGCGTCCCTATACTCCGCGCCTCTTCTCGGGAAAGCGAACGTATCCAACGAGATGCGTTCCGGCCGATGGCCCTACCGGGACAACAACAGCCCAATACGGAGCAACCATGGCAAAGCGTGAAAGCGCGAAGTACAAGATCAACCGACGTCTCGGAGTGAATCTCTGGGGTCGGCCCAAGAGCCCGGTCAATCGCCGCGAATACGGTCCCGGCCAGCACGGCCAGCGCCGCAAGAAGCCGTCCGACTACGGCATCCAGCTCATGGCGAAGCAGAAGCTGAAGGGCTACTACGGCAACATCGGCGAGCGCCAGTTCCGCAAGCTCTACGAGGAGGCCGTGCGCCGCAAGGGCGACACCGGCGCCAACCTGATCGAGCTGCTCGAGCGCCGGCTCGACACCGTCGTCTACCGCATGAAGTTCGTGTCGACGGTCTTCGCCGCGCGCCAGTTCGTCAATCACGGCCACATCCGGGTCAACGGCAAGCGCGTCAACATCGGCTCCTACCTCGTCAAGGATGGCGACACCATCGAGGTGAAGGAGAAGTCGCGGCAGCTCAACAACGTGCTCGAGGCCTCGGCGCTGCCGGAGCGCGACGTGCCGGACTACATCGAGGTCGACCACAAGTCGATGAAGGGCAAGTTCGTGCGCAAGCCCGCGCTCGAGGACGTGCCGTTCCCGGTCCAGATGGAACCGAACCTCGTGGTCGAGTTCTACTCGCGCTGAGCTTTCACTCGTTTTCGAGATAAGGGCCCGCTGCACCACAGCGGGCCTTTTCCGTTTGCGGCCTTGCCGCTGCCCTGCGTTCGGGTGAAAACTCTCGCGACGGCAGACGAGCCGAGACCTGCCGGCCTGATTCAGCACCGCCACCTTTCGGGAGCCTCGTCCATGCCGCTGCCGCCTCCGGAAAAGCTGAAGGAGCTCGCGACCATCTTCAAGGAGAAGGGGCCGCCCTCGTCGAAGTTCGAGTCGTTCAGCGTGACAAAGGCGAAGCTCGCCAAGTACGCCAAGCAGGCGGCGACGACCGCCCTTCAGCAGGGTCTTCAGACAGGGCTGACGGTGGCGTCGGGCGCAGCCACGACCACCGTCAGCATCGGCGTCGGCACGATCGCCATCTTCCCGCTCGGCGCGGCGCTCGGCCCCTGGCTAGCGGCCCTCGTGATCAGCAGCAAGGCGAGCGGCATCTTCGCCCTCCATGACCTGCGGGACAGCGCCAAAGGAACAGGTGACACGCATTACAGCTGCACGTGCGGAAAGTGCGTCGAGAATCTGACCTACGTCATCGACAAGAAGGAGTACCAAGTCGGAGTTCTGGCGGTCGGCGTGTTCACCGCCGGCCTCGCCATCATCGCCGACCGGCTCAACTCGGTCCGGAAGAGCTTCCAGAAGAACCGGCCCAAGGAAAAGATCTGCCAGGGCTTCGTCGCCGGCTCGCGCGGCGGCTGCATCTGTGCCATCGCCTCGATCATGATGATCGCGGGAGGATGGAAGGACAACAAGGAGAAGGATGACGAGCTGGTGGTGGAGATGACCGCCATCACCTGGTCAAGCGACGGCCACGAGCGCCTAAAAAGCAAGTGGTAGAGGCCTGAGACGCGCGGTGGGAGCCCAGGCGATCCCGTCGCTGCCGGCGCCGCAGATCACGGCATAGATCTTTGCGTTCTTCGGCAGCTCGACCTTGCCGGCAAGGAGCGCCGAGAGCTCGGCGATGCCGAGCTTCTTCCACAGCCAGCGCGCCGCGTCCCGCATCTGCTCATCGGTGACGAGCACGATGCGCTCGACGTTCTTGCCGATCAGGTCGAGGTTGATCTGATCGGACCGCTTCGCCGACAGCGCGCTGACCTTGCTCTGGATCCTGTCGAGGGTGACTAGATTCCCTGCCTTCGCACTGTCATGCAGCGTAGGCGCGCCGGCCGGCTCGATGCCGATGATCCGCACACCCGGCTTCGACGCCTTGATCGCCGTGGCGAAGCCGCCGCCCGTCGCCGCCAGGACGATGTCGACATCGGGCACCAATACATCGAGTCAACGGCAGGCGCGTCAACATCGGCTCCTACCTCGTCAAGGATGGCGACACCATCGAGGTGAAGGAGAAGTCGAAGCCGCTGAACAGCGTGCTCGAAGCCTCGGCGCTGCCGGAGCGCGACGTGCCGGACTACATCGAGGTCGACCACAAGGCGATGAAGGGCAAGTTCATGCGCAAGCCCGCGCTCGAGGACGTGCCCTACCTCCAGGCAAGGCGTTGCCTGCGGCCAGCGTCCTCTCTTCGTTGCGCCCAGCGAATTCACAAAGCTGACCGGGAATGGTAGAGGTCTGTCGCGGCAACCTCCAGGAGTTGCTCAGATGGCCCTTTGTCCGCCGGAAGAACTGCAAAAGCTAGCGGAAATCTTCAAGGAGAAGGCGCCCGCGCCGGCCGCACGCACATTGTTCGATAAGACCGTGGCCTTTCTCAAGACGACCGCCGCTCCGTGGGTCGCCGAATGGGCGGTCAAAACCGCCATCAACGATGCCTCGGGTCTCGCTACCGTTACGGTCGGAGTTGGGGTCGCCTCGACCAAGCTGTTTCCGCTTGCGTCGGCGCTCGGTCCGTGGATCGCCGCCGCCAGGATCGCCAACCAGGCGACCGGTATTTTCGCGCTCTATGACCTGAAAGAAGCCGCCACGAGAGACGGCGTCGGCGGCTATCCTTGCACCTGCGGCAAGTGCGTGAAGAACATCCAGTACGTGATCGACAAGAAGGAAGGCAACGTCGCGGTCATTGCACTCAGTGTCTTCACGCTCGGCCTTGCGGCAGCCGTCGACAGGGTCAACTCGGCCAGGAAAGCGATCGATCAGAAGCTGACGGGGGCCAGGAGCGAGAAGGGCGAGGCTTGCGACAGCCTGCGCGCAGGCGCCGAGCAGGGCTGCATCTGCGCCCTCGGAGCCATTCTGATGCTGTGCGGCGAGTGGAAGACCGGGGAGTCGAACGCCAAGCTCACCATCGAAGCCACGGCGGTCATTTTCTCGACCGACGGAACAAAGCGGCTCAAAGGCAAGTTTTGAACGGCTTCTAGCCGATCCCGTCGCTGCCGGCGCCGCAGATCACGGCACAGACCTTTGCGTTCTTCGGCAGCTCGACCTTGCCGGTAAGGAGCGCCGCGACCGAGGCGGCGCCCGAGAGCTCGGCGGCGATGCCGAGCTCCTTCCACAGCCAGCGCGCCGCGTCCCGCATCTGCTCGTCGGTGACGAGCACGATACGCTCGACGTTCTTGCCGATCAGGTCGAGATTGATCTGGTCGGATCGCTTCGCCGACAAGGTGCTGACCCTGCTCTCGATCCTATCGAGGGTGACCAGCTTTCCCGCCTTCACGCTGTCATGCAGGGTCGGCGCGCCGACCGGCTCGATGCCGATGATGCGCACCCCCGGCTTCGCCGCCTTGATCGCCGTGGCGACGCCGGCCGCGAAGCCGCCGCCGCCGATCGCCGTCAGGACGATGTCGACCTCGGGCAGGTCCTCCAGCACCTCGAGCCCGAGCGTGCCCTGGCCCAGGATCACCGGTTCGTCCCCGAACGGATGGATGTAGGTCATGCCTTCGCGCTCGGCATGACGTTTCGCCTCGGCGTTCGAGTCGTCCCACACCTCGCCGAAGGTGATCGGCTCGGCGCCGAAGGCCCTGATCGTCGCCGCCTTCTCCGGCGGCGCGCTCTTCGGCAGGTAGACGACCGCCCGGGTCTTGGCGATCCTGCCGGCATAGGCGACCGCCTTGCCGTGATTGCCGCCCGAGGCGGTGATGATGCCTCGGCGGATCGCCTCGTCCGGCAGGCTCTTCAGCGCATTGACGGCGCCGCGCGGCTTGAAAGAGCCGGTGATCTGCAGGCATTCGAGCTTGAGCGCAATGTCGGGCCCGCTCGTGACAGGCCCACAGCTCTGCATCATCGGCGTGCGGCGGACGAGCCCCTTGATGCGCGCCGCGGCGGCGCGGAACTCGGCGAGCGTGAAGCCCATCGGTGAGCTCTAGGCTGACGGTTGGACGAGATGGCAGGCAACCTGATGGCCGCCGCCGACATCGCTCAGCGGCGGCTCGATCGCCTTGCACCGCGCCTCGGCATAGGGGCAGCGCGTATGGAAGTGGCACCCCGAAGGCGGATTGATCGGGCTCGGCACGTCGCCGGTGAGCACGACACGCTGGCGCTTGCGATCCGGATTGGCGATAGGGATCGCCGACAGGAGGGCCTGCGTATAGGGGTGCTTGGGATCGGCGTAAAGGCTGTGCTTGTCGGTCAGCTCGACGATCTTGCCGAGATACATGACGGCTACGCGGTCGGCGATGTGCCGGATGACGGCCAGATTGTGGCTGATGAAGAGATAGGTGAGACCGAATTCCTTCTGCAAATCCTGCATCAGGTTAATGACCTGGGCCTGAATCGAAACGTCGAGGGCCGAGACCGGCTCGTCGCAGACGATGAATTGCGGGCGAAGCGCGAGAGCGCGCGCGATGCCGATGCGCTGGCGCTGGCCGCCGGAGAATTCGTGCGGGTAGCGATTGGCGTAGCTGCGCGCGAGGCCGACGACGTCGAGCAGCTCATGCGCCCGCGCACGGCGCGACGCCGAATTGCCGATGCCGTGGATCACCAGCGGCTCGCAGATGATGCTCTCGACCGTCATGCGCGGGTTCAGCGACGAGAACGGATCCTGGAAGATGATCTGCAGCTCGCGCCGGCGCTCGCGCATCTGCTTCGGCGAGACGCGGGCGAGATCCGTACCGTCGTAGCGGAGAGCGCCCGAAGTCGGGTCGATCAGCCGCAGCATGAGGCGTCCGGTCGTCGACTTGCCGCAGCCGGACTCGCCGACCAGGCCGAGCGTCTCGCCCCGGGCGACGGTGAAGCTGATGCCGTCGACGGCACGGACCGTGCCGGCCTCGCTCGAGGAGAAGAACCCCTTCCGGATCGGGAAATGCTTGACGAGGTTGTCGACCTCGATGAAGGGTGCCGGCGCCGTCATGGCCGGTCCTCGTAGTTCGTATGGCGGATGCAGGCGGCGCGATGCGCCGGCATCAGCTCGATCAGCTTCGGCTCGATCACCGTGCAGGGCTGCTTCGCGTATTTGCAGCGCGGATTGAAGCGACACCCGGCGGGGAAATCGTGCGGGCTCGGGATCGAGCCTTCGATCGCCGAGAGCCGGTCGACGACGTGGTCGAGCTGCGGCACCGACTGCAGAAGGCCCTCGGCATAGGGATGCTGCGGCGTGCGGAAGATTCCGCCGACCGGACCGGTCTCGGCGACACGGGCCGCGTACATGACGATGACCCGCTGCACGAACTCGGCGACGACGCCGAGGTCATGGGTGATCAGGATCACCGCCATGCCGAGCTCCTTCTGGAGCTGGCGCAGCAGGTCGAGGATCTGCGCCTGGATGGTGACGTCGAGCGCGGTCGTCGGCTCGTCGGCGATCAGGAGCTTAGGCGAACAGGCGAGCGCGATGGCGATCATCACGCGCTGGCGCATGCCGCCCGACATCTGGTGCGGGTATTCGTCGACGCGCCGCTCGGCCGAGGGGATCTCAACCAGCTTGAGGAGCTCGACGGCGCGCCGGCGGGCGGCGGCACGGTCCATGCCCTGGTGCTGGCGGAGCGTCTCCATGATCTGGTCGCCGATGGTGAACACCGGGTTCAGCGAGGTCATCGGCTCCTGGAAGATCATCGAGATCCGCGCGCCGCGGATCTTGCGCATCTCGGCTTCCGACTTGGCGAGCAGGTCCTCGCCCTCGAAATGCACCGAGCCGGTCGTGATCCGGCCGGGATGAGCGATCAGGCGCATGATCGAGAGCGCGGTCACGCTCTTGCCGGAACCGGACTCGCCGACGATGCCGAGCACCTCGCCGGCACCGAGGTCGAAGCTGACCCGGTCGACGACGGTCGCCGAGCCGAACGCCGTCGACATGTCTTTGACCGAGAGCAGCGGCGTGGTCATCGCGTCTCCACCTTCATGCGCGGATCGAGCACATCGCGAAGCCCGTCGCCGAGCAAGTTGAGTCCGAGAACCGTGAAAGCGATGGCGATGCCCGGAAACAGCGAGATCCAGGGGGCCTCGCGGATATAGTTGCGGCCCTCGGAGATGATGTTACCCCAGGTAGGCGTCGGCGGCGGCGGACCGACGCCGATGAAGGAAAGTACAGCTTCCGCCAGCACCGCCACGGCGAAGATGAAGGTGAGCTGCACCAGCAGCGGTGCCATCGAGTTGACCAGCACGTGCCGGAAAAGGATGCGGATATGTCCTGCGCCGGAGGCCAGCGCCGCCTGGACATAGTCCATCTCGCGCACGACGAGCACCGAGGCGCGGACGATGCGCGCCGTCCTCGGCGCGTAGGCGACGGTCAGGGCCAGGACCGCGTTGAACTCCGACGGACCCAGCGTCGCGGCGAGCGCGATCGCCAGCAGGATCGCCGGGAAGGCCATGAGCCCGTCCATGACCCGCATGATCGGGTTGTCGAGCCTGCGGAAATAGCCGGCCGAAGCGCCGATCAGCGTGCCGAACACGGCGTTCATGACCACGACGAGGAAGCCGATGCGGAGGCTGACCTGACTGCCGTAGATCACGCGGGACAGCACGTCGCGGCCGAAATTGTCGGTGCCGAGCCAATGCGTCGCGTTCGGCTCGCCGAGGCGGTAGCGGAAATTGTTCTGGTTCGGCGCGTGCGGCGCGATCAGGGGTGCCAGGAACGCCATGGCCAGCACGATCGCGAACAGGATGAGCCCGGTCATGAACAGCCGATGCTTGTACAGCCGGCGCGGCAGCGTCGAGCGCCGGACGCGATCCAGGAAGAGGCGGAAGCGCGCCTCGTTGACCGTCGCGTCAGTCATAGCGCACCCGCGGGTCGAGATAGGCGTAGGCGATGTCGACGCAGATATTGACCATGACGAAGATCGAGGCCGTCAGCAGCAGGCCGCCCTGGATGACCGGGAAGTCTCGACGGAGGATGGCGCCGATGATGAGGCGGCCGACCCCGGGCAGCGAGAACACCTGCTCGATCACCAGCGAGCCGCCGAGCAGGATGCCGACGATCAGGCCGATCACGGTGACGACGGGAATGAGCGTGTTGGCGAGCGCGTGGCGCCCGATCACCACCCATTCCGGCATGCCCTTCGCGCGCGCGGTACGAACGTAGTCCTGCCTCAGCACCTCCAGCATGGTCGCGCGCGTGATGCGCGCGATCAGGCCGGTCTGGGTGAGGCCCAAAGCCAGCGCCGGCATCGCCATCGAGCGCAGCCAGCCGGTGAAGCTCTGCTCGATCGGAATGAAGCCGCCGGTCGGAAGCCAGCCGAGCCAGACGGCGAAGATGTAGATCATCACCAGCCCGAACCAGAAGTCCGGGATGGAGAGGCCGAACAGCGCGAAGCTCATCGCCGCCTGGTCGGTCAGCGTGTTCTGGCGGACCGCCGCGATGACGCCGAGCGTCATGCCGACGAAGATCGCCATGAAGAGGCCGGCGGCAGCCAGGGACAGCGTCACCGGCGCGCGCTCGATCATCGCCTCGGTCACGCCGCGGTTGAGCAGGATCGAGCGGCCGAGGTCTCCCTGCGAGAGGCGCGTGTAGTACGAGATCATCTGCTCGTGGAACGGCCGGTTGAGGCCGAGGCTGTCGCGGATGCGCCGGATCTCGTCGCCCGAGGCGCCGGGCCCCGCGATCTCCGCCGCCGGATCGCCGGGAACGAGGAAGATGATGAGGAAGGTGACCAGCGAGACGACGATCAGGACTGGAATCGCCGACAATAGTCGATAGACCAGATAGCGCAGCATCGGCCGGTCCGGCTCCCCCTCCCCTTGGTGCCTCGACTATATGGGCACCTGAAGGGGCGGACCATAAGACAAGCCTTCCCCTTGGCGCAACCCTATCATAAAACAATGTTCCGATAGGAAAAACGCGCGAGAATTGCTGTCGATGAACGCGAGACTGAAGGTCAATCCACGCTTCGCCGAAGGGGCCTACGGAGCACGCCAGCAGGCCGTGATGTCGGAGGCCGACTACCGGGCGGCCGAACGCGCGATCCTTTCCTGGCCGGAATACGCGGCAACGCCCCTGGTCGATCGTCCGGACCTCGCGCGCAGCTTCCGTGTCGGCTCGGTGGGCATCAAATACGAGGGCGCGCGCTTCGCCGTGCAGAGCTTCAAGGCGCTGGGGCCGCCCTACGCGGTGCAATGCCTGGCCGGCGAGGCGAAGCCGCCGCTCGTCTTCGCCTCGGCGACCTCCGGCAACCACGGCCGCGCCGTCGCCTGGGCGGCGCAGCGCCTCGGCGCCGGCTGCCGGATCTACATGAACGAAAATGTAAGTGCCGGAAGGGCGCGGGCGATCGAGTCCTTCGGCGCCACCGTGATCCGCGTTCCCGGCACCTACGACGACGCGCTCGCGCGCTGCCATGGCGACGCCGAGACGAACGGGAGCTACGTCATCTCCGACGTCGCGCAGGCCGCCTATCCGAAGGTGCCGGCGCATAC
The DNA here is from genome assembly GCA_016869375.1 of Alphaproteobacteria bacterium. Taxonomy (GTDB): domain Bacteria; phylum Pseudomonadota; class Alphaproteobacteria; order SHVZ01; family SHVZ01; genus SHVZ01. The sequence continues at coordinate 5,228 of VGEH01000119.1, read as the reverse complement.
GATGCACGGCTATGCCATGCTCGGCCAGGAGCTGGTCGATGCCGCCGACGATGCGACCCATGTCTTCGTCGGCGCCGGCATCGGCGCCCTCGCCGGCGCCGTGACCGGGCGGCTCTGGCAGAGCCTCGGCGCCAGGCGTCCCAAGGTCGTCGTCGTCGAGCCGCTGACGGCGGACGCCGTCTATCAGAGCGCCGCGCGCGGCAAGCTCTCGCGCACCGACGGATCGCTGGCGACCGTCATGGACGGGCTTTCGGTCGGCACCGCTTCCCACCTCGCCTGGGAGATCCTGGACGAGGGCGCCTTCGGCTTCCTCGCCATTCCCGACCCGCCGGCCGTGACCGCCATGAAGATGGCGCATGACGGACCCGACTCGCTGGTGATCGGCGAAACCGGCATCGCGGGCCTTGCCGGCGCGCTGGTCGCGACCAACGACGAGACGATGCGGCGCGAGCTCGGCCTCGACGGCAAGTCCAAGGTCGTCGCCATCGCCTGCGAGGGACCGACCGACCTCGACGTCTTCCATCGCCTGCTCAGTGGCAGGAGCGCCGCATGAGCCAGCCCCGCATCGCGCTCGGCGCGCTTCTCTTCGAAGGCAACACGCTGTCGCCGGTGATCACCGGCCATGCCGATTTCGCCAGCAAGTACCTCGCTTCCGGCGTGGAGATCCCGGCGAAGCTCGCCTCGACCAATACCGAGGTCGGGGGCGCGCTCGAAGTCTTCCGCAGTGCCGAGGTCGAGATCGTGCCGCTGATCGCCACCCATGGCGGTGCCGGCGGCCGCGTCGCCGGGAAGGTCTATCGCGCCTTCCGCGACGAGCTGCTGGAGCGGATCAGATCGGCCGGCAGGCTCGACGGCGTCTACCTGGCCCTGCACGGCGCCTTCATCGCCGAGGGCACCGACGATGCCGAGGGCGAGATCCTGGCCGCTGTCAGGGAGATCATCGGCCACAGCGTGCCGATCGCGGTCTCCTGCGACCTGCACGGCCACATCACGCCGGCAATGACGCGTCATGCGCAGATCCTGATCGGCTATCGCGAATATCCGCACGACGACACGCACGAGACCGGCGCCCGCGCCGCGACGCTTCTGTTGCGCACGATCCGCGGCCAGATCCGGCCGGTGAGCCGCTTCCGGCGCGCGCCGATGATCCTGCCGGCGCAGCGCCAGCGCACCAAGGGCGACGGGCCGATGCGCGAGATCATCGACCTGGCCCGAGGCCGCGAGGCCGACGGCACGGTGCTGGCCGCCAGCTATTTCTGCGTCCAGCCCTGGCTCGACCTGCCGGGCGTCGGCGTCACCGCGGTGACCGTCGCCGACGGCGACGCGGCCGCAGCCGACCGCGTCGCCGAGGAGATGGTGCAGCTTCACTGGCGCAAGCGCCGCGAGTTCCTCGTCCCGACCGAGAAACCGGCCGACGCGATCCGCAAGGGCCGCGCGCTCTCGGGCGGTCCGGTGATCCTGGCCGATGCCGCCGATTGCGTCGGCGGCGGCGCCTCCGGCGACTCCTCGGTGGTGCTGCGGGCGCTGCTCGAGCACGCGCCCGACCAGTCCGCGGCGATCCACATCGTCGATCCGGACATGGTGGTCCGGGCGCGCGAGGCCGGCGTCGGCAAGCGCTTCCGCGCGACGCTCGGCAATCACACCGCCAGGCTCGGCGGCCCACCCCTTCAGGCTGAGGTTCTGGTCGAGCGAGTCGAGCCGAAAGCGAGCTTCCGCTACTCCGGCGGGCTCATGGGCGGCGTCGAGGCCTCGATCGGCGATGCCGCGGTGCTCGCGATCGGCCCGATCAAGGTGCTGTGCGCCTCGCTTTCCTCCTACGAATATGCCGACGAGCCCTTCCAGGCCCTCGGCATCGACGTCCGCCGGATGAAGTTCCTGGTGGTCAAGAACCCGATGAACTACCAGCAGGCCTATGCCGGGGCGCCAGCCATGTTCGTGCTCGACACGCCGGGCCCGACCACCTGCAACCTGGCCTCGGTCGCCTGGAAGCGCCTGGACCGCCCGTGTTTCCCCATGGAGGACGGTTTCGAGCCGGTGTTCGCCACGGGCTAAACGTCGCAGCTTCTTGCCTTTTCCGATGTGAAAAGCCAAGCTGCGGCCCGTTTTCGGCCAACGCTTCAAGACCGGGTTTGGAATGCGACGGAACGACATCGGGCAGGCGCGGATCGATCTTGCCGCCGCCCTTCGCTGGGCCTACCGGCTCGGCTGGCAGACCGGCGTCTGCAACCACTTCAGCATGATGGTGCCGGGCTCGGAGGAACTCTTCCTGGTCAATCCGGAAGGGCTCTACTGGTCCGAGGTGACCGCCTCGAGCCTGGTGGTGTGCGACCTCGACGGCAAGGTCGTCGAGGGCAACAACACCGTGGAGGCGACCGCCTTCTACCTGCACGCCCCGATCCACCGCGCCAACAAGAAGCATCAGGTCGTGCTGCACACGCACATGCCCTATGCGACGGCGTTGTGCCTGATCGAGAACGGGCGGATCGAGCCGGTGAACCAGTCGGCGCTGCCCTATATCGACCGCACCGCCTATGACGAGGATTATTCCGGCCTCGCCCTCTCCTACGAGGAAGGCACGCGGGTCGCCAAGCTGATGGGCGACCACACCACGATGATGATGCGCAACCACGGGCCGCTGGTCGCCGGCGGCACCATGGCCGAGGCTTTCGACCGCCTCTACTTCCTGGAAGAGGTCTGCAAGGTGCAGCTTCTCGCCATGCAGTCGGGCCGGCCGATGAAGCGCGTACAGCAGCCGATGATCGATGAGGTCCGCCGCGTCTTCGAGAGCGGCGACCTCTATGTCGAGAAGCACTTCGCCGGCATCAAGCGCCGGCTCGACACGCTCGAACCCGACTACAAGAACTGAGGGGCAGCGCCATGACCGTGATCAAGATGCCGAAGACCGACAGCGCCGAGTGGAAGGCGCGCGTCGAGCTGGCCGCCACGTTCCGCATCGCCAACCGGCTCGGCTGGAACGAGGGCATCGCCAACCACTTCTCGGTCCAGGTCGGCCCGGACCGCTACCTGCTCAACCCCTATGAGCTGCATTTCCGCGAGGTCACCGCGTCGAACCTCCTGCTGGTGAACGGCAAGGGCGATGTGCTCGCCGGCGAGGGCCAGGTCCGCCGCGTCGCCTTCTACCTGCATCCGCGCCTGCACGAGCTGCTGCCGAGCGCGACCGCGATCATCCATGCGCATCCGCCCTACGCCACCGCCATCGCCTGCGTGAAGGGCGGCCGCTTCGACACCAGCCACGCCATCGCCATGGGGCTCGCCAAGCAGCTCCACTACGAAGACGAGATGACCGGCCCGGTCGACGAGGAAGCGATCCAGAAGCTCGCCAAGGAGATCGGCAAGAAGACCGTCATCGTGCATGCGATGCACGGGCTGACCACGGTCGGCGCCTCGGTCGCCGATGCCTTCGACAGCTTCTACTTCACCGAGCGCTGGGCGATGTACACGATCCTCGCCCGCCAGATGGGCGGCCCGGTGCACAGCCTGGATCCGTCGATCCTCCGCGACTCGCCGCAGCGCGACAAAGGCCTGAACCCGCCGGCCGCGCAGGCGCATCTGAACGCCTGGATGCGCGTGCTCGACAAGGACGAGGGCGACTACAAGAACTGACGTCGCTTCGTCGTCCGGGGGGATGAACTTCATTTTCATGCTGACGGTCGGGGATCGAACGATCCCCGACTGCCTTGCCGTGGCCGGCGCGATCCGCCCGCTCGGGCTTAAGCATGTCGGGTTCAAGGACATCGGCGTCCCCTTCGCGACGCTTGAGGCGCTGCACGCAAATCTTAAGGCTTCCGGCGCCACCACCTATCTCGAGGTCGTTTCGACCTCCACCGAGACCGCGGTCGCCTCAGCCAAGGCGGCGGCGAAGCTCGGCGTGGACAAGCTTCTCGGCGGCGCCGACGCAGCCCCGATCCTCGCCGCCGCGCCCGGCGTCGCCTGCTATCCCTTCTGCGGCCGACCGGAAGGCCACCCGACCAGGCTCGGCGGCTCGCCCGCCAGCATCGCCGAGGATTGCCGGCGCCTGGAGGCCATGGGCGCGAAGGGCGTCGACCTTCTCGCCTATCGCGCGACCGAGGCCGACCCGATCGATCTGGTCCGCGCCACGCGCAAGGCGCTCAAGGGCGAGCTGATCGTCGCCGGCTCGATCGACTCCTCCGAGCGCATCAAGGCCGTCCGCGGTGCCGGCGCCGACGCCTTCACCATCGGCACCGCCGCCATCGCCGGGACCTTCGCCAAGGACCGATCCGGGCTTGCGGCCCAGCTGGACGCCATTCTCGACGCCGTCGCCAGAGCGTAATCTCCCGGCATGGCCGAGATCGTGAACCTGAAGCTGGTGCGGAAAGCCAAGGCCCGCGCCGAGCGCGCCAAGGAAGCCGAGGCGAATCGCTTGAAGTTCGGCCGGCCCACGGCCGAGACCGAACGGAAGCGCCTCGAAGAGGCCCGCGCCGAACGTGCGCACGAAGCGCACAAGCTCGACGACGAGCCGGCCTAGCGAAAACGACGGGGGAACGAATGCCCGCCATGATCCGTGCGATCGCCGTCGCGCTCGCCCTGGCCATGGGGCTGCCGATCGCGGCTCAGGCGGACCACACCTATGGTGCGCTGGCCGTCGACAACGAGCGCGAGCAGCGGTTCGGAATCGCCTACAGCTATCGTTCGCGCGACGATGCTCGCAGCCGCGCCAGGCGAGAGTGCGGTCGAAACTGCTCGATCGTGTCGGAGTTTGAGGAGTGCATCGCCTATGCCGCCGACGAGACACGCGGCAGCAGCGTCTTCGGATGGGGAGAGAACCGCTCGCGCAGGTCGGCAGAAGACAGGGCGCTATACGAGTGCAGCAGACATGGCGGGCGACGCTGTGTCATCCGCGGCTGGGCCTGCAACGACTGAGGCCCAAGTCTAGTCGCCGAGCGCGACGCCCTCGCGGCGCGGATCGGCGCCGCCGAAGAGGCCCTTCCGCGTCACCATGATGCCCTGCAGGCCGGAGGTGAATTCGGCGATCCGCGTCTCGTGGCCGAGCGCGCGCAGGCTGGCGGGATAACGTACAGAATCTTTCGCACTTTCGGGAATGGTGGCTTCTTCTAGAGTGAAGGAGCAAACGATGAGCAGTGAGACTGCGATGGGCCAGGTGATCCAGATCGACGAGGCTCGGATCAGGGATCATCTGGGAGAGATGGTGCGCGGCACGGTCGAGGAGACGCTGAATGCACTCCTTG
>VGEH01000118.1 GCA_016869375.1 Alphaproteobacteria bacterium | reverse complement strand
GCCGTGGGAAGGCAACGGCTTTTCTTTCGCCGTTAGAGGCTGCCCGAGAAATCGCGAAGGAATGGCTGAAAAACCTCAATGGAGCGCGTGCGAAACCTCCACGGAAAGCTGACGTTAATACTTTAAATTCTAGAGATCTTTGTGAGGCGTCTCCGGAGTAGCAGGGAAAGCACGGCTGCGCGGCTGCTCCGCCATGACTTTTCTCCGGGCGCTCCAGTCGGGCGTGCTCAGGGTCTGCTTCTGCCCGGCTGACTATGCTCGGCGCCTCGTCGTCGCCGCGGCTGGGTGTCGTCGATCGCGCATGACCGCCGAAACTGCGGCTGCCGCCCTTAAGAGAGGCGATTCTTGTGAAAGGCTCCGCCTTTGACGATAGCAGAGAGGTGCGCTCCCTCGTCCAGGAACAGCTCCAGCTTCTTCAGCGGGTCGCCATCGACGACGATCAGATCGGCGAAGGCACCCGGCTCGATCACGCCGAGCTTGCCGTCCATGCGTACGATCTCGGCGCCGACCAGCGTCGCCTGGCGGATGATCTCGATCGGGGTGTGGACCTCGCGGCGGAAGATGAATTCCTTGCTCTGCTCGTAGTGGAGCTGACCCAGGAGGTCGGAGCCGTAGCCGACCTTGACGCCGGCTTTCTTGCAGATCTCCAGCGACTTAAGTCCGCCATCGATCACGGACTCGTTCTTGTCGAGCATGTCTTTCGTCATGCCGAACTCGGCAGCGCGCTCGCGCATGGCGTAGTAGGTGACGAGGTTGGCGACCATGTAGGCGCCCTTCTTCGCCATGAGCTGCGCCGACTTGGCATCGATCAAGTTGCCGTGCTCGATCGTGCGAACGCCGCAAGAGACGGCGCGGGTGATCGCTTCCGGCGTATAGGCGTGCGCCAGCGCGTAGCGGCCGAAAGCATGCGCCTCCTCGACCGCGGCGGTGATCTCCTCGACCGTGAACTGGAGCGAGTCGATCGGATCGTAGGGAGAGGCGACGCCGCCCGAGCACATCAGCTTGATGTGGTCCGCGCCCTGGCGCATCTGCTCGCGCGCTGCCTTGCGCACCTCGTCCGGCCCGTCGGCGAGGTGGCGGAGGAAGACCATGGCGTTGGCGCAGTTGCAGAGCGCGCCGGCATCGGTGCGGCGGTTGCGGTCGTTGTGGCCGCCGGTCGGGCCGATCGATCGGCCGGCGATGAACAGGCGCGGGCCCTTGATCAGGCCGGTCTCGACGGCGGCCTTGATGCCCCAGTCGGCACCGCCGGCATCGCGGCAGGTGGTGAAGCCGCGGTCGATGAAGGCCTTGAGCCGCTGGGTCGAGCGCGCCGCCATCAAGGTCTGCGGCATGCCTTCGAGCCGGCTGATATAGACCTCGCTGTGCATGGTGTGCACATGGCAGTCGATCAGGCCGGGCATCAGCGTGCGCTTGCCGCAGTCGATCACCTGCGCCGCTGCCGCGCGGATCGGCTTGTCCGAGACTTCCTTGATCTTCTCGCCTTCGACCAGGACTTCGTAGCCGCCGCGCGCCTCATTCCAGCGCGGGTCGAGCAGCTGAAGATTGCGGAAGAGAAGCGAGGAGGGGGCGTTCTTGGGCATCAGGACAGCTCGTTTTTATGGAACTTGCCGCCCTGCATGATCACCGGCAGATGCGCGCCCTGGTCGAGGAACAGCTCCAGCTTCTTCAGCGGGTTGCCGTCGACGAGGATGAGGTCGGCATGGGCACCGGGCTCGACCACGCCGAGCTTGCCTTCCTGGCGGATGATATTGGCGCCGACCAGCGTCGCCTGGCGGATGATCTCGATCGGCTTAAGGACCTTGGCGCGGTGGATGAACTCCTTGCTCTGCTCGGTCTGCAGCTGGCCGAGGAGGTCCGAGCCGAAGCCGACCTCGACGCCGGCCTTCTTGCAGATCTCGAGCGAGCGCAGCGCGCCTTCGAGGACGATGTCGTTCTTCGCCAGCATGTCGGCGCTCATGCCGAACTGCACCGCGCGCTCCTGCATCTCGAAATAGGTCACCAGGTTGGCGATCATGAAGCCGCCCTTGGAAGCCAGAAGCTTCGCCGACTTGGCGTCGATCAGGTTGCCGTGCTCGATGGTGCGCACGCCGTTGGTGACGGCGCGCGTGATCGCCTCCGGCGTATAGGCATGGGCCAGCACGTAGCGGCCGAAATTGGCGGCCTCGTCGGTTGCCGCGGCGATCTCGGCCGGCGAGTATTGCAGGCTGTCGAGCGGATCGTAGGGTGAGGCAACGCCGCCGGAGCACATGATCTTGATCTGATCGGCGCCCTGGCGCATCTGCTCGCGCACGGTCTTGCGCACCTCGTCGGCGCCGTCGGCGATCGCCATGCCATGGACCAGGGCGTTGCAGCAGCCGCAGCGCGCGCCCATGTCGGTGCGCCGGCGCGAATCCGAGTGACCGCCGGTCGGGCCGATGGCGCGGCCGGAGATGAACAGGCGGGGGCCGGGGAGAAGCCCGGTCTCGACCGCGGTCTTGAGACCCCAGTCGGCGCCGCCCGTGTCGCGCACGGTGGTGAAGCCACGGTCTATCATGCCGCGCATCAGCTCGGCCGAGCGCGCGGTCATCAGGGTGAGCGGGATGTTCTCGAGGTTTCGGATGTTGACCTCGCTCAACATCACATGGACGTGGCAGTCGATCAGGCCGGGCATCAGCGTGCGCTTGCCGCAATCGACCACAGTGGCCTTTGCTGCCTTGATCGGCTTGTCCGAGACCTCCTTGATGGCCCCGCCTTCGGTCAGCACCTGGTAGCCGCCGCGCGCCGAGTCCCAGCGCGGATCGAGCAGCTCCATGTTCTTGAACAGCACCGACTGAGCCATGATCCCCCACCTTTCAGATCGCAGAAGGATGCGGGTGCCGTGAAGCTTAAGTCAAGAATGCCAAGGGGATAAGATCATGCGAGGTGGCAGGCGGCCCATTGCCCGTCGGCGAGCGGCCGGAGCTTCGGCGTCTCTTGCGCGCAACGCGCCTGCGCCAACGGGCAGCGTGGGTGGAAGACGCAGCCGCTCGGCGGGTTGAGCGGGCTCGGGATCTCGCCTTTGAGCGCGATCGCCTTCCGCGACTTGCGGCGCGTCGGGTCGGGGATCGCCGAGAGCAGCGCCTGGGTGTAGGGGTGGCGGGGCGAGCGGTAGAGCGTCTTGGTTTCGGCGATCTCGACCAGCGTGCCGAGATACATGACGGCGACGCGGTCGGAGACGTGCCGAACCACGGCGAGGTCGTGGCTGATGAACAGCATGCTCAAGCGATGGCTCGCCTTGAGTTCGGCCAGCAGGTTGAGGATCTGCGCCTGGATCGAGACGTCGAGCGCGGAGACCGGCTCATCGGCGATCAGGAGCTGCGGGTTGAGCGCCATGGCGCGGGCAAGCCCGATGCGCTGGCGCTGGCCGCCGGAAAACTGGTGCGGGTAGCGCGTCATCAGCCTGGGATCGAGGCCGACGCCTTCGAGCAACGAGGCCACGCGGCGGCGCAGCTCCGGTGCGCCCATGCGTTCATGGGTCTTCAGCGGCTCGGCGACGATGCGCTCGACCGTCCATTTCGGATCGAGCGAGGCGAAGGGATTCTGGAAGATCATCTGCACGTTGCGCCGGCGCCTTCGCAACGCCGGACCCGAGAGGCCCAGCCAGTCCTCGCCATCGAGCCGGACCTTTCCGCCGGTCGGCGGCACGAGGCGCGCGAGCACGCGGCCGGTGGTGGTCTTGCCGCTGCCGCTCTCGCCGACAAGGCCGAGCACCTCCTGGCGGCCGATGGCGAAGGAGATGCCGTTGACCGCGTGCACGACGGGGCCTTTGCCGAGCAGGCGGCCGAGCACGTTGCCGCGCCCGGCAAAATGGACGGTGAGGTCCGAGACCTCGACCAGCGGAGAGGCGGCCTCAGTCATGCAGGTGGCAGGCGACCTGGCGCCCGGGGACGAGCGTCTTCAGCACCGGCCGCTCGACGCGGCAGCGCTCGAAGGCATGCGCGCAGCGTGCGTGGAACTTGCAGCCGGGCGGAGGCGTCACCGGGTCGGCGAGGCGCCCCGGGATGGGGTTGAGCGCGCCGACCTCGCGGTCCAGGCGCGGGATCGAGGCGATGAGGCCGACCGTGTAGGGGTGCTTTGGGTCGTCGAGGATGTCGTCAGCCGGCGCGACCTCGACCAGGTTTCCCGCATACATGACGGCGATCCGCTCGCACATCTCGCCGACGACGCCGAGATCGTGGCTGACCAGGACGATTGCCGTCTCCGGCTCGCCATCCTTGAGCCGGCGCAGCAGGTCGAGGATCTGCGCTTGCACGGTGACATCGAGCGCGGTGGTCGGCTCGTCGGCGATCACCAGCGCCGGGTTCAGGATCAGCGCCGCGGCGATGATCACGCGTTGCTGCATGCCGCCGGAGAACTCGTGCGGATAGTCTCCGAAGCGTTGGCGGGCATTGGGGATGCCGACCCGGTCCAGCATCTCGACGACGCGCTCGCGCAGCTCGGCCGGACCGATGGAAGGCAGGTGCCAGCGCAGCACCTCGCCGATCTGCTCGCCGATGGTAAGCACCGGGTTCAGGGTCGCGGTCGGGTCTTGAAAGATCATCGCGAGACGCTGGCCGCGCAGCCTCCGCATCTCGTCAGTACTGAGGTCGAGCAGCGAGGTGCCGGCGAAGCGGATGCTGCCGGCCTCGATCATTCCCGGCGGCTGCACCAGCCGCATCACCGAGAGGCCGAGGACGGACTTGCCACTGCCGCTTTCGCCGACCAGGCCGAGCGTCTCGCGCCGTTCGAGCGTCAGGCTGACGCCGTCGACCGCGGTCAGCCGCCCGCGCTTGGTCGGAAAGCGCGTGATGAGATTCTCGATCGAAAGAAGCGGCTCGCTCACAGCCGCTCCTGGCGCGGGTCGTAGGTGTCACGCAGGAAGTCGCCGAACAGGTTGATGGCGATCGAGGTGGTCATGATGGCGATGCCGGGCCCGAGCGCCATCCAGTAGTTCTCGAAGAGATAGTTGCGGCCCTCACTGATCATCATGCCCCATGACGGCGTCGGCGGTTGCGTGCCGAGACCAAGAAAGCTGATTGCCGCCTCGGCGATCACGACTTCCGCAACATCGAATGTCGCTATCACGATGATCGTCGGCAGCACGTTCGGGATCACATGGCTGAAGATGATCGCTACGTGGCCGACGCCGATCGATTTGGCCGCCTGGATGTATTCGAGCTCGCGGATCTTGAGCGTCTCGCCGCGGACGAGCCTGGCGAAGCGGACCCACAGCGCCACCGAGAGCGCAAAGACCATGGTCCAGAAGCCGGGGCCGACGATGGCCAGCATCAGGATGGCGACCAGGATAAACGGGAAGGAGAGCTGGAAGTCGGCGATGCGCATGATGACGGCATCCAGCAGGCCGCCGAAGTAGCCGGCGATCGCGCCCAGGATCGACCCTACGACCATCGCGTTGAAGACGACCAGAAGCGCGACCAGGATCGAGGTTCTGGAGCCGTAGAGCACACGCGCCAGGATGTCGCGGCCGAGATTGTCGCCGCCAAGGATGTGCCCCCATGTCCCATCCTCGGCGAAGACCGGCGGCAGGAAGCGGGCTTCGAGCACTTGTCGGGTCGGGTCGTGTCCCGCCAGCATGGGCGCGAAGATCGCGATGAAGACGACACCGAAGATGAGCACGAAGCCGGTCAGGCCCTTCGGGTTCCGAACCAGTTCCGAGACGAAGCGTCGACCGGCGGCGACCGGCGGATCGAGGGACTCGACCGAGGCCGGGCTAGTGGCGGACATAACGGATACGCGGATCGATCAGCCGGTAGATCAGATCGACGGCCAGGTTGATGAGGACGAAGACGCAGGCTGCGACCAGGATGCTGGCCTGGATCAACGGGTAGTCGCGCCAGAAGATGCTTTGCACCGCGAGCCGGCCGATGCCGGGCCAGGCGAAGACGTTCTCGATGATGAAGGTGCCGCCCAGAAGGGTGCCGAGCTGGAGGCCGACGATGGTGACGGTCGGGATCAGCGCGTTGCGGAGGGCATGCTTCAGATAGACCGTCCGCTCCGGCACGCCCTTGGCGCGGGCGAACTGCAGATAGTCCTGGCGGATGACCTCCAGCATGGTCGAGCGGATCAGCCGGGTGTTGAGCGCGATTGCGAAGAAGGCGAGCGAGACGGCCGGCATCAGGATGTAGCGCATCCGGTCCCACAGCACGCTTCCGTCCCAGGCCTTGAGCGCTTCCCAGGCGGCGACCACGACCGATCCCTTATAGCCGGTGGACGGAAGCCACTGGAGCTCGACCGAAAACACCAGGATCAGGATGATGCCGATCAGGAAGTTGGGAACCGCGACGCCGAAGGTGGAGACGATCGTGCCGAAGTAGTCGATGGCTGTTCCCTGCTTCAGGGCGCAAAGGATACCGAGCGGAAGCGCCACGATCAGCGCCAGGAACAGCGCGGTCAGCGCCAGCTCGAGGGTCGCGGGCACGCGCTCGGCGATCAGCACCGCGGCGCTGGAGCGGAGCCGCGTCGAGTTGCCGAGGTCGCCCCGGAAGATACCGCCGAGATAGGAGGTGAAGGTCTCGAACACCGGCTTGTTGACGCCGAGCTGCTCGCGCAGGATCGCCTTGTCCTGCTCGGTCATGCCCGGGTTGCCCGCCTCCATCATGTCGACGATATCGCCGGGAACCAGCTTCGATATCGCCGACACGACGAAGACGACGCAGACGATCACCAAGAGCGCCGAAAGCACCCGGCGGACGAGATAGCCGAACATCAGGCTCGTGCGCGCGTCAGGCCTTCAGCCACACATCCTTGTAGTAGATGCGCGCATCCCAGGCGTTCTCGAAGTCCTCGACATTGTCGCGGATGGCGACCGCGGTGGTGTCGGCATAGAGCGGCAGCCACCAGCACTGCTCGATCGCGATCTTCTGCACCTCGTTGAGCATTGCGTCGCGCTTCTTCGGGTCGAATTCGAGCCGCTGCTTGTCGAGAAGATCGTCGGTGCGCGGATCGGTGTAGGCGCCGCGGTTCAGCGAGCCTGACTTGTGCAGGAGAATGTGGAGCACGTCGCCGTCGGTGTAGCGATAGTTCACCATGTAGAGCGGGTGCTCGCCCTTGCGCTGTATCACTGCGGCCTCGGCGCCCGGCACGGCTTCGATCGCGACCTCGACGCCGACCGCCTTGAGCTCGGCCTGGATCACCTCGCAGGCGCGGCGGTTGGCCGAGTCGTCGTTGGAGGAGAGGCGGAGCTTCAAGTTGGCGGCGCCGGCCTCGGCCAGCAGCGCCTTGGCGCGCGCCGGATCGTATTTCGGCGCGATGTCCTTGGCGTTGGGCAACACCTGCGGGAAGGCGGGCCCGAGCACGCTGTAGGCGAGCTCGCCATTGCCGCCGAGGGCGAGCTGCAGGACCTTGTTCTTGTCGATCGCCATGCTGAGCGCCTGGCGGACCTTCAGGTTGCTGGTCGGCGCCAGCTTGGTGTTGAAGGCAATCCCGTAGCAGGAGAGCGCAGTGCGGGTCAGAACCTTGACGTTCCGCATGCGCTTGACTTGGGCGAGCTTGTCGAGGGGGACCGCATTGAAGCCGGCGATCACCTGGATCTCGTTCGACTGCAGCGCGGCAAGACGCGGCGCGTCCTCGGGGATGACCACATACTCGATTGAGTCGAGATGCGCCGGCTTGTCGTTCTTGAAGCGCTTGTTGATGAACATGTGCTTGTCGTTGCGCACGAGCTTGATGCCCGAATCCGGTTGCCACTTCTCGAACTTGAAGGGTCCGGAGCCGACAGGATTTCGGCCGAAATTGGCGCCGAGCTTCTCGACGGCGGTCGGCGAGAGTATTGCCTGGTAGGCGCCGCCAAGGCCGACCCAGAGGGTAACGAAAGGCGCGCTGTAGACATAGGCAACGGTGGTCTCGTCGATCACTTCGGCGCGCTGCAGCGGCCCGCAGATGAACTTGGTCGGCGAAGCCGTCGCCGGATCGAGGTGGCGCTTCACGGTGAAGGCGACGGCCGCGGCGTTGCACGGCGTGCCGTCATGGAAGACGACGCCGGGGCGGAGCTTGAAGACGACGCGCTTGTTGTCGTCCTGGAACTCCCAGCTCAGCGCGAGATGCGGCAGCACATTGCCCTTCTCGTCGCGCATCACCATGCCGTCGAAGATCTGGGTGAAGGTCTCGTGCGAGGTGAAGCTGGTGGTCTTTTGTGGATCCAGCGTGTCGGGATCGCTGGACCGGCCGATCCGGAGGTTGCCGCCCTTGCGCTGGGCGAGCGCCGGGAAGGAGATGCCGGCCGAGGCCGCGATCAGCGCCGCAGAGCCGCCGAGGAAGCGGCGGCGGTCGAAGGCGGCAAGCCGGCGCGAGACCTCGTAGGTCTGCTCCTCGAAGCTGAGTCCCGGCATTGTCGCCGGATCGGTCAGGCGGTCGAACTCGTTCATGGCGGGCTCCCTAGCGTGCGACCCGCGCGAAGCGGATCTTCTTGTTGCGGTCGGTCGAGACATGAAGTCCGGTGACCTTGCCGTCATCTCGGGTGAGGCGGAGGACCGGCTGGAAGTCGCCGCCCCACTGGCGTGGACCCAGGGCAGAGGCGACATAGACGTCCTTGAGGATCGGGGTCAGGCCCATGCGCTTGCGCCCGAGGGCGCCTTGCATGTCGAGCAGGAGCCGGTTTCCATCGTTCGAGATCGTGTAGGTCGACTCGAGCCCTTCGTTGCGATAGGCGCCGAGGGGCTGCTCGAGATCCGACTTCGGCGGGGTGTATCCGTCGAGCCGGCGCCACGAAGTGGCAACGCCGGAGTCCGTGGCCTCGAAGCCGCTGCCGGTCGGCCTGAACTCCTGCTCGTGCACGCCGCTCATCGGCACGAAGCTGCCGGACGAGGTCATCCACATCGGCGTCTTGTGGCCGAGCCGGGAGATCAACTCGCCATTCTCGACCGTGAGATGCATCGGCTCGGCGCGCGCATCGTCCCAGTAGAGGCCGGCGAGCTTTTCGAGATCGCCAACTTTCGGCGCCGGCGGAGCCGCCTGCAGCTTGTCGCCGATGACGATGTCGGCGATCTTCCGTGACAGGATGTAGGGGGCGATGTTGTCGCAGTTGCCGAGGATGGCGACGGTCAGCCTGTGCTCCGGGAACTGGTAGGTGCCGGAGCGCCCGCCGGGCACGCCGCCGCCGTGGCCGATGCCGGGCGTGCCGCGATATGGCGCCGACTGCAGGCCATGCGCGTAGATGCTGGTCTTGCCGCTGTTGAACGTCGGCGGCGTCTGCATCTTCCGGAAGATCTCGGCCGTGCCGACCTTCGGTCGCTCCGCGATCATGTTGGCGGCCCAGACCAGCATGTCGTCGACGGTCGAGACAGCGCTGCCTTCGCCGGCGACCGGGACGCCCCAGCGACCTTTCTTATAGCTGCCGTCCGGCTGCTGCAGGTGGTGCGTGGCGAGGCCCGGCACGATCTCATCGTCGAGCCGCATCAGGCGCGAGTTCGCCATGCCAAGCGGCTCGAAGATGCGCTTGCGCAGGAGATCCTCCATCGACTCGCCGCCGACGTTCTCGACCAGCTCGGAGAGCAACCGAAAGCCGGTGTTGCAGTACATCAGCCGGTCACCCGGTCTGAAGTTGAGGTCGGGCTGGCCCTGCATCAGCCTGGTGACCTCGGCTGCCGCGATCGGCGAGCGTGCATCGGCGCCTGAGAGCGAGATCAGGTCGAGGAACTCGCGCATGCCGCTGACATTGGTCATCACATGCGAGAGGCGGATCGGCACGCCGTAGTCCGGCAGGCCGGGATGGTACTTCCGAACTTCGTCGTCGTATCCCAGCTTGCCTTCCTTGATCAGCAGGAAGGCCAGGAACACCGCAAGCTGCTTTGTCTGCGAGCCGATTCGGATGACAGTTTCCGGCTTGTTCGGCACGCCGAGGTCGACCGAGGCCATGCCGTAGCCTTTGCGCAGCAACGTCTTGCCGTCATGGACGATAGCGACCGTGCAGCCAGGGCGGCGCGTGCCGTCGAAGCCGGCAAAAAGCTTGTCGAGCGCCGCTTCGATGCTCGCCATGGGCAGTGTCCTCTTAGGCCTGTGGTGGAAGGCACAATCGAACCAGCGCGGCGGCGCCGATGTCAATGATCGCTTTCCGATCAGAAATACGGCGGCGCTCTACTTTCGCTTGGCAGCTGCCGCGACCAGCGCGTGGCAGACATCACGGATCGGCTTGAGGTTCGGTCGGCCCGGATCGATGCGGTAGGCGATTGCCAAATGGTGTCTCGGCAGCGCCGGTTTCACTTGCAGAATGCGAAGCTGGCCGCGCTTCGTCTCGCTCTTGAACAGCTGTACCGGCAGGAGGCTCATGCCGAAGCCCTTCGCGGCGAGATTGGCCATGATGCTGAGGCTGTTGCAGGTGTAGAGGCGCTGCGGCAGGTCGCCGACGCTGGCGAACCACTCATTGATCGTCGCATAAAGCTTCGACGGCCGCGGATTGGTGATGATCGGATAGGCCTTGAGATCGGACGGGGTCAGCGCCCGAGACGGTAGATAGAGGTCGCGGCCGGTGACCCAGGCAAGGTCCAGGTCCTCCAGCGGCTCGACCGCAATATCGGGGTTGAGCTCGGGCTCCGTCAGGATGGCGAAGTCCAGCTCGCCCGCTTGCAGCTTCTTGTCGAGGTTGGCGCTGAAGTCGATGACGATCTCGAACTCGGCCGAGGGATAGGTTTTCTCAACCTTGGCCAGGAGACCGGGAAGGTGGGTAAGCGCAAAGGAGTCGGCAAAGCCCATGCGGATGGGGCCGCGGATGGTCTTGGCGGGATCGGCGTGATCCTCGAGCGACCGGGCCAACGTCAGGATCTGCTCGGCGTGCCGGACCGTCTGCATGCCGAGATCGGTCAGGCGCGGCCGGTAGTCGTCGCGATGGAAGAGGGAGCCGCCGAGCTGGCGCTCGAGCTCGCGGATGCGGCCCGAGACGGCAGGCTGGCTTACGTTGAGCTGGTGCGCGGCCGCCCGGAAGCTGCCGAGCCTGGCGATCCATACCAGCGCCTCAACCTGGTCGAGACTGATCCTCATGATCCGGGTTGCCGATCATCATCGATCCTTTTTTCCAATTACATCTTATCGTTTTGCTCCGCTAGCCTATCCCGTGAGCTGACGAAATCGCGTGACGGGAACCAATAGCGCGCTAGCGTGGGTGCGTCTCCGCTTCGGTGACGCGTCGATCAACAGGGAGGAACCGGGAAATGACTGGACGCATGTCGACATGGCTCCTGGTCGGAGCCGCGCTGCTCGCCTTCGCCACTCAGGCGGAAGCGCAGATCACTTTCCGTCTCGGTACGGTCGATCCGCAGACGACGCATTCCGGCGTCGGCGCCGACGCCTTCGCCGCCGCCGTCGACCGTCTTTCGCAGGGCCAGATGAAGGTTCAGGTCTTCCACGCCGGCCAGCTCGGGCCCATCCCCGAGCAGCAGCGCAATGTGCTCGCCGGCACCCAGGACATGCATCTCCTGTATCCCGAGTTCCTGACGACGCTGATCGAGGAGACGCGGGTGATCTCCGCGCCCTATGTCTTCACCTCGCATGCGCATCAGGCGAATTTCCTCAAGAGCGACGCGTTCAAGCCAGGTCTCGACAAGCTGCGCTCGCTCGGCGCCATCGTCCTCGATGAGGACTGGACCTGGTGGCAGATGGACCCGCGCGGCGTCATCAGCGTCAAGCCCATCCGCACGCCGCAGGATCTTCAGGGCCTCAAGCTCCGCATCTGGGAGTCCAAGGTCGCGATCGACACCTGGAAGGGGCTCGGCGCCAACACCATCGTCGTGCCGCGGCCCGAGATGTACCTTGCCTTCAAGCAGGGCATCATCGAGGCGGGGCCGGAGACCATCGGCATCGCCTATGACGGCAAGAACGCCGAGATCGGCAAGTTCTGGACCCGCACCGACGAGTACTTCCAGGTCGTCAACATCATGATGAACCAGCGGAAGTGGGCGGGTCTGACCGACGCGCAGAAGAAGATCCTGGCGGAGGCGGTGAAGGTGGGCGGTGCCGCCTACAAGGCCGAGTCGACGCGCGGCTTCACCGAGAAGCGCGGCAAGGCGGAAAAGGAGATGGGCGTCACTGTGCTCGAGCCGGATCTGGCGCCGTGGCGTGAGAAGTCGAAGGCGATCCTCGCCAACCTCGAAGCCGACGGCACGATCCCGAAGGGACTGGTGGCGAAGGTCTCGGCAATCCCGGCGAAGTGATCCGCCGATAGCAGAATCCCGGCGGCATGGCCGCCGCGTCAGCACCCGGGCCGGCGCTGGGGACGCTCGATCGCGTCCTCGACGCCTATCTTGTCATCAGCAAGCGCGTGGTGGCGGCCGTCGCGGTCGCCTTCCTCGCACTCATGGTCGTGGTCAACGGCATCGAGATCGCCAGCCGCGGACTCTTTGGCCCGAGCTTCGTCTGGGTCCAGGAGATCTCGATCCTCTCGGCGATGTGGATCTACTTCTTCGCTTACGGCCTGATCGCCAAGGATGAAGAGTATATCCGCGTCGATATCCTGCCGGGCACGGCGAGCCCGCAGCTCCGTTCCGCTATTGGCCTGTTTGCGCGCCTCGCGACCATCGCCTTCCACGCGACCGTCGTCTGGGTCGGGATCGAGGCCTGGCGCTT
This sequence comes from Alphaproteobacteria bacterium, assembly GCA_016869375.1. GTDB lineage: Bacteria > Pseudomonadota > Alphaproteobacteria > SHVZ01 > SHVZ01 > SHVZ01. Next base: position 2,530 of record VGEH01000118.1, on the reverse strand, counting down.
CCTCGGCCTCTTCCGCACCAGCATCCTCGACTGGCCGGAATCGCTCTTCGTCCTGCCGATCCTGCTCGGCGCCATCGACATCCTGATCACCGAGTGCATTCATCTGAGGTCGAGCTTGGCCGCGCGCATGAGCCCGGAAAGCGTTTGAGCCGTGGCGACCCTGGTCATGATCCTGATCCTGCTGGCGCTGATGCCGCTGCGCGTACCGGTCTGCGCCGTCATGGGCCTCTCGGCCGTCGCCGGCCTGCTCATGCTCGATATGCCGGTGAGCACGCTCGTCCGCTATATGGCAACCGATGTGCGTTCCGTGCCGCTGCTGGCCATTCCGTTCTTCATCCTGGCCGGCAATCTGATGAACCACTTCGACATGACGCGCCGGATCTTCGACTTCCTGAGCGCGCTGGTCGGCTATTTCTCCGGTGGCCTCGCGCAGGCGGCAGTGCTGACCACGCTGGTCTTCGGTGGCATCTCGGGGTCGGCGCTCGCGACCATCGCCGGCATCGGCGTCATCACCATCCATGCGATGAGAAAGGCCGGCTACCGGCCGGAATTCTCTGCCGCGCTGGTGGTCTCTGGGTCGCTGATGGACCCGCTGATCCCGCCCTCGATCATGTTCATCCTCTATGCGGTGCAGATGAACGTGTCGATCGCCGACCTCTTCGTCGCCGGCATCGTGCCCGGCGTGCTGCTCGCCGTGCTGCTGATGCTCAACAACGCCGTGCTGTCGAGGACCGGGATCGAGAAATTCCCGCCGCCCGAGCGACCATCCGTCGATCGGCTCTGGCGCAGCTTCGTCGCCGCCTTTCCGGCGCTGCTGACACCGATCGTGATCCTGCGCAGCATGACCACGGGCTTGGTCACCCCGACCGAGGCGAGCGTGCTGGCGGTTCTCTACACGCTGCTGCTTGGCGTGCTGCATCGGGAGATCACATTGAAGCGGCTCGTCGCCGCCTTCGACGATTCCGTGCGCGCAACGGCGCTGATCATGTTCCTGACGGCACTCGGCAGCGTCATGGGCTTCGTCATGACCTCCGAGCGCACGGCCGAGACCATCGCGCACTGGATGGTCTCCTTCACCGACAGCAAGTACCTCGTGCTCGCCCTCGTGGTGCTGGCCCTGCTCGCGCTCGGCGTTTTCCTCGAGGCAGTGCCGGTGCTCCTGATCTCGATCCCGCTCTTCGGGCCCTTGGTCGTGGGCTACGGCGTCGATCCCGTGCATTTCGGTGTGGTGCTGACCTTCGCCATTCTGCTCGGCATCATCCACCCGCCGATAGGCCTCGGAATCTTCGCTGTCTGCGCCATCACCAGGCTGCCGATGGGACCCGTGGTCCGCGCGACGCTGCTGTTCTATCCGGTGCTGCTGATCTGCCTGCTGCTGATCACCTTCATTCCTTCACTCTCGACCTGGCTGCCGACCGTGCTGATGACCAAATGATTAGGCGCTCCGATCATCATCGATCCCCATTTCAGATGACACCTTATCGTCTACCTCCGCTAGCTTCTGCGCCAGGAGAGGAATGACGGCATGGCGGCGCGCACGCTCTATCGGGTGGGGATCGACATCGGCGGCACCTTCACCGACCTGGCGCTGCTCGGCACCGACGGAAGGCTGGTCACGCGCAAGGTCTCCTCGACGCCCGACGACTATGGCCGCGGCATCGCCGCCGGCATCGTCGAGCTCCTGCGCGAGGTCGGCCTCGAGGCCGGAGACATCGACGACCTGGTCCACGCCTCGACCATTGCCACCAACGCCATCCTCGAGCAGAAAGGAGCGGCGACCGCGCTCGTCACCACGCGCGGCTTCCGTGACGTGCTGGAGCTGCGCCGGCTCCGCATTCCGGTCCTTTACGATCTGCAATACGACAAGCCGCCGCCGCTGGTACCGCGCCATCTCCGCTTCGAGGTCGATGAGCGCATGGGCCCAGGCGGCAAGGTGAAGCAGGCGCTCGATCTCGCCTCGCTCGATGCGGTCGCGAAGGACCTCAGCGGCAGCGGCGTCAAGGCGCTGGCGGTGACCCTGCTGCACTCCTACGCCAACCCCGCGCATGAGCGTGCGGTCGCCGAAGCGCTGCGCAAGGCGCTGCCCGGCATCTTCGTCACCTGCTCGGCTGACATTCTGCCCGAGATCCGCGAGTACGAGCGGACCAGCACGACCGTGATCAACGCCTATGTCGGCCCGATCGTCGCCTCCTATCTCGGCGCGCTGGCTGGCAAGATGAAGGGGCTCGGCATCAAGGCACCGCTGACGGTGATGCAGTCCAATGGCGGCGTGATGACCGCGGAGGCGGCGGTGAAGAAGCCGGCTTATATCGTCGAGTCCGGCCCCGCCGCCGGCGTCATCGCCTGTGCGCACCTGGCCCGCCGGCTCGGCCGCGCCAATGTCATCTCCTTCGACATGGGCGGCACGACGGCCAAGGCGGCGATGATCGAGGATGGCGAGGCGGCACGTACGACCGAGTACGAGGTCGGCGCCGGCATCAATCTTTCGAGCAAGCTGGTCAAGGGCGGCGGCTATCCGATCAAGCTGCCA
>VGEH01000117.1 GCA_016869375.1 Alphaproteobacteria bacterium | reverse complement strand
ATCGAGTTCGCGATAGGCTAACAGTCCGGCATCCGAGGTGACGCTCGAACCATGGAACTCCAGCTTGAGGCGACGGTCAAAATCGAGCCGCAGGGCATCGGATTGGGCTTCACCTGCCAGATGCTCCATCTGCGACCCCGGTCCAATGAGACAAGACGTTGCGTCCTATGGCCCAAATGGATTCGACGCCGCCCAGTTCAATGGTTCATCTGGGAAATGCGGGTTCAATGGCTCCATCGGCTCCACGCCCGCCTTCGCCAAAGGCGGCGGTGAGGGCGGAAACGGTGGCGGCAATGACCGCGGCGTCGCGACAACGCGGGACTCCGTCACCATCGGCCGCGGCAACAGCGCCACCGCGACGACGACCGCGACGACGTCCGGCCGCGAAAAGGCGGCCGCCTCGCTCGGCAATCTGAACGCCGCACATGCCTCCGCCACCGCGCGGGCCAATGCGTCGCCGAACTCGATGGTCGGCCAGATCGCGGCCTACGAGACGGCGATGAAGTCGGCGCTGGCGATCCAGGATCCGGCCCAGCGCGCGGCGGCGATCACCGCGGCGCGCCAGGATCTGGCGCTGTCGGCCAACAAGTCGCTGACGCCGGCGGCGATCACCCGGGTCGACAGCCTGCTCGGCCTCCCGGCGTCGCCGTCGAACCTCGGCACGGTGACGACCACGTCGAGCCGCGGCTCCAGCACCACGGCAACCACCGTCTCGATGCAGCGTGATCGCAGCGGCACCGCGACCAGCGGGACGACGGCGCAGGCCAAGGCCGCCGCCTCGCTCGGCAACCTGAATGCGGCGCATGCTTCCGCGAACGCACGAGCCAATGCGTCGCCGAACTCGATGGTCGGCCAGATCGCCGCCTACGAGGCGGCGATGAAGTCGGCGCTGGCGATCCAGGATCCGGCCCAGCGTGCCACCGCGATCACCGCGGCGCGCCAGGACCTGGCGCTCTTGGCCAACAAGACGCTGACGCCCGCGGCGATCGCCCGCGTCGACAGCCTGCTCGGTCTCCCGGCATCGCCGTCGAACCTCGGCACCAGCGCGACGACGGCGCGTCGCTAACCGTCTCGACGCTCCTCCGCCCCGTGTCCTCCGCACGGGGCGGAGAGCCCTCCTCATGACTCCGTGATCACGGGCAAGGTCAGCCGCGACGGTTTCGAAACGTCGTGGAACACGGTCTGCCTCGCCGGCCTCAGCTCGGGATCGGACCAGTAGTCGCGCCCGGTGTTGTGGTTGCGGTCGAAATTCGGGAAGTCCGAGCTCGATACATAAAGCCGGATGCGCTGCCCGCGCTTGAACAGCACGGCGATCGGGTTCAGCGGCACGGTGAACTCGTAGGTCGCGTTGGGCTCGAGCAGGGACGGGCGGTCGAAGCCGTTCCGGAACTGCGCGCGCAGGATGCCGTAGGTGAGGTTGATCGCGAGGCCGTTCTCGTTGACCAGCGCCAGCTTCGCCGTCCAGTCGGTGTCCGGCCCGTCGGTCGAGGCCCAGAGCGTCAGGACCGGTGAGCCGATGACCTCGATGTCATTGCGCAACGGCGCGGTCTGGTAGACGAGGATGTCGCGACGATGATCGTGCGGCGCCTGGTCGACAGGGGCTGCCTGGGAGTCGGCGCGCATCAGCGACATCACCGGGTCGCGCGGATCGAAGACATAGCGGTCGGTCGGGCTCGACTGTGCCGGCGGCGCGAGCGACAGCACGCCGTCGCCGCGTACGGTGTTCGCCTGGCCGCGGCTATGCAGGTGGAAGGCGGTCTGTTTGGCGCGGCTCAGCGGCCATTCGCTCTCGCCGCGCCATTTGTTGGCGCCGATGACGAAGAGCTGCACCGGGGCTTCCTTGGCCAGACCGTCGTCGATGCCCTTGAAGTGGAGGTCGTACCAGCGCGCGATCATGCCGGAATAGGAGCGGTCGGCATCCGGACCGAAATCGAGCCCGCAATCCTTGGGCACCATGCCGGTGACGTCGTGGATCCACGGGCCGACAATCATGCGGTGCTGGCCCTTGAGATGCGCCGGGCCGTTCTTCTCGAGCCCGGTGAAGTGCTCCATCGTGCCGATGAGCCGGTCCCACCAGCCGGTCATCAGCATGACCGGCGTCGTCACGTTCGGATGGAAGTCGCCGAAACGCATGAACTCGATGTTCTGCGTCCTGTGATAGGCCTGCAGCTGCTCGTTCAGCGTCGAGAAGGTCTTCGCCGGGATGTCGCCGAGCGGCAGGTACCAGATCCATTTGCTGCGCTCGACCTGGTTCCAGATCTTGGAGGCCTCGGCGGCGGTGTGCGGGCCGGTCGGATCGCCGGCGCGCCGGCGCGCATCGGCCGCCATCATGTGCACCCATTCGAGCCGGCGTCCGGTCTCGAAGATGCCGAAATTCATGCTGAGCAGCCGCTCGCCCATGCCGCTGGCCATGAAGGCCTTGAGCGAGGGCGGCTGCGAGGCGCACAGCATCCAGGCGAGGTACGAGGCGTTGGAATGCCCCCAGGTGCCGAGCCTGCCGTCGCTCCAGGGCAGCTTCGCCGCCCATTCGGCGGCGTCGTAGCCGTCCTCGATGTTGGTGGTCTCGCCGCGCTCGCGGAACATCCAGCGATACTCACCGTCGGAGGCGTAGCGGCCGCGCTCATCCTGGATGACCATGACATAGCCCCGCGCCGCCACCGCCTTGGCATCGGCGATGTAGCGCGGCTCGTGCTTGCCATAGGGCGTGCGATTGATGAGGACGGGATAGCGCCCGTCGCCGGCCGGCCGGTAGACATCGGCGCGCAGGATCGTGCTGTCGCGCGTCACGCATTCGAGGTTCTGCTCGGCGACGAGGGGAAGGGGAGCGGTCATTCAGACTCTGCCTTTGAGCTGCGGGCGGGACGAGACATAGGCCTCGATGGCGCGGCCGAGGCGGCGCACGCCTTCGCCGATCACCTCGGGCGAAGAGCGGGTGAAGTTGACGCGCATGGCGGTGCGGTCCTTGCCGTCGAAATCGAAGACGCTGGAAGGAACGAAGGCGACTTTCTCCTCGACCGCGAACTTGTAGAGCTCGTCGGTATCGATCGCACCGTCGCGCGAGCGCATCCATACGAACATGCCACCCGATGGAACGTCCCACTCGAACCAATCCTTAAGGTGACGAGTGGCCTCGCTGCACAGCGCGTCGCGCCGCTCGCGATAGACGGGCACGATCGAGGCCGAATGCTCCTGGTCGACGCCGGCGCGCATCAGCTCGAAGGCGACCGATTGCGCGAACATGCTGCTGGAGAGATCGGTCGCCTGCTTCGTGAGCGTCAGCGTCCGGATCATCTCCGGATCGCCGACCGCCCAGCCGACGCGCAGCCCCGGCACCAGGCTCTTCGACACCGTGCCGAGATAGATGACCGGACCGTCATAGGCCGCGCGGCTGCGGCCGGCGGCATGCGCGAGGATGCTCGGGCCCGGCGGGCCGTCGAGCTGCATGGTGAGATAAGGGTCGTCCTCGACCAGCCAGGTGCCGGCATCGCGCACCGCGTCCAGCAGGGCGGCGCGGCGCTCCTGCGAGACCAGCACGCCGGTCGGGTTGGAGTAGTTCGGCACGGCATAGGCGAACTTGGCCTTCGCCAGGAGCGTGCGATCGGGCGATTGCCAGTCCAGCTTTCGATAGGAGGGCGCTCGCGGCCGCCAGGCATCGAGCGCGCCGAGATAGGTGGGAGCCTGTGCGACGATCAGGTCGCCCGGATCGATCAGCGCCTTGCCGAGGAGGTCGAGCGCCTGCATCGATCCGGTCGTCAGCAGCACGTTCGCGGCGGTGAAGGTGCCGCCGGTCTCCGCCGAGATGCGTGCGGCGATGAGATCGCGCAGAGGAGGGAAGCCTTCGACGGCGCCGTATTCGAGCGCGGCCGAGCCGTGTCGCTCCAGAGCGCGGCGCGTCGCCTGTTTGACCGCTTCGATCGGATAGAGCTCCGCTGCAGGCAGGCCTCCGGCGAGGCTCACGACATCGGGCCGCCCGCCGAAGGCGAGGAACTGCTGGGTGATGTCGTTGCTCGAGCGCAGCCACTGCGCGCGCTCAGGGCGCGATCTGTTCGAACTCGTCATGAGGCGGAGGTTATCCCAAGATGGATCGAAGGTTCGGGGTAGAGTAGCGCATGGTCTCTCCAGCTCCCTCCAGGGCCCGACGTGCTGCCCAGCGAACGGTGTGGGATGAGCGCGCGGCGGTGCCGCAGATGCGCGCGCTGGCTGCCCAGGCCTTCTCGCGAGCCGCCGGCGCGCCCCTGATCGACGGCAACCGGGTCCGCATCCTGGAAGATGCTCGCGAAAATTACCCGGCATGGCTGGAAGCGATCCGCTCGGCGAAGCGGCGCATCCATTTCGAAGCCTACTTCATCCGCGACGACGAGACCGGCCGAAGCTTCGCCGAGGCGCTGGCCGCGAAAGCAAGGGACGGCGTTGCCGTCAGGCTGGTCTACGACTGGTTCGGCAATCTGGGCAAGGCGTCGTCGAGGTTCTGGGAGCATCTGCGCGGCGCCGGCGTCGATGTGCGCTGTTACAATCCGCCTCAACTGGACAGCCCGCTCGCCTGGGTGTCGCGCGATCATCGCAAGATGCTGGAGGTCGACGGAGAGGTCGCCTTCATCACCGGACTTTGCGTCGCCAGTTACTGGGCCGGCGATCCCGCACGCGGGATCGAGCCGTGGCGGGATACCGGCGTCGAGATCCGCGGCCCAGCCATCGCGGAGATCGTACGCTCTTTCGCGCGCACCTGGGCATCGACGGGAAGCCCGCTTCCCGACGGCGAAGTCGACCTTGAAGCGCCGGCGGTCGGCGATGTGTGCCTGCGGATCGTGGCGAGCGAACCGGCGACCACCGGGATGCTGCGGCTCGACCAGATGGTTGCCGCGCTTGCGCGGAAGCGGCTGTGGCTGACCGACGCCTACTACGCCGGCACGTCTTCCTACGTCCAGGCGCTCAGGGCGGCGGCCAAGGACGGCGTCGATGTGCGCCTCATGGTGCCGAACGCGACCGACATTCCGCTGCTCCGTCCGCTCTCCCGGACCGGCTATCGGCCGCTGCTGGAGGCCGGTGTGCGGGTCTTCGAATGGAACGGCACGATGCTGCATGCGAAGACCGCGACGATGGACGGCCAATGGGCGCGGGTCGGCTCGACCAACCTCAACATCGCGAGCTGGTTCGGGAACCTCGAGCTGGACGCCGTCATCGAGGATCAGGCCTTCGCTACTGCGATGGAGGAGATGTACGAGCGCGATCTCGCCAACGCGACGGAGGTCGTCCTGGACGAAAAGCGGCGGATGCGGGCCCCCGGCGAACCGCACCATCCGCGCATCGCCGCGACCGGAGGCGGCAGCGCTAGCCGGGCTGCCGCCGGCGCCATGAGGTTCGGACGCACCATCGGCGCCGCGCTGATGGACCGCCGCGTGCTGGAGCCGATCGAGGCACGCCTGGCGCTCGTCATGGGCGCGACGCTCTCGGCGCTGGCATTGCTGTTTGCGATCTTCCCGCGCGCGCTCGCCTATCCGCTGATCGGGCTCGGCGCCTGGGCCGGCCTCGCCCTGCTCTACCGGGGCTATCGCCTTTATCTCGACCGCAAGCGGCGATGAGAGACGGTTCGTCCTCAAGGCCTGTGCCTGCGGGCAGATCCAAAGGAGTCTCGAATGGTTGAGCTTTCCGGTTTCCCGATCACCAAGCGCTGGCCGGCCAGTCAGCCCGACTGCCTGCAGCTTTATTCTCTGCCGACGCCGAATGGCGTGAAGGTCTCGATCATGCTGGAGGAGATCGGCTTGCCCTACGAGCCGCACCGGATCGACATCGGCGCCAACGAGACCTGGACGCCGGAATTCCTCTCGCTCAATCCGAACGGCAAGATCCCCGCGATCATCGACCCGGACGGGCCGGGCGGGAAGCCGCTCGGCCTTTTCGAGTCCGGCGCCATCCTCGTCTATCTCGCAGAGAAGACGGGCAAGCTGATGCCGGCCGAAGCGGGGCGGCGCTACGAGACCCTGCAATGGGTGTTCTTCCAGATGGCGGCGATCTGGCCGATGTTCGGCCAGGTCGGCTTCTTCCACAAATTCGCGGGCCGCGAGTACGAGGACAAGCGGCCGCTCAAGCGCTACGTCGACGAATCCAAGCGCCTGCTCGGCGTGATCGAGACGCGGCTCGATGGCCGCGACTGGATCATGGACGAGTACTCGATCGCCGACATCTCGATGCTGGGATGGGTGCGCAACCTCGTCGGCTTCTACGGCGCCGGCGATCTCGTCGAGTACGGTTCTCTGAAGCGCGTGCCGGCATGGCTGGAGCGGGGCCTCGCCCGTCCAGCCGTGCAGCGCGGCATCGAGATTCCGAAGAAGGCCTAACGCCTCATCGTCCTCGAATGCTCGATGAGCTGGTCGATGCAGACGCCCCAGCCTTCGAAGAAGCCCATCGCCTCGTGCTTTTTCCGGCCTTCCTCGCTCTTGTGCAGGCAGGTCGCGTTGTAGCGCGTGCCCTTGCCTTCGGGTGTGAAGGTCAGGATGGCGGTGAGCGGCATGTCGTCGGGCAGGAAGCCTTTGCCCGAGGGCCGGTATCCGGCGTGCAGCGTGTCGGTCCAGATCAGCCGCTCATGCGGCGTGACTTCCAGATAGCAGCCATGGTTCGGGAATTGCTGTCCCTCGGGAGACTGGAAGACGGTGAAGAACTTGCCGCCCGGCCGCACGTCGAGCTCGCATTCGACGACCTTCCACGGTCGCGGCACGAACCAGTGCGGGATGTGCTCGGCCTTGGTCCAGCATTCCCAGACGATCTCGCGCGGCACGTCGATGACGCGCTCCAGCACGAGGTCGAGCTTGGGGTCGGTCTTGATGATCACGATCGTTTCTCCTTGAGCGAAAGGGCATGGGCATCGAGCCGGTCGAGGCGCTCTTCCCAGAGCGAACGCTGCTGGGAGAGCCAGTCCTCGGCGAGGCGAAGACGCTTCGTTTCGAGCTTGTAGGTGCGGACTCGGCCGGCCTTCTGCGAGGTCACGAGGCCGCAGCCTTCGAGCACTCTGAGATGCTCGACGAAGGAGGGCAGGGCCATCTCGAATGGCTCGGCGAGCTCGCTGACCGAGGCCGGACTCCGGCTCAGCCGCGCCACCACGTGGCGGCGGGTTGGATCGGCAAGCGCCTTGAAGACGCCGTCGATGGAGGATGAGGCGGGCATCGCCATGCCCGCGACCATAGGGTCGGCGCAATACTTAGGTCAATACCTAAGTGTTGGTCGTCCTCTGAACGATCCCCGACGGATCGCCATAGGGCTTTGTAATGACTTCGAGCAGATGGCCGTCCGGGTCCTCGAAATAGACGCCGCGTCCGCCCCAGTGATGGTTGATCTGCCCGGGCTGCGTGCGTGCGGGGTCGGCCCAGTGGTTGAGCTTCTGCTGCTTGATGCGGGCGATCACCTGGTCGAACGCGGCCTCGCCGATCAGGAACGCGTAGTGCTGCAAGGCCGGCTTCTTGTCCTGCTGGTAGAAGTCGAGCGAGACGCCGTTGTCCATGTCGACGATCAGGAAGTGGAGAAAGGCACGCGGTGCCGGCCGCCCGAGGATGCCGGCGAGAAAGCTCGCCGATTGCTTCTTGTCGGTGCACCAGACGATCGTGTGGTTGAGCTGGACCGGCATGTCAGTGCCGCCAGAGCGACACGAGCGGCCCGTTCTTGCCGGACACCGGATCGGAGAGGGGCGAGGGCACGCGCTCGATGCGGGCCAGCATCTCCGTGCTCGCGGCGTCGCGGCAGTGATCGGCTTCCTGTCCCGGCGGATAGGCGCCGACGACGAGGAAGTCGTGGCTGGCGGTCAGCCGGCAATGCCCGGTACCCGCCGGCAGCACGGCGACGTCGCCGGCCTTGACCTCGACCTCGCGCCCGTTCGGCCCGCCCAGCATCAAGAGCGCGCGGCCGACGGCGAAGCCGAGCAGCTCATGCGCCTGGGTGTGATAGTGGTGATGGTGATAGATCGTGTAGCGCCAGGCCGGCGGCCAGCCATTGCGCGCGAACAGCGCCTCGAAAGCCGCGCATGGATCCTCGCCGCTGACATCGACGGCATCGCGATAGAGAAGCACCGGGAGCCGGAGATTGTTCGGCACCCAATCCTTCCGCTCCAGCCGCAGGGCTTCAGGCTTGGCGATCTTGCTCATGACAACCTCCGCGAGGGTAGAATCTTAAGGCGTCCCAAGGCCTTCCGGTTCACTGCATTTGCATCTAGAACAAAATAGGAACATTCGCTATCGTTCCTAAATGACCGATCCCACGAGACAGCTTGCGCTGCCAGGCTTCGCGTTCGAGCCCGCTCCGCGGGTCGAGGCTCCGAAGCGTCCCAAGGCGTTGCGGAAATTCGGCGGTCTGCCGGACAGCCTCTTCTTCGCGCTCCGCCTCGATTCCGCGGCGGCGTATGACGCGCGACAGCATGCGCTGCGTCTCCAGGCGCGGCATGGGCTCAAATCCTGGCCGCGGCCCAAATCGCTGCTGCATGTCTCGCTGTGCGGCCTCGGCGAGTACAACGGCCTTCCTCAGACCCTGGTCGAGAAGGCCATCGAGGCGGCCGGATCGATCTCGGCGCGTCCTTTCGAGATCGAGTTCGATCGCGTGATGAGTTTCCGCACCTGTCTCGTGCTTGCCGGCGAGGAAGGCGCCGGTGGCGTCCGTCATCTGGAACAGGCGCTCGGCGAGGCGCTGGAAAAGGGGAAGGTCCGAGAGCCGAGCCGCCACTTCATGCCGCATATCACGCTGATCTACGACCAGACCATCGTCCCGCCGGAGCGCCTGCGCCGGCCGGTGCGCTGGCAGGTACAGGAATTCGTTCTGATCCACAGCCTGGTCGGGCAAAGTAAGCACATCGTCCTCAAGACCTTTGCGCTGGGTGGCTGATCTCGGGAGTATGCGAATGGCGAAGTCCGTGACGATCTACGGCATCAAGAACTGCGACACGATGAAGAAGGCTCGCGCCTGGCTCGAGGGCCGCAAGATCGCGCACGACTTCCACGACTACAAGGCCAAGGGCATCGACCGCGGCCGGCTGGAAGGTTGGACGAAAGCGGCTGGCTGGGAGACGCTGCTGAACCGTGCCGGCACCACCTTCAAGAAGCTGCCGGATGCTGAGCGGGAAGGGGTAACGGAGAAGAAGGCGCTGGCGCTCATGCTGGCGCAGCCTTCGATGATCAAGCGGCCGGTGCTCGACATCGACGGCAAGCTCACCGTCGGCTTCAAGCCCGAGATCTACGAGAAGGCCTTCGGCAAGGACTGAGCCTCAGTCGTCGAGGATGGTGCGGATCTTCCGCGCCAGCTCCTGCGTGCGATAGGGCTTGGTCAGCACGGCATCGGGGCCGCTGATGCCCTCGATCTCCTGCAGCAGCGTGCCGGGAAAGCCCGAGGTGAACAGCACCTTGAGGCCCGGGCGCCGCTTGACCGCCTCCTGGGCCAGCGCGTGCCCGCTCATGCCGCCGGGCATGACGATGTCGGTGAACAGAAGGTCGACCTTTTCGCCGCTATCGAGGATCTCGATGGCCTCGCCGGCGCCGCTCGCCTGTAGCGTCTGATAGCCGAGGCGCGTCAGCTGGATCAGCACGAGCTGGCGGATGGCGTCGTTGTCCTCGACCACGAGGATGCGCTCGTTGACCTTGGCCTCGGCTTTCGCTTCGGCCGCTGCCGCTGTCTGCGGTCCGGCAACGTTCATGGCGCGCGGCAGATACAGCCGCATCGAAGTGCCGTGACCGAGCTCGCTATAGGCGCGGATATGGCCGCCCGACTGCTTGACGAAGCCGAACACCATGCTGAGGCCGAGGCCGGTGCCCTTGCCTCCTTCCTTCGTGGTGAAGAAGGGCTCGAAGATCCGGTTCAGCACGTCGGCCGCCATGCCGGTGCCTGTATCGGAGACGATGACGGCGGCATACTCGCCGGGGATGGCGCCGGGATTCTCGCGCGCATAGTCGGCGTCGAGGATCTCGTTCTTGGTCTCGATCATCAGCCGCCCGCCATCGGGCATGGCGTCGCGGGCGTTGACCGCGAGGTTGGTGATCGCGGATTCGAGGCCGGCGGCGTCGATGATCACCGGCCAGAGATCGGTGGCGCCGGCGAAGGTCACCTCGATCTCCTGGCCGAGGGTGCGGCTGAGCAGCGTAGTCAAGTTGCCGACCAGGACGTTGGCGTCGACCACGAGCGGCTTCAGCGGCTGCTGGCGGGCGAAGGCCAGCAGGCGGCGGGTCAGCTCGGCACCGCGCTGTGCGGCGTGAAGCGCGGCGCGACCGCGCTCGGCGGCTTCCTGGGGCAGGCCCGGCACGTCGAACATGAGGTCGATGCTGCCCATGACGATGGCGAGCAGGTTGTTGAAGTCGTGCGCGATGCCGCCGGTGAGCTGGCCGACGGATTCGAGCCGCTGCGCGTGGCGGAGCCGATCTTCCGCCTGCATCCGCTCGGTCATGTCGCGGCCGATGAAGAAGTGCTGCTGCTCGGGCTCCGACCAGACGCCCATCCAGGCCAGCGGCACGACACGCCCGCTCCTGTGGACGTAGCGGCAGTCGAAATTACGTATCGCGCGCCCGCGGCGGGCGAGCCGCATCTCCTCGCGCGTGGTTTCCAAATCCTCGTAGAAGATGAAATCCGCAGCGCTGCGCCCGATCATGTCGCCTGGCGGGAGGCCGAGGATGCTCATCGAGCTCGGGCTGACGCGGAGGAAAGTGCCCTTGTTGTTGACCACCAGGATCAGGTCCTGGGAGGTATCGAAGATGCGCTGATTGATGGCGTGCGCGACATCCAGGTTGCGCTGGTTCTCGACGATCGCGAGATAGTTCGTACGCTCCTCGGTGACGTCGCGGATGAAGATCGTATAGCCATGCGCATGCGGATAGCCGCGCACCTCGTGCCAGGCCGAGAAGTTGGTCGAATAGGCGACGAAGAAGGCAGGCTCGCCGCTCTGCTTGGAGGCGAGGTAGGCGGCGTAGAACGGATTGTCCGGCTTGACGTTCAGCGCATCGAAGATCGTGCGCCCGATCAGATCCTCGGCCTTGCGCCTCCACAGCCGTTCGGCGGCCGCGTTGAAGTAGGTGATGCGCCAGTCATTGTCGAAGGCGATCAGCCCGTCGGAGATGCTGGCGAGCAGAACCTCCTTCGCATCGGCGGCGAGAGAAGGCTGCGCCGTCGAACCAGGGGCATCCTTGGGCTGCGCGCCGTTTTCGGTCATGTCGATGCTTGTTCTGCCTAGCCTGCGCTCCGGGCCCCCCAGCCCGCGCGGGAGCATTGCGTCCGGGAGGGGACGGGGTCAAGCGCCGGATCGGTGCGAGGGCGCGGCGCGGAACGGGCTTGTTAACGCACCGGCGCAATCCCACCTAAGGCGGTCTCGACGGTGGGTTCTGTCCATGTTCGATGCATCGCTCAGCCTCGTCTCCGATGGCTCTGTCGCTGACAATCCCGTTTCGGCCCCTGCCATGCCTGTCGATGACGGGCCGCTCCTCGACGCCTATTCGGAGGCGGTGACCAGGATCGTCGACGATGTCGGGCCGGCGGTCGTGCGCGTGGCGATTCCGCCGGATGCCGGCGCAGGGCGGCGCGGCGGCTCCGGCTCCGGGGTCGTCGTCTCGCCGGACGGGCTCGTCCTGACCAACAGCCATGTCGTGCAGCAGGCGCGCGTCGTACGCGTGACCGCTTCCGACGGCCGCGAGATCGAGGCGCGGATGCTCGGCGACGACCCGCACACCGATCTCGCCGTGCTGCGGGCGGCGCACAGCACGGTGCTTCCGGCGGCTAGGCTCGGCGATGCCAAGACGCTTCGCCGCGGCCAGCTCGTGGTCGCCATCGGCAATCCGCTCGGCTTCGATTCGACGGTCACGGCAGGCGTCGTCTCCGCGCTCGGGCGCAGCCTGCGCGCGGCCTCGGGTCATCTGATCGACGATGTTATCCAGACCGATGCCGCGCTCAATCCCGGCAATTCGGGAGGTCCGCTGCTTTCGAGCCGGGGAGAGGTCATCGGCATCAACACGGCCGTGATCGCCGGCGCCCAGGGCATCTGCTTCGCCGTCTCCAGCAACACGGCGAGCCATGTGCTGACCGAGATCCTGCGGCACGGCCGGGTTCGTCGGGCTTTCATGGGCATCGGCGCCCAGACCTTGCCGATCTCGCGCCGGATGGCGCGGTCGCTCGGCATCGAGCGCGACCTCGCGGTGATCGTGACCGCGGTCGAGCCGGGCGGTCCGGCGGCGAAGGCGGGCTTGCGCGAGCGTGACATTATCGTCGGCCTTGACGGCGCGCCGGTCACCGGCGCGGACGACCTGATCCGGCTGCTCGGCGGCGAGCGCATCGGGGAGCCGATCGAGCTCTCGGTGGTCAGCGCCGGGCGCCTCAAGTCGATCCGCGTCACCCCGACCGAGCGGGACCCGCGCTGACCCTGTCGCCCGTGCTAGAAGCGGGCGATGGCTGCTCCGCTGCCGATCGAGGACGTTCTTCGTGAGCTGACGGCATCGCTGCGCGCGACGCCGAACGCGGTGCTGGTGGCGCCGCCCGGCGCAGGCAAGACGACGCGCGTGCCGCTCGCGTTGCTCGACGAGCCATGGCTCGGAGATCGTCGCATCGTCGTGCTGGAGCCGCGCCGTCTCGCGGCGCGCTCTGCTGCCCGGCGCATGGCATCGATGCTGGGCGAGGAGGTCGGCGAGACGGTCGGGTACCGTGTCCATCTCGACAGCCGTGTCGGGCCGAAGACACGCATCGAGGTCGTGACCGAGGGAATCCTCACGCGTCGCCTGCTCGGCGATCCAGGGCTGGACGAAGTCGGCGCCATTCTCTTCGACGAGTTCCACGAACGCAGCCTCAACGCCGATCTTGGCCTCGCGCTGACGCTCGAAACCCAGGGTGCCTTGCGGCCGGAGCTGCGGCTCCTGGTGATGTCGGCGACGATCGACGGCGCCGCGGTCGCACGTCTGCTGGGCTCGGCACGGGTGATCGAGAGCCGGGGCCGCGCCTATCCGGTCGAGACAAGGCATCTCGGCGAAGTCGCGCTGAACGAGATCGAGGCCGCAACCGTCTCGGCAATCCGTCGCGCCCTCGCGGAGGAGAGCGGCAGCCTTCTCGTCTTCCTGCCCGGCGAACGCGAAATCCGCCGGGTCGCCGATCGCCTCGGCGATCTCGGAGGCGCGACGACGGTGCATCCGCTCTACGGCGCGCTGCCGGCGCGCGAGCAAGACGAGGCGATACGTCCGGCGGCGGCGGGGCAACGAAAGATCGTGCTGGCGACGTCGATCGCCGAGACCAGCCTGACCATCGAGGGCGTGCGCATCGTCGTCGATGCGGGGCTGGCGCGCGTCTCGCGTTTCGACCCGCGCACCGGCATGAACCGACTCGAGACGGTACGCACCAGCCGTGCCTCGGCCGATCAGCGCCGCGGCCGCGCCGGCCGCATCGAGCCCGGAATCTGCTATCGACTGTGGAGCGAGGCGGCAGAGCGCGCCATGGCACCGGCACTGCCGGCGGAGATTCTGGTCGCCGACCTGGCCCCGCTCGTGCTCGACCTTGCGGTCTGGGGTACAACCGATCCGGCTTCGCTCGCCTGGCTCGATGCGCCGCCGGCCGCGGCGATGACGCAGGCTCGCTCGCTGCTGACGGATCTCGCTGCGCTCGACGCGGATGGCCGCGTCACCGCGCATGGACGCCGGATGGCGGAACTGCCTCTGCATCCGCGTCTTGCGCATATGGTGCTGGCCGGGGCGGAGCAGGGAAGCGGCGATCGCGCCTGCGCGGTAGCGGCCCTCCTCTCCGAGCGCGACGTGTTGACCGCGGCGGCGCGCGATCCGGATCTTCGCCGGCGGCTCGACGCGCTGAATGGTGCCTCCGATCCGATGGCGCATCGAGGCCGTGTTGCCGAAGCGCGGCAGGCAGCGTCCGATTGGCGCCGACGTCTCCGTCTGCCGCGCGATGGCGGCAATCTTTCCGTGGGCGCGCTCGTGGCGATGGCCTATCCGGGACGCGTCGCACAGCGCCGTGGCGGGCAAGGCCAGTATCGGCTGGCGAATGGCCGCGGCGCCGTGCTCGCTCCCGAGGATCCGTTGGCGCGCGAGGAGTTCCTCGCCATCGCAGATCTCGACGATTCCGGTCGCGACGCGCGCGTCTACCTCGCCGCGCCTCTGACGCGTGGCGAGATCGACACCCTGTTCGACGAGCGCATCGAGACGGTGGAGGAGGTCGGCTGGGACGAGCGCACGGAAACCGTCACCGCCTCGCGACGGGAGCGTCTCGGCGCGCTCGTGCTGGAGGAGACGCGGATCGAAACCCTGAGCGCCGAGACACGCGCGGTGGCGATGCTGGCCGGTGTTCGGGCGATGGGGCTGGACGCGCTGCCATGGACACCGGCGCTCCGCAGCTTCCAGGCGCGGAATCGTTTCCTTCATCGCCTCGACCCTGCCTGGCCGGACTTTTCTGACGCCGCGCTCTTGGCGGATCTCGAAGCTTGGCTTGCGCCGTATCTCGGCGGTGCTTCGCGCCGCGCGCATTTGCAGCGGATCGATCTTGCCGGAGCGCTCTTGGCGCGGCTCGACTGGCAGCAGCGCAAGAAGCTGGATGAGCTGGCGCCAACCCATATCGACGTGCCGTCGGGATCGTGGATCGGGCTCGACTACGACACGGATCCGCCCGTACTCGCAGTCAAGCTGCAGGAGATGTTCGGGCAGGTCGATACACCAAAAGTCGGTGGTGGCCGTGTCCCGGTGGTCATTCATCTGCTTTCGCCGGCCGGTCGGCCGCTCCAGGTGACGCAGGATCTCGGCAATTTCTGGAGGAGCGGCTACGCTGCCGTACGCTCCGAACTGCGCGGGCGCTATCCGAAGCATCCCTGGCCGGAAGACCCCTTGACGGCCCCGCCGACGCGACGGACCAAGGCGGCGATGGACCGTACGTCCAAGCCGTAGCCGAAACGGAAGTTTCACGTTGGAAAACGCGTGATAGAGTTTGCCTCCCGGAGACGGGACAACACGGGAGGCAAGCATGATCAAAACCTCGATTGCGGCAGCCCTCGGACTGCTCGCGGCAACCACGCTCAGCGCGCCGGCACACGCGCAGAAAGTATTGAAGGTGGTACCGCACGCGGATCTCCGCGTGCTCGACGGCTACCAGACGACGGCGACGATCACCGCCATGCACATGGCGTCGGTCTACGACACG
>VGEH01000116.1 GCA_016869375.1 Alphaproteobacteria bacterium | reverse complement strand
CGATGACCGCAACGACGGCACTTCAGCCGTCCATCGCCCAGTCGCCACGCTCGAACATGACCGCAATCAGGACATCGTCTCATTCTCTGACCAGCCTAAGGCTGGTCCGATTCCGTTAGGAATTACCATTTACAAAAGATTATTTAAATTTTTACCGGTCGCGTTCATGATGCCCGCTCGGGGGAGTTATGAACGCTCATATTCCAACCATTTCTCGGGCCGGCTGGAGTCGGATCGGCGCGGAACACGATGTCGATGATGCCAGCGCGGTGCTGGGGCACCCTATGCTCGCCGACGTCCTGCGGTTGTGGCGTGGGCTCTGCTCCAAGGGGCAGCTGCCGCTCCGCGAGAACCTCGACGCGCTCATCCTCCAGCCCGGTATCTTCCCGCAGATCGCGCTGCTCGAAGGCGTCGAGCGCTGCGGCCGGCGCGACCTGCGCTATCGGCTGATCGGTATCGGCATCGCCAACAATCTCGGCGCCGACCTGACCGGACGTTATGTGCGGGATGTCTTCGACAATCAGACCTATGCCGAGGAGCTGATCTCGGTCTGTTGGCAGGTAATCGATCGCGAGCAGCCGATCGCCACGGTCGGCCAGTTCCTCACCGCCGATCCCGGCGGCTCGCCGACCACCGTTCACCGTCTCGGCCTGCCGATGCGGCCGCTGCCGAGCGGCACGCCGCTGCTTCTCGCCTGCCAGGTCTGCGTCGTCGGCGGCGAGATCGTCGAGCGTCCCGTCCGCCACCTCACCGCCTATGTCCCAGGAAACGTCATCGCCTTCGTCGACCGCGGGGCGGGAAAGGCCTCAGCGAAATGACTGACGATCGGAAGCACCGGACGCTCCGCGAGCTCACCGCCGGGATCGCCGCCTCCTATATCGCCGGCCATCCGACTGCCGCGGCGGATCTGCCGCGCGTGATCCAGTCGATCCACGCCTCGCTCGCCGCGCTCGATTCCTCCACCGCCGTGATCGTCGGCACCTCGGCGCCGGCGGTTCCGGTCAAGCGCTCGATCGGTGCCGATCACCTCGTTTGCCTCGGCTGCGGCATCGTGCTGAAGACGCTGAAGCGCCATCTCCGCGCCGTGCACCAGATGACGCCGCAGCAGTATCGCGACACCTGGAACCTCTCGCCGACCTATCCGATGGTGGCGCCGAGCTACGCGACCCAGCGCTCCCGCCACGCCAAGGCCATGGGCCTCGGCAAGCGCACCAACAAGAAGCGATAGAAGTCCCCTCCAGAAAGACTTCGCGCCCCTTCCCCGGTCGGGAAGGGGCGTTCTCTTCTCTACCGCATCAGGAAGCCGCCATCGGCCGCGAGGATGTGGCCGGTGACGTAGCTGGAGAGGTCGCTGGCGAGGAACACCGCGGCGCGCGCGCATTCGGCGGCGAGGCCCATGCGGCCCAAGGGGATGCGCGAGCGCGCGGCCTCCAGCGTTTCCTTGGTCATGCCGGTGCGCTGCATCGGCGTGTCGATCGAGCCCGGCGAGAGCGTGTTCACGGTGATGCCGTGCGGGCCCAGATCCTTGGCGAAGGATTTGGTCATCGTCATGATGCCGGCCTTGGTGATCGCATAGGCCGTGGCGCCGACGAAGCCGCCGACGAGTCCGGCGCCGCTCGAGACATTGACGATGCGCCCCCATTTGCCCGGCTTCATCGCTTCGCCCGCGGCGCGGCAGAGGAAATACTGGCTCCTCAGGTTCACGTTCATCAGCCGGTCCCATTCGGCCTCGTCGACCTCCTCGACGTCGATGCGCCGGAGGACGGCAGCGACGTTGAGCAGGATGTCGAGCTTGCCTTCGCGCTTGGCCGTGCGCTGGATCAGCGCATCGCAGGCGGCGAGATCGGCCAGGTCGATCGTCTCGGCGGTGTGGCCCGAGCCGGCATAGCCGGCGACGGCCGCCTTCACGCCGTCCGTGTTGACGTCGACGGCGGTCACGCGAGCGCCGGCGGCGGCGAGGATCTCGGCGGCGGATTTGCCGATGCCGGAGGCAGCGCCGGTGACGATGGCGACGCGGCCCTCGACGCCGAGGATCTTCAGTTCGGGGTTCATCGCAGCATCAACCCACCCTCGACATCGAGGGTGTGCCCGGTGACGTAGCTGCCCCAGTCGGAGACCAGGAACAGGATGGACTTGGCGACCTCTTCCGGCTGCCCGGCACGCTTGAGCGGCACGTTGTTCGCGTAATGCGCAGCCCAGCTCTCGTCGGTGAAGCCGAAGCGGCCCATCGGCGTGTCGATGCCGCCGGGACAGATCACGTTGACGGTGACGTTGTACGCGGCGAGCTGGCGGGCGAAGGACTTCGCCAGCGCCAGGCTGCCGCCCTTGCCGATCGCATAGACCGAGGAGGCGTTGGCGCCGCCGTTGAAGGCGGCGGTCGAGCTGATCACGACGATGCGGCCCGAGTTCTGTTTGCGCATCGGCCGTGCCGCGGCGCGGCACATGGCGAACTGGCTGAGCAGGTTCGTGTCCATCATCTTTTCCCAGAGCGCGGCGTCGACCTGGGCGATCGGCACGCGCCTTAGGATCGCGGCGCAGTTCACCAGGATGTCGAGCCGGCGCTCGCGCGCGAGCAGGGAGGCAACGACCTGGTCGCAGGCTCTGGGCACCGAGAGGTCGGCGACGTCGGTGACGCCACTGTCGCCGAGATCGATGCCGGCCATGCCGCTGCCGTTGATGTCGACGGCGGTGACCTTGGCGCCCAGGCGTGCCAGCAGCTCGGCGGTGGCGCGGCCGATGCCGGAAGCAGCACCGGTAACCAGCGCGACTTTCCCGGCGATGCCGAAGCCGGCCGAGGGATCGGCGGAGACGGTGACGCCGGCGGTGAGCTCGCTCATGCGCTCACCGGCATCTGGAAGGGCTTCGGGTCGATGAATCGCATCAGCACATTGCGGGTGATCCGTTCGATGTTGTTGTCGTAGTTGTTCCAGGAGAGCGAGCCCGACCAGGCGATCGAGCCGACCGAGAAGACGGCGCCGCCGCCCGGCGTCTCGAAGAAGACGATGTCGGCGCGCACCGGATCGGGCGCATCCTCGTTCGGCTTCGGCACCAGGTCGGTGAAGCTCGGCACCGAGATGTCGTAGACGTTGGTGTGGTTCCAGGACGAGGCGAGCCGCAGCGAGTGGCGCGGCGATCCGAGCGACACGTCATGCCGGTCGATCTCGTAGCCGGCGGCACCGCCCATCAGCACGCCGAAATCGCCGACGATCTCCTCTTTCACATCCTTGAAGATGAAGGCGGCGCGCGGATCGTGGCTCTCCTTGGTGCGCTTGTAGCCGGTGCAGGCATCGAAGCCCTGCGTCACCATGCCGACGCCGCAGATGAGCTGCGGCGGACGGCCGACGCGATGCCAGGTGCCGGCGATCTCGCCGGTGAAGCTCATGTTGCTCTCGCGCTCGACGTCGGACGCGAGGAAGCCCTGGCCGGCGCGGCGCACTTCGACGACGCCGGGCAAGGTCGCGTGATAGGCCGTCCGCCAGTAGAAGCCGTTGCCGCCGAGATACATGAAGCGGCCGCCGCGGCGGAGGAAGCTCTCCACCGCATCCAGCATCTCGGTCGAGTAGTACTCGGGATGAGAGCCGGTGAAGATGCAGGCGTAGTCCGAGATCGCGGCGACGCCCTCGTAGTGCAGGTCGTCGTCGGTGACGATCTCGTAGTCGATCTTCTGGTGCTCGAGCCAGGCGATGAAGAACATGTCCTGGCAGAATTTGTAGACGCGCCCGGTGGGGCGGAAATTCGTCACCGGCCGCATCATCGAGGAATAGAGCGTCAGGCTGCCGTCGCGATGCGGGTCGTAGGTGGAGGATCCAAGATCCGGATATTCCTCCATGAGGAAGTCGGTGCGGTCGAGCACGGTGACGCGGCCGTGATAGAGCTCGCTCCAGCGCCCTTCGACGCGGGAGCGGAAGTTCGAATAGGCGGCATAGGTGCAGGTCGGCACCAGGAAGGCGCAGCGCGCCTTGGCCTCGCCTTGCTTGGGGCGCACGAAGAACGGTACCCAGAACTCCGAGTCTCCGGCTTCGAGGCGGAGCGCGTAGGTCGTGCTCTTCCAGCCATCGGGGATTGTCACCTCGAAGGCGGTCGGCCACAGCGCGTCGTAGATGTCGTCGTCGTGAAAATGGATGGCGCCGTACTGCTCCGGCACCGCGCGCCAGTCGTGACGCTCGGCATTCCAGTTCGAGCTGGCGACGGCGCGCGTCGGCAGGTTGATCGTGCGGCCCCAGAGGCCGTTATGCGAGACGTCGCTGACGATCTCGGAGGAGATGTCGCGCGAGAAATCCCAGTCGGCGATGGCGTCGACATGCGCCGGGCCGGTGGGGCCGGCCGGCGCCAGGCGGTCGAGATCGTTCAGCGACAGCGCGCGGCCGAGCACGCGCGGGCGCTCGATCTTGCCGTTGAAGTGGCGGATCGCCTTCGGTCCGTCATGCGCGGCGGCGATGCGGAACGGCCGCTCCGAGGGCGCCGGCGTCGGTACCCTGGTGAAGCGCTTGCTTGCGGCGCCGAGCGTATCGAACTGGTAAAGCTCAGCCTCGCGCGCATAGAGGATGGCGACGCCGGCCTCGGCGTCCAGCGACGCGGCGACGAAGCTCCAGCGGCGCGGCCTGAGCTTGCGCGGCAGCACGAAATGCTGGCCGCCGACGACGAGCGCCAGCCGTCCTTCCTTGTCGAGATGGAGGCCGAGCCCGCCCGAGCCGTCGACGGTTCCCAGGATCGCCTGCTCGCCCGATCCGGGCAGCGTCGGCCAGATCGAGGCAACGAGGGTGCAGCTGGTGAGCCGCGAGAGCTTCGGATGTGCCGGGATCTCGGCATAGCTGCCGGCGGGGATCTCGTGATGCTGGCCCTTGTGCTCGCCGTTCACCGGACAGGCCATCGTCTCGAACTTGAAGTCCGGCGCATGCGGCTGAGGAAAGCTCTGCGGGCTGATCAGGCGGACGATCGTCGCCTTGTAGCTCGGCGATCCGTCGACGCTGACCTTGAACTGGATGCGTTCGCCGACCCGCACGCTGCGGCGGTCGGCATATCCCATGACCGAGACCATTCTCTGCCTCTTAGGAGTCTATCTGAGTGATAGCCACAGCCTCAGTTGCGAGGCGCGGCGGTGAGGGCGCGAAGCGGGCGCGACGGCGATGCTGGACGCATCGCCTAGCGCCCGCGACAAAGCCATCGCCCCGCGCGTCGCAACCCGGAGGGCCACCTTTGAAAGGGCTTGGACGTTGTCGAACGCCGCTCGTGATGCGCCAGCATCACGTCGCGCCGCTCTCCTAGTCCAAGCCCTTTCAAAGGCGGCTGAGGCTATGGCTATCACTCAGATAGGCTCCTAATTGATCGGCAGCTTCTGGCCGGTCATCTGCTCCCAGCGCAGCTTGAAGACATGCCACTCGGCTTCCTCGAGCGAGGTGAAGGTCGGCCCGACCTGGATCGGCTTCAGCGGCCGCGTGTCCGACATCTTCGCCAGCGTCCATTCGGTATGCGGCTTGGAGAGCCAGAGGAAGTAGCGGCCCTCGATCGGCGCCGTCCGCATCAGCGCCAGCAGCTCCTGCAGCGCCGGCGTGTGCCCGCCGAAGGGTTTGTTGCGAAACTCCTGGGCGAGATCGATCCATTTCGGATCGATCTTGATCGTCAGATTGCCTTCACGATCGCGCATGCCTTCCCCCTCGCAAGCGAACGGGGAAGTGTCGGAGGAGGGAAAACCCCGGTCAACCCGGACCGCCTAACGACGGAGCATCGCGGCTCAGCTCTTGATGTCGAGCAGTGCCTTGTCGAGCTCCTGGGCGGTCTGGATGACCTTGAGGTTCGCCTCGTAGGAGCGCTGGGCGACGATCTGGTTCGTCTGCTGCTGGCCGAGATCGACATTCGGCCGGTCGACGACGCCCTCGGCATTGGCGTCGGCGGCGTCGGGCTCGAATTGCTGGATCGAGGTCGGGTCGACCGCGACCACGGTGGCGCGGACGCCGCCGCCGGCATTGCTGGTCTCGACCACCTGGCCGGGGCGGAACAGGGGCGTTCCGTCCGGCGCCGTCGGCGCATCCGAATCCCGCGGCGCGCCGCGGCTGCGGAGATTGGCGACGTTGGACGCCACGACCTCTTCGCGCCTGGCGGCGGCGAAGGCTCCGGAGAGGGCGTTGCTGTAGATCCCGGTCATGGCGAAAGCATACTGCACCGGAAATGCTTAAGACAGTGTGATGCGGGTCACGGTTAACCCGGAGTTGCGCCGGACGGTGCGGGGCTCTATTGAAGCGCGCCATGTCCGTGCCCGGCCTCAAGATCCGCCCCGTCCGCGACGGCGACCGCGATGTCCTGGTGGAGATGTTCCAGGGCCTCAACGTCTATGAGGAGACCTTCGTCGGCAACCGCCGACTCGACCGGGTGGGCGGCGAGGATTCTCTGATCTATGCCGACAAAAAGGTTGCGACGAGCGGCGGGCACCGGCTCATCGCCGAGATCGACGGCAAGCCGGTCGGCCATCTTTACCTGACCTGGGAGCGCCACGGCGCCTGCGTCCGCGACGAGGTGAAGGACTTCGGCTATGTCAGCGAGCTGTTCGTGCGCGAGGCGCATCGCGGCAAGGGCGTCGGCCGCGCGCTGCTGCTCGAGGCCGAGCGGCTGACGCGCGAGAAGGGCTTCGGCCACATGCTGCTCGGCGTGCTCTACGGCAATGCGGTTGCCGAGCGCGCCTATGACCGCTTCGGCTTCCGCCCTTACGCGACTGACTTAGTAAAAAAGCTCACCTAGCCTCGCCGTCGTTCCACCATCTGCCGCCGAGCACGGTGCCGCGCAGCGCCAGGCGCTGCTTGCCGGCCAGCGTCATGCCGACCGTATCGAGATAGTCGAAGCGGCCGTTCTGGATCTCGAGCAGCACCGCGTCGCCCGGTGCGCCGGGCTTGAGGTTGCCGAGCTCCGGCCGGCGCACGGCCTTGGCGGGCGCTTCGGTCACGGCGCGAATCACGTCGGGCAGCGGCATGCCGAGACACAGCATCTTCGACATGGTGTGCAGCGCTGAGTAGGCGGGGCCGTCGATCGAGCGGATATGCACGTCGGAGGAGATCACGTCCGGCGGGAAGCCCGCCTTCAGCATCGCCGCCGCGGTCTCGAAGCTGAAGGCGCCGGCGCCGTGGCCGACATCGAAGATGACGCCCATCTTGCGCGCCGCATCGGCGACCGGCAGCACGCGGCCCTTGGTGTCCAGCGCATGGCTAAGCGTCGGGCGGCAGCAATGGGTCAGCACGTCGCCGGGGCGCAGCCGTTCGAGGATGTCGACGAAGCGCGGCGGCGGCGGCCCGACATGCGCCATCATCGGAAGGCCCAGCAGCTCCGCCGCCTCGCGTGCGAGGTCGAGGGCGCCGATGCCGAGCGAGCCCGAGGTGTTGTAGCCGATGCGGACCTTGACCCCGATGATCAGGTCGGGGTGCTCGCGCGCCACGCGCACGCACTCCTCGATGTTCATCAGCTCGGGGATCTGCGCCTCGCCATAGGCGGTTACGGGGCCGAGGCCGAAGATGCCGGGATAGGAGATGTTGAGATAGGCGAGGATGCGGACCTCGGACCGCTCGATCACATGCTTGCGGAATCCCAGGAAATTGCCGGCGCCCGCGGTGCCGGCATCGATGCTGGTGGTGGTGCCGCTGTCGCGGCCCAGCTTGTCGGGATCGATGCCGCAGCCGGTGCCGCCCCAATAGACATGCGTGTGCAGGTCGATGATGCCGGGAATGACGGTGAGGCCCGCAGCCGAGCGCACCGCCTTCGCCGATTTTCGGTCGAGGCCGATACCGATGGCGCTGACCTTGCCGCCGGTGAAGGCGACATCGGCCGGGCCGTTCAGGTTCTGGGCGGGGTCGATGACATGGCCATCGACGATCATCAGATCGTACTGCATGGCGCGACCCTAGGCGCCTCGTCGAATGACAGCCACCGCAAGGCGGCTGCCGGCGAAATCAGTGCAGCAGATAGGAATCCCAGGCGAGCGTGCCGCCGGTGACGCCGAAATCGAGATGCTCGATCGTCGCCGTCTCGGCGCCGGCGCCGAGCGCCACGAACAGCGGCAGGAAATGCTCATCGGTCGGATGCGCGCGTTGCGCGTTAGGCGCCTGGCGGCGGTAGTCGAGCAGGGCCTCGAAATCGCGCTCGGCGACGCGGGCATTGATCCAGTCGACGAAGGTCTTTGCCCAGCCGGCGATCTGGCCTTCGCCGGCGCGGCGGTCGATGTCGCGGAGATTGTGCGTGAACTGGCCGGATCCCACGATCAGCACGCCTTCGTCGCGCAGCGGGGCGAGGGCCAGGCCGACACGGAAGTGATGCGCGGGGTCCTGCTCCGGCTGGATCGAGAGTTGGGCGGTCGGAATGTCGGCTTCCGGGAACATCAGCTTGAGGGGCGACCAGGCGCCATGGTCGAGGCCGTATTCGGCGCCGGCGGCAGGGATGCCGGCCGCCTTCATCAGCCCGACCGCTCGCTCGGCGAGGTCCGGCGCGCCGGGGGCCGGATAGGTCAGGCGGTAGAGCTCATCGGGGAAGCCGTAGAAATCGTGGATCGTCTCGGGCTGCTTCGCCGTGCTGACGCCCGGGATGTTGGTCAGCCAATGGGCCGAGGCGATCAGGATCGCCTTCGGCTTCTCGATTCGCTGTCCCAAGGCCGCGATCGCCGCGCCGGGCCGGCCGGGGTCGATCAGGGTCATCGGCGAGCCATGGGAGACGAACAGGGTCGGCAGGCGGGACATCTTAAGGAAACTCCGAGGATTCCTTCTAATGTAGTCTCGATTGATACATTTTGTAGACGCGGCGAAGCGCGCGCTTGGCGCGGTCCCGCGCGGGCGTTAGGTCTAGTCCATGCCTTCTCTCCTCCGCCTCGGCACCCGCGGCAGCAAGCTGGCCCTGATCCAGGCGCGCGAGACCGCCGACCGGCTCGGCCGCGCCCATCCCGACCTCGCGGCGCCGGATGCGGTCGAGATCGTGCCGATCGTCACCACCGGCGATTCGGTGCAGAACCGGCTCTTGTCGGAGATCGGCGGCAAAGGACTCTTCACCAAGGAGATCGACGAGGCGCTGCTCGCCGGGCGTGTCGACATCGCCGTTCACTCGATGAAGGATCTGCCGACGGCGCTGCCGGACGGTATCGTCATCGGCGCGGTGCTGCCGCGCGAGGACCCGCGCGACGCGCTGATCGGCGCTGCGCGCATCGCGGACCTGGCGCAGGGCGCGACGATGGGAACCGCCTCGCTCCGCCGCGCCGCGCAGGTGAAGGCGTTGCGTCCCGACCTCGCGATCGTTCCGCTGCGCGGCAATGTCGACACGCGCCTTCGCAAGATCGCCGCCGGCGAGGCCAAGGCGACGATCCTCGCCGTCGCCGGATTGAAGCGCATGGGGCTGCTCGACCAGGGATCGCCCCTGAGCGTGGAGGAGATGCTGCCTTCGGTCGCACAGGGCGCGATCGCGATCGCCTGCCGTGCCGGCGATGCGCGGACACTCGAACGGCTCGCCGCCGTCGACGACGAGCCGAGCCGGCTGCGCGTGACGGCCGAGCGCTCCATGCTGGCGGTGCTCGACGGCTCCTGCCGCACGCCGATCGCCGGCCTCGCCGAGATCGAAGGGGCGAGCCTGCGCATCCGCGGCCTCGTTGCCAGCGTTGATGGCACGCGTGTCGACCGCGCCGAGCGTCACGGCGCGGCATCGGATGCCGAGACGCTCGGCCGCGACCTAGGGGAGGCGCTCAAGCCATGACCCGCGCTCTCGTCACCCGCCCGGCGGAAGATGCGGCGGAGATCACCAAGGCGCTCGAGGCGCGCGGCATCTCCGTGCTCGCCGAGCCGCTTCTGACTATCAGGCCGAAAGACGGCATTTCCGTCGACACCAATGGTGTGCAGGCGCTGCTCTTCACTTCCGCGAACGGCGCGCGCGCCTTCGCTTCCTCATCGAAGACTCGCGATCTGCCGGCCTTCGCCGTCGGTGATACCACCGCAGAGACGTTGGCCAAGCTCGGCTTCGCCAAGGTCGAGAGCGCGAAGGGCGATGTAGAGGATCTGGAGAAGCTCGTGCGCCGCCGGCTCGATCCGACGCGCGGCAAGCTGCTGCACGCCGCCGGCAGCACCGTCGCCGGAGATCTCGCCGGACGTTTGACCGCCGTGGGCTTCGTGGTCGATCGCGTACCCCTCTACGATTCCGAACCGGCGGAAAAGCTGAGCGACCGCGCGCGCGCCGAGATCGCCGCCGGCCAGATCGACTGGGTCCTGGTTTTCTCTCCCCGCACCGCCGCCGGCTTTGCTAGCGTGGTCGAGCGCGCCGGGCTTGCCGACGCCGTGCAGATGATGACGCTGGTCGCCCTGAGCGACGCGGTCGCCAAGGCTGCCAGGCTCAAGTTCCGGCAGGTCGCCGTCGCCGCCGAGCCGACACAGGCGGCGCTGCTGAAAACCGTGGATGGGCTGATGGCGCCGAAACCGCCGACGACCGAGAGTCGACCCGTGCCGCCGACGCCGGTTCCACCACAGAGCCGGGCGCCGCTGTTCGTCGCCGTCGCAGCGCTGGTCGTCGCGGTGATCGCCGGCGCCCTGGCGATGAAGCCGCGCACCGTGCCCGTCACCTCCTCCGCGCCGGCAAACGCTCCAGTGGCGCAGACCGTCGACCTCTCCCCGCTGACGCAGCGCATCGAGGCGATCGAGTCGTCGCTGGCGACTCTCGGCCAGCGGCTCGATGGTATTGCCGGACAGGCGCGCGAGGCCGACGCCAAGGCGGACGCCGCGACCGCAGCAGTCGCCCGCCCGGGCGAGGCGGCGCTTACCCGGCCTCCCGTCGATCTCGCTCCGCTGGAGAAACGCGTCACCGATCTCGAGCGCTCGCCCGTCGACCTCGTACCGCTGGAGAAGCGCATCACCGACCTCGAGCGTTCGCCCGTCGATCTCGCTCCGCTCGAGCAGCGGCTGACCGGCCTCGAACGCACGCTTGCTGACGTCGCGCGCCGCGCCGCGAGCATCGCCGAGGCCGAGAAGCGTCTGACCGAGGTCGAGCGCGTCGCCAGGGCTGATCGGCAGGTCGACACCGCTGCTGTCACCACGCTCCGGCTCGGCGAAGCGCTGTCCTCCGGCCGTCCCTACAAGGCGGAGCTCGCGCTACTGTCGAGGACACCCGGCATCGAGGCCGAGATCCGCACGCTTCAGGCTCGTGCCGAGACGGGCATTCCCTCGCGTGCGGCCCTGCTCGAACGCTTTCCGGCAGTCGCCGCCGCTGCGGCGCGCAACGCCGATCGCGGCGACGATGCCTGGAGCCAGATGATGGCGAAGGCGCGCGGCCTGGTTCAGGTCCGGCGCATGACGCCGGGTGAGGATCTCGACGGGCGGCTCGCCCAGGCCGAGCTCGCGCTCAAGAACGGCGATCTCGGTCGCGCGCTGGTCGCGACAGAACGATTGCCGGAAGGCGCGGCGCAGGCGATCGCGCCATGGCGAGCCGATGCCTTGGCGCGCTTCGAGGCGGAGCGCGCGCTCGACCGCATCAGCCAGGCGCTCGCGGCTGGCGCGGCGCGGGCTGGCTAGGCTCCCGATCATGCGGCGCGCGCTTCTCTATCTCGTCCAGCTCGTCGTCATCGTGGCCGTCGCCGTCTGGCTCGCCGAGCAGCCGGGTGAGGTGCGCATCGACTGGTTCGGCTGGCGCATCGAGACCTCGGCCGCCGTGCTGGCGCTCCTGGTACTGGCGCTCGCCTGGGTATTGGCGGTGCTGCGCGGGCTCTGGCTCTGGCTCAAGCGCGCCCCGGGTGCCTTCGTCGACGCCCGACGTGAGCGGCGCCGCGAGGAAGGCTACGAAGCGCTGGGCCGCGGCCTCGCCGCCGTCGCGGCCGGCGACGTCGCCGAGGCGAAGCGCCTGGCTAGGAAGGCGAGCGGCCTGCTCAACGAACCGCCGCTGACGCGGCTCCTCTCGGCGCAGGCCGCCCAGCTCGGCGGCGACGAGGCCGAGGCGGAACGTCAGTTCCAGGCGATGCGCGAAGATCCGGCGACCGAGTTCATCGGGCTACGCGGGTTGCTTACCAAGGCGTTGCGCGACGGCGATCGCGAGCGTGCGTTGGCGTTCGCCGAGCGGGCGCTGGAGCTCAAGCCCGGCGTTCCGTGGCTGCTCAAGCAGACCTTTGTATTGCAGGCCGAAGCGTCGAAATGGCGCGCAGCGATGGTCACGCTCGCCGATGCGGCCGGTCGTGGTGCCATGACTAAGGAGACAGCACGGCGCGCGCGCACGGCGATGCTGACGGCGCTGGCGGAGGAGACCTCGGATTCGGGCGAGGCCAAGCATCTGTTGACCGAGGCGACCGAGCTTGCGCCTGGGTTCGCGCCGGCGGCCGTCGCGCTCGCGCATAACCATGCGACCGCGGGCGCGCAGCGGAAGGCGATCAAGGCGCTGGAGCGTGCATGGGGCGCCGCGCCGCATCCAGACATCGCGCGCGCCTGGGTCGCGCTGAAGGCGGACGCGAACGCGCTCGACAGGTTGCGCTGGCTGCAGCGGCTGACGCAGACCCATGCCGATCATCGTGAAAGCCGGCTCGCACTGGCCGAGGCGTCGCTCGACGCGCAGCTCTGGGGCGAGGCGCGACGCCTTCTGCAGGATCTTTCCGGGCAACCGACGCCGCGCGTGGTCAGGTTGATGGCTCGGGTGGAGCGCGAGGAACGCGGCGATGTTGAGGCCGCCCGCGCGTGGCTTGAACGCCAGGCCTCGGCCGAGGCGGATCCTATTTGGGTCTGTGGCACCTGCGGCACGCAGTCGACCGGATGGACGCCGCGCTGCGGCCATTGCGGCGCCTTCGACTCGCTCGACTGGAAGGCACCGCCGCGCATCCAGCGCATCGAGCGCCTACCGCTCCTGCTGCAGCAGCAGGCCGCGCCGTCCGAGCCGGTGCCAGCGATCCCGCCGGCGCCGGCGGCGAGCGGATAGGCGTTGCGCCTCGTCCTTCTTCTTCTCGCCTGCCTTGCCGGCGCCTCGGCGCGCGCGGAAGAGAAGATCGATCTCGCCCTCGTCCTTGCCGTCGACGTCTCCAGCTCGATCGACGCCGCCGAATTCCGGTTGCAGCGAGACGCCTATGCGGATGCCTTCCGCGATCCGCGCCTGATCGCGGCGATCATGGGCGGGCGCGAGAAGCGCATCGCCGTCACCATGCTCGAATGGGCCGGCGCCTCGGCTCAGGCCCAGGTGATTCCGTGGCTGCTGATCGACAGCCGCGAGACCGCGCGCGCCTTCGCCGACCGCCTGCAGTCGGCGCCGCGCCAGATCTTCGGCGGCACCAGCACCTCGATCTCGGGCGCGATCGACGCCAGCGTGCGCCTGCTCGACCGCCTGACCTATGCAAGCGATCGCCGCGTCATCGACGTCTCCGGCGACGGCCACAACAATGCCGGCCGCCCGGCCAGCTATGCTCGCGACCAGGCGCTGCTGAAAGGGATCATCATCAACGGGCTCGCGATCCTGACCGATGACGGCATTCTCGACGTCCATTACCAGGACGAGGTGATCGGCGGCCCGGGTGCCTTCGTCATCGGCATCGAGACCTTCGCCGAGTTCAAGGGCGCGATCCTGGCCAAGCTGATCCGCGAGGTCGCTGATCTTCCGGAGCACCGGGCGCCGACGATGGCGCTTCGTCGCGAGGCGGCCCCGCACTAAGCTGCCGGCGTCCGACCTCAGCCGAGAGCCGACCCATGCCGGGTGACGCCCCCATTTCGCGAAACGCCGTCCATGTCATTCCCTCCTGCGAGTTCGGAGGGCAGGTCGGCGTCGCCTGCGGCGACATCACCCCGCCCGACGGCATCTATTTCCGCCTCTGGGGCAGCGCTAAGCATGACCAGCCGAGCGGCGTACACCGGCCGATGCTGGCGACATGCGCGGTCTTCGCCGACAACGCCGGCAATAACGAGATGGCGCTGATCAGCATCGACCTCAGCTGGTGGCGCTCGAAGGAGGACGAGGAGGGCGTTCGCCTTGCCGTGCTGAAGGCCGCCGGCCTGGACGAGGACCGGCTGATCATCCAGCCGACGCATTCGCATTCGGCGCCGATGGTCGATCCCGATCTCGCGGACAAGCCCGGCGGACATCTGGTCGCAGGCCATCGCGCCCGCCTCATCGAGACCTGCATCCGGCTCGTCGACGAAGCGCGCGGTAAGCTTAGGCCGGCGACGCTCACCTGGACCACGGGGCGCTGCCAGCTCGCCTTCAACCGCAACTTTCCCTCTCCCGAGGACGGGACGAGCCTGTGCGGGCTCAACCCCTATGCGCAGGCGGACGACACGCTGCTGATCGGCCGCGTCGCCGATGCCGAAGGTCGCGTGCTGCTGACGCTGGCTAACTATGCCTGCCATCCGATCTCGCTCGGCGGCGGCAACACCCAGGTCTCGCCCGACTACATCGGGGCGCTGCGCGAGACGGTGGAGAAAGAGACCGGCGGCGCGCCGCTGCTGTTCCTGCACGGCGCCTCCGGCGACATGGCGCCGCGTCGCGCTTACGAATCCGATCCGCGCATCGCCGACAAGAACGGTCGCGAGCTGGGCTTCGCCACGCTCGCCGGCCTTACTTCGATGCTGCAGCCCGGCATGGCGATGGTCTTCGCCGGCGCCGAGCAATCGGCGACGCCGCTGGCGATCTGGCGCGAGCGGCCTGCCCCGGTGAATCCGAGGATGGGCGCGAAGCGTGTCACCGTGCGCCTCGAAGTCGCCGACATGCCGACACGTGCCGATCTGGAGAAGCAGGTCGCCGCATCCACCGATCGAGCTGCGACGGAGCGGCTCAATCGCGCGCTGCTGCGCCGCCGCGCGGTCGGCGACGAGCGCGAGATGGATGTCTCCTTCCTCATCTGGCAGCTCGGCGACGCTTTCGTCATGGCGATGCCGGGCGAGATGCACACGGACTTCCAGATCCGTCTTCGCGCGCGTTTCCCCAAGGCGAAGATCGCCGTGCTCAACATCGCCAACGGCTCGCTGGGCTACCTGCCCCCGGCCGAGGAATTCCCGATGCGCACTTACCAGACCGCGATCGCCCTACATAAGCCGGGTTCCGACGATCGCGTGCTGGAAGCGGCGGCGCGCGCGATCAACGAGATGATCGCGGCGTAAGACCTCCGCTTCGCTTCGGCTCCCACCCTATCCCTTGTGTGTAGGAAGGAGTGGAGCCGAAATAGCTCGGCTCGCAGCGCAGCCTGCGGGATCCCGTCCAACC
>VGEH01000115.1 GCA_016869375.1 Alphaproteobacteria bacterium | reverse complement strand
CGGTATCTTGAGATTGACGTCTCCCGCCTTGGTCTGCAGCGTCCGATCGTAGCTGCCGGCTCGCCTGTCCTGCCGCGCTTCGCTGCGCTCATAGCGACCCGCACCGCACAGACGGTCGGCCTCAGACGCAAGGAGTGCATTCAGCGTCTCCTCGACCGTGCCGCGCACCATCTCTCCCAGATGATCCCTGATCCGAGCCTCGTCGATCTGGATCACCTGGCCCATCGCAGTCTCACTGCTCATCGTTTGCTCCTTCACTCTAGAAGAAGCCACCATTCCCGAAAGTGCGAAAGATTCTGTACGTTATCGGTCCTCACCATGCTGCCCGAGAACTTCGCCATGGAAGTCGTCATGCGCATGCTGCGCATGGAGGCGGTGCAGAAGGAGGTTCTCTCCGACGTCGAGCGCACGCTGCGCACCGAGTTCATGAGCAACCTCGCGCGCGCCACCCGCCGCGATGCGCATGAGATGATGGCCGAGATCTTCAACAACCTCGACCGCGCCACCGAGTCCCGCTTCGTCGCCGCTCTGGAAGAGCGCAACAAGGACTCGGCCGAGAAGATCAAGGCGATGATGTTCACCTTCGAGGATCTGAACCGCCTCGATCCGGGCGGCATCCAGACGCTGCTGCGCACGCTCGACAAGGCCAAGCTCGGTCTTGCCCTCAAGGGCGCGTCGGAAGGATTGCGCGACCTGTTCTTCTCGAACATGTCCGAGCGCGCCGGCAAGCTGCTGCGCGAGGACATGGCCGCGCTCGGCGCCGTCCGCCTCAAGGACGTCGAGGAGGCGCAGCAGGTCATGGTGCAGACGGCCAAGGACCTCGCGGCGCGCGGCGAGATCGTCCTCTCCGACAACAAGGGCGGCGACGAGCTCGTCTACTGACGGCCCGACCGCTCCTTGTCGGCCGCGACGTAATGCGCGATCTGATCCGCATGCGCCTTGCGGAACGCGGGACGGTCCGTGACACGCTTGATGTAGGCTTCGGTCGCAGGGCGGTCGCCATGCACGCGCAGGAGCGAAACGCGCAGCACATCTGCCATGAGCAGGTCCGCCACGGTGAAGCGGTTCGCGGCGAGCCACTCGCGTCGGCTCAGCACCGACTCGAGCTGGGCCAGCCGCCTGTCCACCCAGCCGGTCAGCCCGTTGTCCTCCTTGCCGGTGATCTTCAGGAACCACCAGGGCACGGTCACCATCTCGATCGAGTTGAGCGCGGCAAGAACCCACTGCGTCGTTTCCGCCTCGCCGGCCGTGTCGCGCGGCATCAGTGTCTCGCTCTTGCGTGCCAGGTGCAGCAGGCACGCGCCGCTTTCGAACATCCTGATATCGCCATCCACCAGGAACGGCACCTGGCCGAAGGGCTGGCTTTCGAGATGATTGGTCTCGCGGTCCTCGAACCGGACAGTGCCCATGTCATAAGCGAGGCCAGCTTCTTCGGCGGCCCAGCGCAGGCGCAGGTCGCGCACGAACCCGCGCGGACCCTCGGGCACCCAGTCCAGGGTGTAGATCGTCAGCTTCCCGGTCACGGCTCTTCCCTCAATAGGTGTCTAGCCGCACGTCGCCGATGCCGCCGACGCTGAAGACCGCCGACTCTCCCGGCGCGATCGGCGTCGTCGCGATGACGCTGCCGGTGATCACCGTCATGCCGGCGCGCATGGTCTTGCCGCGCTTGTTGACCAGGTTCGCCACCCAGGCGAGCGCCCGCAGGGGACCGTCGGCTTTGCCCTGGACCGGCGGGCGGCCGGTGATCGTCAGGACACCGGTCGCGGCGTCGATCTCGGCGCGGCTCGGCGGCTTGATCGGCGATCCCAAGACGATGCCGCCGTTCCAGCAATTGTCGGCGATCAGGCTCAAGGCCTGCGTCTCCTTGTAGACGGCGTTCCGGTCGTCGACGAGCTCGAAGGCCGGCATCATCGACTCGACGGCCGCCAGCACGCTCTCCTCCGTGTGCGGCGTGCCCTTGGCCGGCAGGTCGGCGGAAAGCTTGAACGCCAGCTCGCACTCGATCTTGAGGCTGACGAAATCGGCGTGGCGCAGGCGCGCCGGGCTGTGATGGATGGTCTTCTGGAAGACCGCGGCGCCGCAGGGGCCGTCGATCCCCATCAGCTGCTGCATCACCTTGGTGGTAGTCGCGATCTTCCAGCCCGCGATCGGCCCGTGGATCGGAATGGCGATATCGTGGAAGACGTCCTGCATGGCATAGGCATCGTCGACGCTGGCCGGACGCAGATCGCCTGTCAGGTTCACATAGTCGCGGCGCTGCGCGCGCTCCGACCACATCTGCCGCCCGGCTCGCTCGATACGATCTTCCGCCGCCATGGCCCGTCCTCCGTCGTCCTGTGCCATGGTAGGGCATGGCTGCCTTGCACGTCATGATCATCGGCGCGGGTACGCTCGGCCTGTCGAGCGCGCTCCATCTCGCCGAGCGCGGCGTCGCCGTCACCGTGATCGAGGCCGACGGGATCGCGTCGGGCTCCACCGGCCGCTCGATCGGCGTCGTCGGCACGCAGCATGTGACGGCACTCGATGTGGAACTGCGCGCCTATGGGTCGCGTCGTATCCGCGAATGGGCGAAGCATGGACTCGACTTCCAGACGATCGGCTATCTCCGGCTCGGACGCTCGACGGGCGATCTCGCGCTGTTCGAGCAGAGTCTCGGCTTCCAACGCAATGCCGGCATTACGAGCGCCCGCATCCTGGAGCCGGCCGAGATCCGGCGCCTCGTGCCCGACATCAGCACCGAGGGTATCGATGGCGGTTTGTTCGGCCCCGAGGACGGTTTCCTCGATCCGCATCGCTTTGCGAGCCTGCTGGCGGAGAAGGTGCGCGAGCACGGCGGCAGCGTGCAGCAAGGCTGCCGGCTGCTCGGCGCCGATCGCCATGGCTCGGGCTACCGGCTGAAAACATCGACTGGCGAGATGAACTGCGATGCCGTGGTGATCGCCGCCGGTCCCTGGGCCGGACGGGTCGCAGACCTGTTCGGACACAGCCTGCCGATCCGCCCCGAGCGCCACGAAGCCGTGACGATCCGCCTGCCGAAGCCGCTGCCTTACGTGATGCCGATGGTCATGGATCTCGTTCATGGCGGCGGCGGCACCGGGCTCAATTTCCGCCACGACCGCCCGAGCGAGCTGGTTGCGGAGATCCACAGCGCGTCGGGCGCGATCGCCGATCCCGACGCCTATGACGAGCAGATCGCCGACGCCTCCAAGGAACACCTCGCGCAGCTCCTGCTCGAGCGCCTGCCCGGCCTCGACGGCGCCGGCTTCGGCCGCGGCTGGGCCGGGCTCTATCCGGAGACGCCCGATGGCAGACCCTTCGTCGGACCCTTCGACGGAGAGCCGCGGTTGATCGCGGCTGCCGGCGCGGGCGGCTATGGCATCCAGCTCGCCCCGGTGATCGGGGCGCTGGTCGCCGATTGGCTTGTCGCGAGCCAGGCGGTCGCCGTCCCCGGTGCCGCCGGCTTTCGCCCGAGCGCCGTGCGGATCGGAGCCTAAGCGATGATCGTCAACATCAACGGCTGGCCCGACGTGGGGAAGCTGTCGGTCGCCGAGCAGCTCGCGAAGCGCATCGGCGGCCGACTGCCCAACAACCACACGATCTTCAATGTCGCCTTCAGCCTGTGCGAGTTCCGCACACCCGGGTTCCACGAAGCGGTTCGTTCGGTCCGCCGCATTGCTGTCGAGGCAGTAGATCAGGCGATCAATCGAGCATAAGGTGGTCTTCTGATCGCTGCAGAATCATTTGCTCGAGGACGGGTGGATCATGACCGAGCGCGCGGTCAACTCGGTGACGATGTCGCAAATCGGCCATCCCGATCTCGTCGCTCTCTACGACTATTGGAACTCGAAGCGCGCCAATCGGCGCATGCCGTCGCGCACCGACATCGACCCGGCCGAGCTCTCGAGCCGGTTGCCGCACATCGCGCTCATCGACGTGGTCGATGACCCGCTGCGATTTCGCTTCCGACTCGTCGGCTCCTACACTTATGAACTCCGAGACTCGCACATCCTGCGCGAGCTGACCGGCCGCTATGTCGACGAAGTCCCGTTCCACATCGGATCGAACGAGGCGCTGATGCGCGTCGGCCGCTCCGTCGTCGAACGCCGTCGACCGGTGCTGATCGATGGGCCGCGCAACAGGAAGGCCAAGAAGACCGGCCGTCAGCTGATCTTGATCATGCCTCTGTCGACCGACGATCATCGGGTCGACATGATGTTCTGCGGAATTTACCGCACCTTCGGCGATGACAATCTGTCAACGGAGCTTCGAATAACCGAGTTCCCGCCTGACGACACGTAGGGCATTCGTCCGCTGTCGTCACGGATTGCCCATCGGCGACATCTCAGCCGTTCCGCACCATGTAGTAGCGGCCTTCGTGCAAATCGCCGGGGAGCGTCACCGGCGTCGTGCGTGGGATCTCGAGCTTCTGGTCGCTGACGACGATCGCGCCGGGTGCGAGCAGCGGCGGCAGCATCGGCGCCAGCGTACGGGCAAGCAGCAGAGTAGCTTCCTTGTTGCCGGAGCCGATGTCGCCATGGATGAGCGCGACCTTGCCGGGGAAGCGTCGTGCGGCCCGCGGAATCGTTTCGCGGAAGTCGCCGAGGATGGCGTGGTCGGCATCCGGGCGGCTGTCGGGATGCGAGGCGATCTCGCGGTCGAAGACGTAGATCTGCCGGTCCGGCAGGATCTCGCGCAGATGATCGTAGGTGCGGCCGTTGCCGAGGCCGAGCTCGAGCACGATGCCGGGCACGTCCTCGATCAGGCGCGCCGCCTCGTCGAGGCAGACGAGCTGCGCCTGGACGCGCTGAATGAAGCTGTGCAGCCGGCTCATACGAAAGAAGCCCCCTCCCTGGCCCTCCCCCTGCTTTGC
Source organism: Alphaproteobacteria bacterium (assembly GCA_016869375.1). Classification (GTDB taxonomy): domain Bacteria; phylum Pseudomonadota; class Alphaproteobacteria; order SHVZ01; family SHVZ01; genus SHVZ01. Next base: position 10,417 of record VGEH01000115.1, on the reverse strand, counting down.
AGGGAGAGGGAACACGATGATCGCCTCACGCTCTTCGTGCCCCTCTCCCGCCGAAGGCGGGGGAGGTCAGGGAGGGGGCCTCGTGCGTAAGTGACACCGTAGCGCCGCCTCAATGCGGCTTCCCTGCCCGCGCTTCGCGGAGCTGCAGGTTGGTGTTCTCGAGCCGGTGCGCGAGCTCGCGCATGACCTCGACCGCGATCTGCGGGAACTCGGTGATCAAGCGGAAGAACAGGTCCTTGGAGATCCTGAGCGTCACCGTCTTGCCGCGCGCGGTCACGGTCGCGGTGCGCGGGACGTCGCAGAGGATCGCGATCTCGCCGACGATGGCGCCGCGGCCGAGCTTGGCGAGCTCGATCCGCCCCTCCGGCGCCGCCGGCGCGTCGATCGAGATCGAGACCTCGCCGTCGATGACGATGTAGGCGGCATCGCCCGGATCGCCCTGACGGAACAGAGGCTGATCCGGATCGAAGGCGAGCCGCTCGGACGTGAAGGCGAGCAGCTTCAGCTTCGACGGCTCGATCTTGGCGAAGAGCGGAATGCTCTTCAGGAGGGCGACTTCCTCGGCAAGGCTCATGGGCTTCTCCCGTCAGTCCTGCTTCAACAGCTCGGTCAGCGCCGATCCCGGCCGATCGAGCTCGTCATAAGTTCCCTGCTCAACGACTCGCCCACCCTTGACGACGATAACACGCTGGAAGTGCCTGGCCCATTGGGTGCGGCTCAGGACCCAGATCACCGCGCGGCCATCGGCCTCCTCCAGCACCTGCGTCAGCAGCTTGCCCTGCGCGGCGCCGTCGAGCGCGCTGATCGACTGGTTCAGGATGAGCAGGTCGGGACGCCGCAGGAGCCCGCGCGCGACGGCGAGCTTCTGGCGCTGCGCCTGGGTCAGGCGCGAGCCGCCGATGCCGACCGGGAAGTCGAGCCCGACCTCAAGGACGACGGTGCGGAGCCCCATCTTGTCGAGGACCTCGGTCACCACCTGGCCGACGCGGGTCGCCGCCTGTGCCTGGCCATAGGCGAGCTTGCCGAACAGCACGTTGTCCTGCAGCGAGGCGGCGGCGTTGTAGCGCTCGGGATCGAAGAACTCGATGCCGCGCTTCAGATCGTCCGGCAGGCTGGCGGCGAAGATGCCGCGCGCCTCGACGATGCGGTGCTGCAGCGTCTCATCGATCAGTCCCAAGCGGTGCCGCGCATTGATCAGCTTGAAGGGCAGCGACAGGAGGCGGATACGATCCTCCGGCTTCATCGCCGACGGCGTCTCGCGGCCGACGCGGCCGAGCAATGCCTGGAACTCCGGCAGGTCGTCGGCGGAGATGAAGCTGAACTGATCGAAGAACGGATTGTCGGGCGGCAGGTCGGCGAAGAGCTCGACCATGGTCTCGGCGACCTTGCGGCCGGTGTCGATCAACGTATCGGTCAGCCCCATGCGGTCGAGCACCTGGATCACGTAGGGATGCTCGGCCAGCCTCTCGAGGTCGAAGGCGTTGCCGATCGGTGTGCCGAAGACGAGGTTTTCGGCCAGCGTCGCGTTGCTGTTGTAGCTGCCGCGGTCGAAGGGCTCGACCAGATGCGCGAGATCGGAGGCCGCGAGCCGCTCGCGCAGGCTCCGCCGCGCATCGAGCAGGCATTCCGCGATGTCGGGCCGGCGGGCCGGATCGACGGTGCCGCGAAGGCCCAGGTGATAGACATCGGTCTCGAGATCGACGCGCTCGAGCAGCCGGCAGAGCCGGTCGCGCAGGCCCGTGTCGTCCGCGGTGCCGACCTCGTCGCGGTCGATCCAGTCTGAGCGCGGATCGTCGATCGAGTTGCCGGCGAACTCGGCTTCGCGCCGCCGCCGTCCTGCCTTCGCCGCATCGTCGCCGCCATAGTCGATGTCGACGACCGGCCGGTGCATGACGCCGAAGAGAAGATTGTCGCGGAGCGACGACGAGAAGATATAGGCGTTCGGCCCGACATAGGCGAGGCGGCGCCCGGTCACAGAGATCGGCAGCGAGAGCAGGTCCCGTCCGCCGATCTGGATCTGCCCCGAGGACGGCATCACTAGCCGGGCGAGCAGCATGGCTAGCTGATCCTTGCCCTGCCCTTCCGGCCCGACGACGGCGAGCTTGAGCCCTTCGAGCGGCAGCGTCAGCGACACGCTTTCGAGGACGGCCTTGCCATCATCCTCGATAAGCGTGAGCCCGGAGGTCTGGAGCGGGCCTTCAAGCCGCGGCACCGCCTCGGCATCCGGCGCGGTCAGGGATTCGTCGACCATGCCCTCGGGCGCGAACTGCTCGACGATCTGCTCGTACTTGATCCGGTTGTCTTCCTTCTGCTGGTAGTAGTCGAGCAGCTCCTTCCACGGCGATGCCAAGTCCTTGTAGGCCGCGAGCACGGCGACCAGCGCGCCGAAGGAGAGATCCCCCTTGATCACCAGATAGCCGCCGATAGCGTAGAAGAAGAACGGCGTGAGTTGGTTGATGAAGTTGTTGAGGAATTTGACGAAGAACTTCCGTTTGAAGATCTCGAAACGGATGTCGTAGATGATGCCGAGCTGGCTGGTGAAGCGCGCGAGCTGCCAGCGGGCATTGTCGTTGGCGCGGATCTCCTGGACGCCGGAGACCGATTCGCCGATCTGCTCGGCGAGCTTGCGCACAGCCTTGACCCGCTCCTTGCCGAGCCGGTTCACCTTCCGTTGCAGCTTCGGGATGATGTAGCCCTGGATCGGGTAGAGCGAGATCGCCGCCGCACCCAGGATCGGGTCCTGGATGAACATGAAGACGACGATGGTCAGCAGCGTCCCACCCTGGAAGATCGGCTGCGCGATCGCATCGCCGATGAATCCGCCCAGGGGCTCGACCTCGGCGGTAACCATCGGGATCAGCTCGCCCTGGCTCACCCGGCGGAAGTGGCCCAGCGGGAACCGAAGGATCCGCGCGTAGAGTTCGTAGCGGAAGCGCCGCAGCATGCGCTCGCCGAGACGGCCCTTGTAGACGTTGATGGCGTATTTGAACCCGCCGTTGACGAAGACCAGGAGGAGGAACACCCCCGACAGGAACATCAGGTAGCCGACCTGGTCGACCGGGACGCCGAAAACCTCCTTCGGCAGGTTCTTGCCGCCGATCGCCTGATTGATGATCGTCTTCGGCAGATCAAGGGAGTAGTAAAGGAACGGAAAGGAAACAAGCGTCAGGATGACGACGCTGATCTGCTGCCTAAGACTATGGCGCAGAATGAATCGGATCAGCGTCGGTTCCATGTCCCCGGCGTTCTTCCCACCCTGAAGGGACGCTTAGGCTGCCGAGATTTGAGGCACTTGTCCACGCCGTAAACTCAAGGACCCGTTACTTAAATCGGCCCTGGGAGGGTAACCGTCTATGTGCCATAGTTCGCTCGCTGAAACGGGGGGAACGGGACAGCTAGGCGATGGCCGCACGCCGCGCTAACCGGCGCATCCTGATCTATAGCCACGACACGCTCGGCCTCGGCCATCTCCGCCGCTGCCGCGCGATCGCGCACGCGCTCGTCGAGCGCAACTCCGACGTCTCGGTCATGATCCTGTCGGGCTCGCCGATCATCGGCAGCTTCGACTTCCGCTCGCGCGTCGACTTCGTGCGCGTCCCCGGCGTGATCAAGCTCAGAAACGGCGAGTACACCTCGCTCAACCTCCATATCGATATCGAGGAAACGCTCGCTCTCCGCGCCTCGATCATCCGGCACACGGCCGACATCTTCGATCCGGACCTTTTCCTGGTCGACAAAGAGCCGCTGGGATTGCGCGGCGAGGTCAAGGACACGCTGACGATGCTGAAGGCCCGCGGCACGCCGCTGGTTCTCGGCCTTCGCGACGTCCTCGACGAGCCGAACCTGCTGGTGCCGGAGTGGGAGCGCAAGAACGTGCTCCCGGCGGTGCGCGACCTCTACGACGCGATCTGGGTCTACGGTTTGCCGGAGCTGCACGACCCGCTCTCCGGTATCACGCTACCGCAATCCGTGCATCGCAAGGTGTCCTACACGGGATATCTCCGCCGCAACGTGCCGCAGCTGCAGCCGGCAGTGATCAGGCGTCTCGCTCTCGACAAGGAGCCCTATCTGCTGGTGACCTCCGGCGGTGGCGGCGACGGCGAGGCGCTGACCGACTGGGTCTTGCGCGCTTACGAGGCCGACAAGGATCTGCCCTGGCGCGCGCTGATCGTCACTGGCCCCTTCATGCAGCCGGAGTTCCAGGCGGAGTTCCTCCGCCGCGCCGCCAAGCTGCCGAAGGTCGAGGCGATCACCTTCGATGCGCATATGGAGACGCTGATGGCGAATGCCGCCGGCGTCATCGCCATGGGCGGCTACAACACGCTGTGCGAGGTGCTGTCGTTCGACAAGCCGGCGCTGATCGTGCCGCGCACAAAACCACGCCTCGAGCAGTTCATCCGCGCCAAGCGCTTCCAGGAAGTTGGCCTCTCGGCGATGCTCGCCGATGACGGCGTCCGCGACACGCGCGTCATGGTGCGCGCGCTGCGCAAGCTGCCGAAGCAGAAGGCACCGTCCGCCTCGGCGCCCGCCGGGCTTCTCGACGGGCTCGACGTGGTCAACCAGCTGACCCTCGACCAGCTCGGGCGGCCGACGCGTCCCCGGCTCAAGGTCGCGCGCCAGCGCGCCGTCGCCGCCGCCTTCCGCGCGCCCACGCTCTGATCCTCCCTTGAGCGGTCCTGTCGTCGCGGTCGTCGTCAAAGGCTATCCGCGCCTCTCCGAGACCTTCATCGCCAAGGAGATCCTGGGCCTCGAGAAGCGCGGCCTCGATATCCGCCTCTTCTCGCTGCGCTTCCCGACCGACCGGCATGTGCATGCCATTCATGGCGAGATCCAGGCACCTGCGCTCTATCTGCCGGAATACCTGTATCAAGAGCCGCTGCGCGTGCTCCGCGCCTGGGGCCAGGCGCGCCATCTCGCGGGCTATCGCCACGCCCGCCGCGTCTTCATCGCCGATCTGCGCCGCGACCCGACGCCGAACCGCCTCCGCCGCTTCGGTCAGGCGATGGTGCTGGCGGCCGAGATGCCCGACGAGATCGGCGCCGTCTATGCGCATTTCCTGCACACGCCGGCATCGGTCGCGCGATACGCGGCGCTGATGCGCGGCCTTCCCTTCGCCGTCTCGGCGCATGCGAAGGACATCTGGACGACGCCGGACTGGGAGCTCTCGGAGAAGCTCGGCGACGCGGCCTTCGCCGTGACCTGCACCGCCTCGGGCCATGCGCATCTGGCCACATTGGCGCCGCCGGGTCGCGTCGACCTCGTCTATCACGGCCTCGACCTCGCCGAATGGCCGGCGCCGCCCGATCGCAGCGGCCGCGCCGGCCCGGTCGAGATCGTCTCGATCGGCCGCGCCGTCGAGAAGAAGGGCTTCCCGGATCTGATCGCGGCTCTGGCGAAGCTGCCGGCGACGCCGGAGTGGCGCTTCACTCATATCGGCGGAGGCCCGCTGCTCGCCGCGATGAAGCAGCAGGCGGAGGCTGCCAGCATCGCCGACCGGATCACCTGGAAAGGCCAGCAGCCGAAGACCGCGGTGCTGGCCGCGCTTCGTCAGGCCGACATCTTCGCGCTGGCCAGCCGCATCGCCGGCGATGGCGACCGCGATGGCCTGCCGAACGTGCTGATGGAAGCTCAGAGCCAGGCGCTCGCCTGCGTCGCCACCCGCGTCTCCGCCATCCCCGAGCTGATCGAGGATGGCGCCACCGGCCTGCTCGTCGACCCCGGCGACGCTGACGGCCTGGCCTCCGCCCTCGGCCGCCTGATCGCCGATACCGCCCTCCGGCGGAACCTCGGCGCCGCCGGCCATGACCGCCTGCGCGCGCGCTTCGACCAGGACCCCGAGATCGACCGCCTCGCGTCAAAGCTCCGCGACGCAGCCGCTTCGCGCTAAGCTCCCGCCATGAGCGAGATCCCCGTCACCCTCTCCGAGTGGAAGCCGGCGCCCTTCGCCATCGGCGAGAGCGCCTTCGCGATCGGCGACATCCATGGCTGCGCCAGGGAGCTTAAGGCACTGCTCAAGGCGATCGGCGAGGCCGCGTCGAAGGCCGGCGGCAAGCACCGGCTGATCTTTCTCGGCGACATGATCGATCGTGGACCGGACAATCTCGGCGTCCTCAGGCAGTGGAGCGAGGCCGAGGCGGTTCCCGGCATCGGGCGCGTCGACCGGCTGATGGGCAATCACGAGCAGCTTCTGCTCCTCCTCGTCACCGACAGCCCCTATGCCGAGAAGGCCGAGGCCAAGTGGCGAAGCGAGAGCATGGGCGGCGAGAAGGTGCTGGAGGAGATGCGCCAGCGCGTCGGCGATCCGAGTGCCGAGCCGAGCGCCACGCTGCTCACCGCCGCGCTCGGTGAGGATGCGACGAAGAAGTTCTACGCGATGCGCTCGCATGTCCGGCTCGGCAACACCGTCTTCGTCCATGCAGGACTCCAGCCTGGTGTCGACCTCGACGAGTATCTGGCGCGGCCGTGGATGTCCGATTCCGCGGCGACCTGGGCCTGGATCCAGCAGGGCTTCCTCGACTGGAAGGGCGGCTTCGGCGGCACGATGGTCGTGCATGGCCATACGCCGCCGCCCAAGCATCGCGCGCTGACCGGGCAGAGCGATCCGCATCTCTTCCAGCATGATCGCCTCGGTCTCGATGGTGGCAGCGCTCGTACCGGCTATGTCACCGGCGCCGAGATCGAGGATGGCCGGTACCGTATCTTCCGCGCCGGCAATCTGATGCCGAACGCCGACATCTGAGGACCCCATGTCGACGACCGAAGAGATCACCCGCGTCATCAACGCCTTCGGGCTGCACACCGACACGCATCGCTGGGACAAGCTGCTGGCGCTCTTCGCGCCCGAGGTGACGGTCGATTACGTGTCGCTCTTCGGCGGCGCGGTGCAGAAGGTGAAGGCCGAGGACCTGGTCGGCGGCTGGAAGAAGGTGATCCCGCAATTCACCTGCGCGCAGCACCTGATCACCAACCACCTGATCGACGTCGAGGGCGACACTGCCTTCGCCGAGACCCAGGTGGCGGCGCTGCACACGATGATCGAGCCGGAGCTCGCCGGAAAGGACGCCTGGACCGTCGGCGGCCGCTACGAGTTCAAGCTCCGCCGCATCTCGGGATCCTGGAAGATCGAGGCGGTCAAGCTGATCGCCACGCGTCAGAGCGGCAATTTCGGGATCATGAAGATCGCGCAGGAACGAGCGGCAGCCGTTCGCTAGCGCATGCGTGTCGCCTTCTATGCGCCGCTGAAGCCGCCCGATCATCCGACGCCCTCGGGCGACCGGCGGATGGCGCGGCTGCTGATGGTGGCGCTGGAGATCGGCGGCCACACGCCGGTGCTCGCCTCGCGCTTCCGCAGCCGGGATGCCGATGGCGATCCCGATGGCCGCATCGAAGCGCTGGGAGCCGAGGCGGCGAAGGAATGCCTCGCGCAACTGAAGGCCGATCCGCCGGCGGCCTGGCTCACCTATCACCTCTACCACAAGGCGCCGGACTGGCTCGGGCCGCCGGTCGCGCGCGCGCTCGGCATTCCCTACCTCGTCGCCGAGGCATCCTTTGCGCCGAAGCGGGCGACGGGACCTTTCGCGCGCGGACACCAGGCGGTGGCCAAGGCCCTGAAGCAAGCGGCCGCCGTTCTCGCGCTCTCACGCCTCGACATGGAGTGCCTCAAGCCGGTGACGAAGCGCCTCCATCACTTCCCTCCCTTCCTCGATGCGCGGCCCTTCGCCGTGCCGCGTGGCGGCGATGGCGCACGGCTTCTCGCCGTCGGCATGATGCGGGAGGATGCGAAACTCCGTTCCTATCTACTGCTCGCGGCGGCGATGAAGCACATCGCCGATCGTCGCTGGCATCTGAGCATCGTCGGCGATGGCCCGGCCCGTGCCGAGATCGAAACCGCCTTCGCGCCCTTGGGCGAGCGCGTCACCTTCCACGGCGCGGCAACACCGGAAGAGCTGCCGGCGCTCTATGCTGCCGCCGACCTTCTTGTCTGGCCTGCCGTCGACGAAGCCTTCGGCATGGCGCTGCTGGAAGCGCAGGCGACCGGCACTCCGGTCGTCGCCGGCGGCTATGGCGGTGTGCCCGAGGTCGTCGCCGACGGCGTCAGCGGCCTGGTCACGCCGCTCGGCGATGTCGCCTCCTTCGCTGCGGCAGTGGCATCGCTGCTCGACGACCCGACACGGCTGCAGGCGATGAGCCGGGCAGCGCGGAATCACATCAGTGACCGTCACGGCCTGCCGGAAGCCGCCCGCCGGCTCGATGCGATCCTCGCCTCGGTGGTACGATGATCGCCGTCGCGTTCCTCCGCCATGCGCCGACCGAGTGGAACGCCGAACGCCGCCTGCAAGGCCGGACCGACGTCCCGCTTTCGACGGAAGGCCGGGCGCTCGCAGCGACCTGGCGATTGCCTGTGTCGCTTCATAGTTTCGACGTCTGGGCAAGCCCACTCGGCCGTGCGCGCGAGACGGCTTCCTTGCTCGGCCTGACCCCGCGCATCGACGATCGGCTGATCGAATCGAGCTGGGGCGAATGGGAAGGTCACACCCTCGATGCGCTGCGAGAGCGCCCCGGCTTCCTTGACATCGAGAAGCGCGGCCTCGATCTCGCCGCTCCCGGCGGCGAGAGCGTGCGCCAGGTACAAGCGCGCGTGGTCGACTGGCTCAAATCGCTCGAACGGCCAGCTCTGGCCATCGCGCATAATGGCGTGCTGCGCGCCGCCTACGCGCTCGCCACCGGCTGGACGATGGTCGACAAGCCGCCGCAGCGCATGAAGCCGGCAACCGCGCATCTCTACACCTGGGATGGCGCCAAGCTGACTCTAGACCGCCTCAACCTGCCGCTCGCATCATGAGCCGCATTCTCATCCATGTGCAGCACCTGCTCGGCATCGGCCATCTGCGCCGCGCCGCGGCGCTCGCGCGCGGGCTCTCGGCGGCAGGCCTCGATGTGATCGTCGCCTCCGGCGGCATGCCGGTGCCGAAGCTCGATCTCGGCGGCGCTCGCTTGCGGCAGCTGCCGCCGGCCCGCTCGGCCGACGAGACCTTCAAGATCCTGCTCGATGAGTACGACAAGCCGATCGACGATGCCTGGCGCGCCCGGCGTCGCGACGCCTTGCTCGCGCTCTTCGAGGAGACACGGCCCGACGCGCTGATTGTCGAGATGTTTCCCTTCGGCCGCCGCGCGCTTCGCTTCGAGCTGATCCCGCTGCTCGAGCGCATCGCCGCCATGACGCCGAAGCCGAAGGTCTTCTGCTCGGTACGCGACATCCTGATCCATCGGCCGCGGCCGGATCGCGAGGCTGAGTTCCTGAACACCGTGCGCACGCATTTCGACCGCATCCTCGTGCATGGCGATCCACGCCTGATGCGCCTGGAAGAAAGCTTCCCGCTCGCCGCCGAGATCGCGGACAGGCTCGCCTATACCGGCTATCTCGTCGAAGTGCCGGCGACGCGCGGCAGTGCCGACGGTCCCGGCAAGGACGAGGTCATCGTCTCGGTCGGCGGCGGCGCCGTCGGCGAGGGGCTGCTGCGAACAGCGCTCGCGGCACGGCCGCTGACGGTGCTCAAGAACGTGCCGTGGCGCCTGCTGCTCGGCGCCAATTTGCCGCCGTCGCTGATGGGTGAGCTTAAAGAGGCCGCCCCTGCCGGCGTCATCGTCGAACCGTCTCGCCCCGACTTCGTCGAGATGCTGGGACGCTGCCGGCTCTCGATCAGCCAGGCCGGCTACAACACGCTGATGGAGCTGATGGCGGTTGGGTCGCGCGGCGTCGTGGTGCCTTTCGCCCGCGGCGCGGAGACCGAGCAGACCCAGCGCGCCGAGCTGCTGGCCACGCGCGGCCTCGTCGACACCGTCGCCGAAGCCGGCTTGACGCCGGAGCGCTTAGCACAGGCGGTCAATCGGGCGGCCGCGCGTCCGAAGATCGTGCCCGATATGATCGATCTCGATGGCGCCAGGAAGTCGGTCGCGACTATTCGCGACGCGATCGAGTAGCTACACAGCGCGGCGTCGAGCACGCCGCAGAACGAGTTCGTTGAGCGCCCACCGTGCTTGAGCTCCTGAGAGCCCCAATACGCCCGCAACGACCGAAGCACCTTGCCAGAAGAACGGCGAACGTCTGAGCAGCGACACCGTACTCTCCATCGTTGTCCCGCAAGAGATGGTGACCCACCGCCCCCGACTCAAGGTCATCTTTGGATCGCGAGCGACGAACCTCGCTGAACTCGGCCCCACCCTAACCCTACCCGCGCTCCGCACAGAGGAGGAGATACGATTCGGATCTCCTTCCCCGACTTGTCGGGGGAGCGACTGTGTTTGCAAGATGGTTTCATAGTCTTTCAGGCGTTCTTCCACGGTGCGGAAGTTTTGAGGATTGCATTGAGAATGCCGAGCAGCTTGCGCATGCAGGCCGTGATGGCGACCTTGGGCA
>VGEH01000114.1 GCA_016869375.1 Alphaproteobacteria bacterium | reverse complement strand
CACATCGTGCTGGCCCACACCTCGGGCCGCATGCGCAAGAACCGCATCCGCGTCCTCGCCGGCGACCGGGTCAATGTCGAGATGACCCCGTACGACCTGACCAAGGGGCGCATCACTTTCCGCTTCAAGTAGGGCCGATGGCCCAGCCGCGCCGGCGCGCACCCCTGGTGCTCGCCTCGGCCTCGCCGCGGCGCCTGGAGCTTCTGGCCCAGATCGGCTGGCGGCCCGACACGGTCGACGCCGCCGATATCGACGAGACCCCGCTCAAGCGCGAATTGCCCGCCGACCTGGCGCTCAGGCTCGCCGACGCCAAGCTCGACGCCGTCGCCGCCCGCCATCCCGACGCCTTCGTGCTCGCGGCCGACACCGTGGTCGCGCTTGGCCGGCGCATGCTGCCGAAGGCGGAGACCCAGGTAGAGGCGAGGGAGTGCATCGCGCGCCTCTCCGGCCGGCGCCATCGCGTCATCGGCGGCATCGCCGTGCGCGCGCCCGACGGCACACGCCGCAAGCGCCTGGTGACCTCCGTCGTCGCCTTCAAGCGGATGAGCGAGGCGGAGATGGACGCCTACGTCGCCAATGGAGAGTGGCGCGGCAAGGCGGGCGGCTATGCCATCCAGGGCTTCGCCGCCGCCTATATCAGCCAGATCCGCGGCTCCTACTCGAACATCGTCGGGCTCGGCCTCGCCGAGACCTACGCGATGCTTTCGGGACTCGGCTTCCGGTGACCGAGCTCGTTGTCGAGCGCAATCCAGGCGAGACGCGTCTCGCCATCCGCGAGGATGGACGCACCGTCGAGCTCCGCTTCGATCGACTTGGCTCGACGAGCCGCATCGGCTCGATCTTCCTCGCCCGTGCGATCCGGATCGAGCCGGGCATCGGTGCCTTCCTCGATATCGGCGATCGTGCGCCCGCATTTCTGCCGGAAGCGAAGGAGCGCCTCGTCGAGGGAGCGGCGGTGGCCGTGCAGATCGTCGCCGATGCGGTTGCCGACAAGGGTCCCGAGGTGACGCAATCGCTGACGCTGGATGGCGGTGCGCTGGCACTGACGACAGCGCAACCGGGTGTCTCGGTCTCTCGGCAGTTGCCGGAGTCGCAGCGCAAGCGTCTGCGCGTTCGCCTCAAGCCTCTCGTTGGCGACGAGGCGCCGGGAATGCTCGTCCGTACGAGTGCGCGTGAGAGCGACGAGCTGGAAGCGATTTGGAGGCAGCTTCTCGACGAGCGGCGGAAGATCGAGAGCCGTCTCAAGGGAAAGCCGCCGCTACATCTTTGGTCGCCTCCGGACCAGCTCACGCTGCTTCTGCACCAGCTCCGGCCGGCCCAGTTGATTGTCGGCGATGCGGCGCTCGCCGCACGGCTGCGCGGCCAAGGCGTGATCGAGAAGGTCGAGAGGCCGTTCGAGACGCTCGGCATCGAGGACGAGATCGCGCGCGTCCTCTCGCGCGAGATCGACATCCCCGGCGGCCGGCTTCTCATCGAGGAGGGCGAGACGCTGACTGCCATCGACATCAATGGTGCGGGTGATCGTATGGCGCTCTGCCTTGCCGCGGCATGCGAGGTCGGGCGCCTGATCCGTCTTCGCAATCTCGGCGGGACGCTGCTCGTCGACTTTCCGTTCGTCGATGGAAAGGCAGCGAGAGCGAAGATCGAGCAGGCGATGAAGGACGCGGTGGGGGACGATCCGATCGGGGTCGAATGCCTCGGATGGACGCGAACCGGTCTTTACGAGATGACGCGGCCAAAACGCGGGCCGTCGCTCGCGGCACTGCTGCGGGAGCAGCCGGGATCGCGTGTCTCCGCCGAGACGGCGGGGCTCGCAGCGTTGCGCGCGCTCGCCCGCGCCGAAGGCGGCAAGCTCCGGCTCGTCGCGTCGTGGGAGGTGATCGCCTGGCTGGAAGGCGCCGGGGCGCCGTCGCTCGCGGAAGCCGGCCGCGCGGTTGCGCTCGTCGCCGAAGCGGGATACGGACGGGAACGCTTCGAGGTGATGAGAGGCTGAGCATGGCCGAGGTCACGCGCCTTGCCGATCGCAAGCCGGCCAAATGCCCGATCTGCGGCAAGCCGCCGGAGGCGACGTACAAGCCGTTCTGCTCGCAGCGCTGTACGGATGTTGACCTGCATCGCTGGCTCGGCGGCGGCTATCGCATTCCGACGAATGAGGCGCCGGAGCCGGACGAGCCGCCGCCGGAGGACCGCGGGTAGCATCCTGCGATTCGCGCCGCTACACTCCGGGCAATTCGTCCTCCCCGGAGCGCGCAATGACTGCCTGGACTTATATCGACGGCCGCTGGCATGATGGCAATCCGCTGGTGCTCGGCCCGATGCACCATGCGACCTGGCTGTCGTCAGTCATCTTCGACGGCGCCCGCGCCTTCGAAGGCGTGACGCCGGATCTCGACAGGCATTGCGCCCGCGCCATCCGCTCGGCAGAGAACATGGGCATGAAGCCGATGCTGAGTGCCGGCGAGATCGAGATGATCTGCCGGGACGGCGTTGCCAAGTTTCCGAAGGATGCCGAACTCTATATCCGTCCGATGTTCTTCGCCGAGGGCGGCTGGATCGATCCGGATCCGGCGACGACGCGCTTCATGTGCTCCGTCTACGACTCGCCTCTGCCGAAAGGCGGCTTCTCCGCCTGCATCTCGCAGTTCCGCCGGCCTTCGCCGGAGACCGCGCCGACCGACGCCAAGGCGAGCTGTCTCTACCCACTCGCCGGCCGCATGATGCTCGAGGCGAAGAACCGCGGCTTCGAGAACGCCATCGTCCGCGACATGCTCGGCAACGTCGCCGAGTTCGCGACCGCCAACCTGTTCTTCGCCAAGGACGGCGTCGTGCATACGCCGATCCTCAACGGCACCTTCCTTCCCGGCGTGACGCGCTATCGCATCATCGACCTGCTGCGGAAGGCCGGGTATCAGGTCGAGGAGCGCACCGTGAAGGTGAAGGAGGTGCTGGAGGCCGACGAGATCTTCTCGTCGGGCAACTACGCCAAGGTCCAGCCCTGCACCAAGGTCGAGGACCGCGATCTCCAGGCCGGCCCGGTCTACAAGCGCGCCCGCGAACTCTACTGGGAATTCGCGCGCAAGGGCGGCTGATGCCCGCCCTTAGTCCTTCGACAGGTCTTCGCCGGCGAGCGCGCGGTTGATCAGCGCGACCGTCTCCTTCACGCCGTAAAGCGCGACGAAGCCGCCGAAGCGCGGGCCCTGGCTCTGGCCGAGCAGGATCTCGTAGAGCGCCTGGAAGAAGGCGCGGAGATCGGCGAAGGCGTGGCGCTTGCCGACCTCGTAGATGAGGTTCTGCAGCGCCTCGCCATCCGCGCCGGCGGGAGCCGAGGCAAGCGTCTTCGCCACATCGTCGAGCGCCGCGCGCTCCATCTCGCTCGGCTTCTTGTACTGCTTCGCCGGCTTGATCTGGTCCTTGTAGTAGGCGACGGCGTGGCCGACGAGCCGGTCGAGGAAGGGCTCGGTCGCAGGCGAGGCGTTCGGCACGTAGCGGCTGATGAAGCCCCACATCGCGTCCTTGTCCTCGGCATGCGCGACGCTGGCGAGGTTCAGGAGCAGGCCGAAGCTCACCGGCGAAGACACGCTCGGCGGCTTGCCGTCATGCAGATGCCAGACCGGGTTCTCGATCCGCTTCTCCGGTTCCTCCGCCTGGTACTTCTCGACGAAGGTCAGGTAGTCGTCGACCGCACGCGGGATCACGTCGAAAAACAGGCGCTTGGCCTTCCTGGGCGACTGGTACATGTAGAGCGCTAGGCTCTCCGGCGGCGCATAGCGCAGCCATTCCTCGACCGCGAGGCCGTTGCCCTTCGACTTCGAGATCTTCTGGCCCTTCTCGTCGAGGAAGAGCTCGTAGTTGAAGCCCTCGGGCGGCGCCGTGCCGAGGATACGGCAGATCTGGCTCGACAGCTTGACCGAGTCGATCAGGTCCTTGCCCGACATCTCGTAGTCGACGCCGAGCGCGACCCAACGCATCGCCCAGTCGCACTTCCATTGCAGCTTGCACTTGCCGCCGGTGATCGGCACCTCGGTGAGCTCGTTTGTATCGGGGTCGCGGTAGCTGACCGTCCCGGCATCGACGTCGCGCGCGACGATCGGCACCTGCAGCACCTTGCCGTTGCGCGGGCTGACCGGGAGGAACGGGCTGTATGTCGCGCGTCGCTCCGGCCCAAGCGTCGGCAGGACCACGTTGATGACCTCGTCGTAGTGGACGAGGATCTTCCGCAAGGTGTCGTCGAACTGGCCGGAGCGATAGCACGCGGTCGCCGACAGGAACTCGTACTCGAAGCCGAAGCTGTCGAGAAACGCCATCAGGCGGGAGTTGTTGGCAGCTCCGAAACTCTCATTCGATCCGAAGGGGTCCGGCACCGAGGTCAGCGGAAGGCCCAGATACTGCTTCAGCTTCTCCGGGTTTGGTACGTTGTCGGGCACTTTGCGGAGCCCGTCCATGTCGTCGGAGAAGGCGATCAGTCGGGTCGGGATGTCGGAGAGGCGCTTGAAAGCCTGGCGCACCATGGTCGTGCGCGCGACCTCGCCGAAGGTGCCGATATGCGGCAGGCCCGAGGGGCCGTAGCCGGTCTCGAACAGCACATGGCCCTTGGCCGGCGGCGCGGTCTGGTGGCGCGCGAGGACACGTCGCGCCTCCTCGAAGGGCCAGGCGCGGGCATGCTTGGAAAGCGCGCGGTCGTCGGCGACGGTCATCTTGTCGCGAAGATCAGGATGATGAGCACGATGACCACGATCAGCGAGATCCAGGTCATCGGGCTCAGGCCGGAGCGCGGCGCGCCGGCATCGCCGAGCATCGATCCCAGCGCCGGGGCCGGCATTGCCGGCGCGGCTGGAGCGATCGCAGGCACGACGGCGGCGGGTTCCGCGTCGCCGGATTCGGCCGCAGGCGCGCCGCCGACCTTGGCCGCGACCAGAGCCGAGAAACGGTTGAAGAACTCGTCCGCCATCTTCTTGGCGGTGGCGTCGATCAGGCGCGCGCCGATCTGCGCCAGCTTGCCGCCGACGCTGGCGGTGACCTCGTAGCGCATGAGGGTGCCCTCGCCGTCGGCCTCGAGCCGGACCTTGGCGCCGCCCTTGGCGAAGCCGGCAACGCCGCCCTTGCCCTCGCCGGAAATGGTGTAGCCGTTCGGCGGGTCGAGGTCGCTCAGGGTGACCTGGCCCGTGAACTTGGCTGAGACAGGGCCGACCTTGGCCCCGACCTTGGCGGTCATCTCGGTGTCGGAAACCTTCTCGATCTCTTCGCAGCCGGGAATCGACTGCTTCAGGATCTCGGGGTCGTTGAGCGCCGCCCATACCACTTCACGCGGGGCCGGCAGGCGCTGCTCGCCGGTCATCTCCATGGCATCGCCTCTGAATTCGGGTGGGCGGCGACCGTAGCGGCGCCAGCATTCCGGGGCAAGCGGCTTTCGCCGGCCGCACACGATTGCTAGAGTGCGAAAAATACCATGCAAAGGGAGAGAAGGATCATGGCGCGCTTCCGTTACACGCTTATCGCCGCGGCCCTGGCCGTCGGGCTCGCCGCTCCGGCGGTGGCCCAGGACGTCAAGCTGTCGATCGTCACCGGCGGCACCGGCGGTGTCTACTATCCGCTCGGCGGCGGCATGGCGAACCTGCTGTCGAAGGTCCCCGGCTATTCGGCGACGGCCGAGGTGACCGGCGGCTCGGTCGACAACCTCAAGCTTATCGGCGCCAAGAAGGCCGAGGTCGCGCTGACCATGGCCGATGCCGCGCTCGATGCGGTCAACGGCCAGGACAAGTTCTCCGGCGCCAAGGTGCCGGCGAAGGCGCTCATGGTCATGTATCCGAACCGCATGCATGTGGTGACGGTCGAAGGCACGGGCATCGCCAGGATGGCCGACCTCAAGGGCAAGCGCGTCTCGACCGGCTCGCCCGGCAGCGCCACCGAGGTCATGGCCTTCCGCCTGATCGAGGCGATCGGCCTCGACAGGGACAAGGACATGAAGCGCGAGCGGCTCGGCGTCGCCGAGTCGACCGCCGCCATGAAGGACAAGAAGATCGACGCGTATTTCTGGGTCGGCGGCCTGCCGACCTCGGCCGTGACCGATCTCGCCGCCACGCCTGGCACCAAGATCAAGTTGATCGACCATGCCGACGCGGTCGAGGCGATGAACAGGAAGTACGGCCCGCTCTACGCCAAGGACACGATCACCAAGGACATCTATCCGGGCATGGCCGGCGACAACCAGATCGCCAGCGTCTGGAACCTGCTCGTCGTGAATGAGAGCATGCCGGAGAAGGTCGCCTATGACATCGTCAAGCTCATGTTCGACAAGAAGCCCGACCTGATCGCGGTCCATGCCGAGGCGAAGAACTTCGACCTCAAGTACCAGAGGAACGAGAACACGCCGGTCAGCTTCCATCCGGGCGCGATCAAGTTCTTCGCCGAGAAGGGCATCACCGTCAAATAGGCCGGAAGTAGCCCGGGCTTATGGAGGCCGCGGCCCCGATCCGCTGACCCGGATCGGGGCCGTGCCGTTGCAGGGGGAGCACGCATGTCGGAGGAGAAGGCGCCGAAGGACGCCGTCAGCGAGGAGGCGCTCAAGAAGGCGGCGGAGTTCGTCGCCGCCGAGGAGGGCGTCACCAACCACCTGCGTGGCCTGCTCGGTGCGGCGGTGACCGCCTTCGCTATCGGCGTCTCGCTGTTCCACCTCTACGCCGCCTACGACATCGTCCAGACCCAGACACTCAGGCCGGTGCATGTCGCCTGCATCCTGATCCTGACCTTCTGCCTGTTCCCCGTCTCGCGCGCCTTCCGCAACCGGATCATGCCGTGGGACTGGGCGATGGCCGCGGCGGCGGTCGCGATCGTCGTCTACATGATCCGCGGCGGGGACGACTTCACCGACCGTGCCTCGCTGCCCAACGACACCGACGTACTGGTCGGCGCGCTTTTCATCTTCCTGGTGCTGGAGGCGGCGCGGCGGACCTCGGGCTGGATCATGCCGGCCGTGGCGATCGGCTTCATCCTCTACGCCGTCTTTGGGCCTTCCTTGCCGCCGCCCTGGACGCATCGCGGCTACGGCATCGACCGGCTGGTCGGCCATCTCTACATGACGCTCGAGGGCATCTTCGGCACCGCCGTCGACGTCTCCTCGACCTTGATCATCCTCTTCACCATCTACGGCGCCTTCCTGCAGCAATCGGGCGCCGGCAAGTTCTTCATCGACTTCTCCTTCGCCGCGATGGGGGGCAAGCCGAGCTCCTCGGGCCGCACGGTGGTGCTCGCCTCCTTCCTCCTGGGCGGACCGTCGGGTTCGGGCGTCGCCACCACGGTGACGCTGGGCTCGGTCGCCTGGCCGATGCTGAAGAAGATCGGCTATCCGGGCGACGCCGCGGGCGGGATGCTCGCGGCCGGTGGCCTCGGCGCGATCCTGTCGCCGCCGGTGCTGGGCGCGGCGGCCTTCCTGATCGCCGAGTTCCTCAAGATCTCCTATCTCGACGTCATCCGCATGGCGGTGATTCCGACCATCCTCTACTACCTCGCGCTCCTCACGATGGTGGAGCTGGATGTCCGCCAATATTCGCGTGACGTCGGCTCCGTCGCGGCGGGCCCCAGTCTCGGCGAGATCAGCCGGCGCTACTGGTTCCACTTCCTGTCGCTGATCGCGATCATCGGCTTCATGCTCGCCGGCTTCTCGGCGACGATGGCGGTGTTCTGGTCGACGGTGATCGCCTTCGCCGTCAGCTTCTTCCGCCGTGAAACGGCAATCGTTCCGCCCAAGCTGATCCGGGCGCTCGCCGATGGCTCGATAGGCGTGCTGAACGCCGCCACGACTTGCGCTGCCGCCGGCATCATCGTCGGCGTTGTCACGCTCACCGGCCTCGGGCTCAAATTCAGCTCGATCGCGATCGATCTCGCCGGCGGCAGCCTGGTGCTGACCGCGGTTTACACCGCGCTCATCGTCTGGATCGTCGGCCTCGCCGTGCCGGTGACTGCCTCATACATCATCTGCGCGGTGATTGCGGCGCCGGCGCTGATCAAGCTCGGCGTGCCCGACTTCGCCGCGCATATGTTCATCTTCTACTACGCGGTCCTCTCCGAGGTCTCGCCGCCCACCGCCCTCTCGCCCTTCGCCGCAGCCGCGATCACCGGCGCCGATCCCTACCGGACGACGCTGCAATCTTGGAAATACACGATGCCGGCCTTCATCACGCCCTTCATGTTCGTGCTCGATCCGAAAGGCGTCGGCCTGCTGCTGACCCTGCCGAAGGGCGGCGACTGGATGGACATCGTCTGGATCTCGTTCGTCGCGGCGGCGGGTATCGCTACTTTCGCCGGAAGTCTAAAGAATCGTTTCCTTACGGAGACGACAAAGGTGGAACGTGGCCTGCTCGTCCTCGCCGGCCTCCTTCTCTGCTTCCCCGCGCCGCTCGATGCGGCTATGAACCTCTTCACCTCGTGGGACGTGCCGTATCCGCATGCGATAGGCCTCGGGCTCGCGATACTGGTTGCGGCAATGCAATGGCCGCGGCGAAGAGCCGGGGCGCACCTGGCGGCCTGACGAGAGCGGTTGAATCCGCAGGTTGGGTCTCCGGACACGAACGATGAGGACCCACCCTGAGCAGATCCCACGACACGGACTCTCGTAGCACCTTTGCCGCCTTCTTTGCGCATGAGGCCGCCGGCGGGATCGTGCTGGCGATCGCCGCTCTCGCAGCGCTGATCGTCAGCAACTCGCCGTGGCGCGACGCCTATCAGGCATTCACGGCGATCCCGGGAACGGTGGACGTCGGCGGCGTGGTCGTGATCGCCAAGCCGCTGCTGCTCTGGGTCAACGACCTTTGGATGGCGGTGTTCTTCCTCGTCGTCGGGCTCGAGATCAAGCGGGAGCTCGTCGAGGGTGAGCTCGCCTCGCGCGATCAGGCCATCCTTCCGGCCGTGGCGGCGCTCGGCGGCATGATCGTGCCGGCGCTGATCTATGCGCTCATCAATCTCGGCGACCCGATCGCACTGCGCGGGTGGGCGATCCCGGCGGCGACCGACATCGCCTTTGCGATCGGCATCGTGATGCTGCTTGGGACGCGCGTCCCGGTCTCGCTGAAGGTTTTCCTGACGGCAGTCGCCATCATCGACGATCTCGGGGCGATCGCCGTGATCGCCGTGTTCTATACCGCGAACCTGTCGTTCGCGATGATCGTCGGCGCCGTCGCCGGTGCGCTGGCACTGCTGGCGCTCAACCGGGCCGGCGTCACGCGCGTCGATGTCTATCTTGTCGTCGGTGCCGCAATCTGGGTCTGCGTGCTGAAATCGGGCGTGCACGCGACGCTGGCTGGCGTGGTGACGGCCTTCGCGATCCCCATCAGAGACCCGCGCGGCGGGTCGCCCGCCGGCGCGCTCGAGCACGGACTGCATCCCTGGGTCGCCTTCACGGTGCTGCCGATGTTCGCTTTCGCCAATGCGGGGGTCTCGCTCGAGGGGCTGTCGTTCGGAAGCCTGCTTGAGCCGATACCGCTCGGCATCGCGGGCGGTCTCCTCGCGGGCAAGGCGGTCGGCGTGTTCGGCGCGGCATGGCTGATGATACGGGCAGGCTTCGCCGCGATGCCGGCCGATGCGTCGATGCGGCAGCTCCTCGGCGTCTGCATACTCTGCGGCATCGGCTTCACGATGAGCCTTTTCATCGGCGCGCTCGCCTTCGACGGGCTCGACCCCGCCTATGCTACGGGCGTCAAGCTCGGCGTGCTGACCGGCTCCTTATTGTCGGGCGTCGCCGGCACATTGATCCTTTGGCGGCGCACCGAGGGCGCCGGGCGTTGAGCTAGCGCCCGCCGGCGACGTCGAGGATCGAGCCGGAGACGTAGGACGAGGCATCGTCGAGTAGCCAGACGACGGCTTCGCCGACTTCGTTGGCGGTGCCGGCACGTTGCAGCGGCATCTGCTTGCCGAGCTTGGCGGCACGGTCCGGGCTACCGGCGACCGCATGGATCTCGGTGTCGATCAGGCCGGGCCGGATCGCATTCACGCGGATGCCCTCAGGTCCGAGTTCCTTCGAGAGCCCGACCGTGAAGGTGTCGATGCAGCCCTTCGAGCCGGCATAGTCGACGAAGTCGTTGGGCGAGCCGAGGCGGGCGGCGGCCGAGGACATGTTGACGATGACGCCGCCCTTGCCGCCCCGCGAGCGAGACATGCGACGCGCCGCCTCGCGCGCGGCCATGTAGGAGCCCAGGATGTTGACGGCGAAGAGCCGCTGCATGCGCTCCACCGTCATGTCCGCGAGCTGCATCGACGGCGCGATGATGCCGGCATTGTTGACGAGGCCGTAGATCGGGCCAAAGGCATTCTCGGTCGCATCGAACATCGCGATCACGTCCTTCTCGACCGCGACGTCGCCCTTGATCGCGATCGCCTTGCCGCCGGCCTTCTCGACCTCGGCCACGGTCTCGGCCGCCGCCTTGGCGTTCCCGGCATAGTTGACGCCGACCGACCAGCCGCGCGCGCCGCAGAGCCGGGCGGCGGAACGGCCGATGCCGCGGCTGCCGCCGGTCACCAGGATCACCTTGCTCATGTGAGAATGCCTTCTCGATCTAGAGAAAGAACAGCCAGGTCAGCAGGAGGAAGCAGGGCGTCAGGATGCTGACCGTCCACGCCATGTAGCCGAAAAAGCTCGGCATGCGGATGCCGTTCTCCTCGGCGATGGCCTTGACCATGAAGTTGGGCGCATTGCCGATATAGGTCATCGCGCCCATGAAGACGGAGCCGGCGGAAATCGCGAGCAGGGTTCCCGCCATCGGCCCCATCAAATGCTCGGCATTGCCGCCGGCAACGTTGAAGAACACGAGATAGGTTGGAGCGTTGTCGAGGAAGCTGGAGAGGATGCCGGTGAGCCAGAAGTACATGGCGTTGATCGGGCTGCCGTCCGTCGCGGTCACGGCACGGACTACGGGAGCCAAAACACCCTCCGTTCCGGCGCGGAGGATGGCGATGGCGGGAACGATCGTGACGAAGATCCCGGCGAAGAGCTTCGCCACCTCGACGATAGGTCCCCAGGTGAAGCCGTTGCCGACGCGCGCGCTTCGCGGCGTGGCGTGCCACGATACATAGGCGATGAAGAGAAGCGCGACGTCGCGCGCGAGGCCGAGGGTCGGCACGGCGATGCCGAGCACGGAGATCGTCGCGCCCTGTTCGAACGCGCCGCTGGCGAGCACGGCAGCGATGATGGCAAGCAGCAGCAGGATGTTGACCTTGCCATCAATCGATATTGCTGAATCCGGCGTCGGATCCTTGGCGGGCGGTACGATTCCTTCCTTCCGGTAGAGATAGCTGTCGAGGATGAAGAAGACCGCCAGCAGAATGCCCGCTGTCACCGCGAGCGGCGCCGCCATATGCGTCATGGTCCAAAAGAAGCTGACGCCCTGGAGGAAGCCGAGGAAGAGGGGCGGGTCGCCGAGCGGCGTCAGCGAGCCCCCGACATTGGCGACGAGAAAAACGAAGAAGACGACGACATGGACGTTGTATCGCCGCTCGTCATTGGCGCGGATCACCGGACGGATGAGCAGCATCGCCGCGCCGGTCGTGCCGGTGAAGCTCGCAAGGCCCGTGCCGATCGCGAGAAGTCCCGTATTGACCCCGGGCGAGCCGTGCAGATTGCCTCGGATATGGACGCCGCCCGCGACGGTGAAGAGCGCGAAGAGCAGGATCAGGAAAGGGAAATACTCGATCAGGGCGGTATGAAGCACGGCATCGGCCGCGGTGTCCGCGCCATGCAGCAGAGCGAAGGGAAGGATGAAAGCGGCCGCCCAGGCAGCGGCGACCTTGCCCTGGTGGTGATGCCAGAGGTCTGGCGTGGCGAGAGGCAGGATCGCGATCGAGAGCAGCAGGCCTGCGAACGGGGCGACCCAGATCAGCCCGAGGTGACGCGCATCGAAATGCGCCTCGGCCGCCATCGCATCCGGGGCGAAGGCCAGGACAAGAAGAGCGACGATCGGCAAGGAACGAGCGACTGGCGCGTTCATGATGCGGTACCGAATGTGTTGTGGGTTGCTGCTACCTGACGAGGATCTGATGCGCGTAGCGATCGCCGTCGGTCACTGTGAGCTGCTGGAAACCCAGCAGCTTCAGGAGGTCGAGGAAGGTGAATATTTCCTCGACCTTGAAGGTCTGGAACAGCGGGCTCTCGCGTGACACATGGGTCAGGAGCGCGAGGAAACCGCGCATGCGATAGAGGGTGTCGGCATAGCCCGCGGCCATGCTGACGATGATCAGCTTCTCGGCCTCGTCACCCTTGGCGTAGATGGCGAGGGGGGGCGGGTAGGGCCGCTCCAGCTGTCCCAGGGTCAGCGCCTGGGTGAACTGCAGGCGGCGCGACCGGTCGGCGTCGATCATCGTGCGGGCGCGGGATACGTACTCCTCGCGGCTCTGCGGCTCCGGATAGTAGTAGCCGGCATGCGCGCCTTCCTGGGCGGCGGCCGGGCCGCCGAGCGCCACGAGTAATCCTGCGACGGCGAGCCAGAGCCTCATGGTCTTCATCCCCCTTCGCGGTAATTTACCAGGGCAAGCGCAGAGCGCTACTGTCGGTCTCCACCCTCCGGGACGCTGCATGTTCAAGCTCACGCCTGTCCAGATCGAACTCAGGGAGAAGGCCCGCGACCTGGCCCAGCGGGTCATCGCGCCGCGGGCAGCCGAGGTCGACCGCAGCGAGGCCTATCCCTGGGACATTGTGAAGGCGCTGACCGAGGCTGGCTTCATGGGCATGACCGTGCCGAAGGAGCTGGGCGGGCCTGGACGCTCCTATCTCGAGGCGGTCCTCGTGATCGAGGAAGTGGCGAAGGTCTGCGGCGTCACCGGCCGCATCACGGTCGAAGGCAACATGGGCGCAATCGGCGCCATCCTCGCCTATGGTTCTGAGGAGCAGCGAAGGCTCGCCGCGCGCCAGGTGCTCTCGGGCGACAAGCCGGCGATCTGCATCACCGAGCCGGGGGCCGGGTCGGCGGCGACTGAGATGACGACCAAGGCTGAGAAGCGCGGCGACCGCTGGGTGCTCAACGGCAAGAAGCACTGGATAACGGGCGGCGGCGTCTCGAAGCTGCATCTGATCTTCGCGCGCGTCTTCGAAGGCGGGCGCGAGCGCGGCATCGGCGGCTTCATCGCCATGCTCGGCGACAAGGGTCTCGCGATCGGCACGCGCGAGCCGGCCATGGGACTGCGCGGCATTCCCGAAACTGAGGTCCTGTTCGAGAATCTCGAAGTTCCGGAAACGATGGCGTTGGTTCCGCCCGAGGGCCTCCAACGCGGATTCGCCGGCCTCATGAACGCCTATAACGCGCAGCGTGTCGGCGCCGGTACCGTCGCTCTCGGCATCGCCCAGGGGGCCTTTGAGCTTGCTTTGGCCTATGCGAAGGAGCGCGAGCAGTTCGGCCGGCCGATCGGCGAGTTCCAGGGCCTGCAATGGATGCTGGCGGACATGTCGATGGGCCTCGAGGCGGCGCGGCTGATGATCTGGCGTGCCGCCGCCGGCACCGGCAAGGGCAGCTCCTTCCCGGACCCGATCGAGGCGGCGCAGGCGAAGATTTTGGCTTCGGAAACAGCGGTCAAGGTGGTTAACGAAGCGCTTCAGATCCACGGTGCGCGAGGCTATTCGCGCAACCTCCCGCTCGAACGCATGGCGCGCGATGCGCGCATGTTCACCATCGGCGGCGGCACGGCCCAGATTCTACGGACGCTCGTCGCCGGGCGTCTGCTCGGCTGGAAGTTGCCGCAGACGCGCGATGGCTATCTAGGGCTCAACGAGCCGCGGCTCCGTCCGTCAGGCGATTGAGGCGTTAACACATTTTCGGTTGCGACGAACCGAGGCCCCTGGTCAGCTACCACTCAATAAGAAGGTGGGATCGAGAAGCGGCATGGGCAGCACGCCGGCCAACGGCGAAGCTCTAGGTCATCGAAACGCGCGTGTGCTCATTGCCGTCGGCAACGAGCCGCGACGCATTGCGCTTGTCAGCATGCTGACGCTCGATGGCTACGCTTTCGTCTCGCAGCCGTCCGATGGCGGCGGCAACGCGCTGCTGGTCCTCGCAGAAGCGGAAGCGCTGCTCCCGGAATGGCTCGAGGCGACGCCGCGTCCCCGCGTTGTCGTGCTCGACCGCACCACGGCAGAGGGCGTCGCCGACGATTGGATTCCCTTCGGTGCGACCGAAGGCGAGCTTCGCCACCGCGTGCGGCTGAATGCCGAACTCGCCGTTCTTCGTCGTCATATCGCCGGCCTCGGTCAGATGCCCGAGGCCGTCAAGCGCCGGATCGAGCGACTCGAGCAAGGCTTGAACCTGCTGCAGAACGCGCAGCGCCATCTCGAGAAGCAGCTCGCCGAGGCGCGCGAGCGCGAGGCGAAGCGCGAGGGTGGCCTTCCGCCGGCCTCGGTCCTGCATGAGCTCAAGACGCCTCTCAACGCGATCTCGGGCTTCGCCGAGATCATGCGCATGGAGGTCTACGGACCGCTCGGCGCCGACAAGTACCGCGAGTACGTCGAGACCATCCATCAGGCGAGCGCGCATCTCGTCGAGGTGGTCAACGACCTGATGGAAGTGTATTCGCTCGAAGCGGGTCAGATCAGGGTGACGCCGACCAAGACCGATCTGCGTCGCACGGTCCTCTCGGTCACCAAGCTTCTCGCGCATCAGGCTGAGCAGGCCGGCATCCATATCGTCGCCGACATCGACAACCGCATTCCGGCGGTCGAGACCGATGAGGGGCGGGTGCGCCAGGTGCTGATCAACCTGGTTGGCAATGCGATCAAGTTCACGCCCTCGGGTGGGCAGGTGACGATCCACATCTCGAGCGAGCCGGCCGCGCACGCGCTCAGCCTCAAGGTCAAGGACACCGGCGTCGGCATCTCGGCGGAACGCCTGCCGCAAGTGGCACAGCCTTACAGCCGCGGCGAGCCGGGGCCAGGCGCGCCCGAAGGAAGCGGTCTCGGCCTCTCGATCGCTAAGTTCATGGTCGAGAAGCTCGGCGGCCGCCTCGGCATCTCGAGCGCGATCGGGTCGGGCACCGAGGTTACCGTGACGCTGCCCGTTCGCTGGACCAGCCGCGCGGAGGCGACGCACTGACGGCGGAAAGCCGTGGCCGGGAGGCGGTAAGCGAAACATCGGTTTATTAATAAGGGGCTGTCCCAGATAACTACCTGAGATGACGCTTAACCCATTGTTTGATCTGGGTTAGTTGCTTGGATGGGTCACTGGTGTTGAAGCGCCACTCGCACTCTTTCAAGAATAGCCCGAAATGGGCCTTCGGGACACCGTTGAACTTGCGCATGTGGCGCTTGGCCTGGTTCCAGAAGTT
>VGEH01000113.1 GCA_016869375.1 Alphaproteobacteria bacterium | reverse complement strand
CTTTTCGTGGGGTCGCAATTGGACGCGAAAAGTGGCCCCCTAAATTCCCGTTTCCTAAAATAATATCAATGCTGTAAGGGACTTCCGGGGTGGGGTCAATATTGGACGCGATTTCACAGGCAGTGAGGCAGGATGCCGCTGTCACCGGTGAACATTTCCGTGCTGGCGATGTTTCCATGAAAGCGGCCGTATTCGGCACGCCCAACATGGATCAATGAGATGAAGCCGAGCACCCAACCGCCCAAGCCATTCACCAGATCGACCTTCGGGAATGGCGGCGTGCCCGAAGGGCAGATTCCGCCCAAAGGTAAGCGCATACCCGGTGGCCGCCACAGGGGCGCCTTGCTTGCCGATCCGGAGACGACCGAGCAGAGGCTTTCGAAGGAGCGTGCAAAGCCTAAGGACTAGGCCGGCACCGCCTCGCAGACCGCGACCAGCGCTTGCAGCGTCTCACGCGACTGCGGCCGGCGGCCGTCCTCGATGTCCTGGACCAGCTCGACCAGCTTGCGCAGCGCCGGCGTGTCGATGCCGGCCTCGCGGCCGAGCTCGGCGACCGCGCCGATCTGCGGATCGACGGCGGTGCGTCGCTTGTGCACGGCGAGATCGCGGTAGACGCCGGAATGGGTCTTGGCCGAGGCGCGATTGAACTCGACCAGCCACGCGATCGAGGCGCGCGCCGCCGCTTCTCCCGCGCTCGGCCCAAAGGCGGAAGGATCGAAGCCGCCGAAACCGAGCGGCTTAACCCTGCGCGCCATGGCGACCGCGATCACCTCCCTCCCCAAGCGATGGAAGGCGGGAAAGCGCGCGGGATCGGCGAAGTTGTCGGCCATGGAATCGTGATTGAGCGAGGTCGCGAACAGCATGGCGCTGTAGGCGATCTTGCCCCAGAGCTGACCCCAGATATTGTCGGTCAGCTGGGCCTTCGGCTCGAAAACCTGTAGCAAGGTATGCATGGCGCGCGTGCGTTCGCGGATCGAGCCGTCTATCTCGCCCACCACCACGGAGCCGCGGCTGCCGAGCATGATGCGGCCCGGCCCCATCAGGTCGCCCGAGTAGTTCACGAAGCAGCCCATGGTGCGCTCGGCCCCGAGCTTCTTCGCGATCGCCACCTCGTTGAGGCCGTTCTGGGCGGAGAGCACGAAACCGTCCGGCGCCACGTGCTTCGCAAGCGCATCCACGGCGGCCTCGGTATGCTGCGCCTTCACCGCGAGGATGATCCGACGATAGGTGCCGGTCACCTCCTCCGGCATCCGCGCATCGAGCTTCTGGGTAAAGCTGTCGACCGGCCCTTCGATGGTCATGCCCTTGGTGCGGCACGCCTCGACATGATCGCGTTGCACATCGACGGCGATCAAAGGAACGCCGGCGCGCGCCCACCAGGCGGCGAGCGTGCCGCCAATGGCGCCCGAGCCCCAGATGAGGACCGGCTCGTCGCTCACGCCGGGCCCATCGCATGCACCTCCTGGTGCGTGGCGACATGGACCATGCCGTCCGTCTCGATCCAGCCGCGGGCCATGCCGAGCGTGTTGAACGGCGCATAGACCCTGCCGCCGGCATCGACCGAGACCAGGCCGGCGCCGATCTTGTGCGAACCGACCGCCTCGATCACCGCGTCGGCAGCCTCGCGCAGACCTTTGCCGGCATAGCGCATGCGCGCCGAGACGTCATAGGCGGCGACGCGGCGGATGAAGATCTCGCCCATGCCGGTGCACGAGACGGCGCAGATGCCGTTCGCAGCGTAGGTGCCGGCGCCGATGATCGGCGAGTCGCCGACGCGGCCCGCCGGCTTGTTGTTGAAGCCGCCGGTCGACGTTCCCGCGGCGAGGTTGCCCTTCCTGTCGAGCGCGACGGCGCCGACGGTGCCGTGGCGCTCCGCCTCGGTCGCCATGGCGATCTCCTGGCGCGCCTGCTTGGCCTTGAGCGAGGCCAGAGCCTCGATACGGCGCTGCGTGGTGAAATAGCTGTTGGGCACGATGTCGAGCCCCATGCGCTTGGCGAAGTCGTCGCCGGCCGGACCGGCGAGCAGCAGCAGGTCCGACTTCTCCATGATCGCGCGCGCCGCCTTGATCGGGTTCCGGATCGTGCGCACGGCGCAGAGGGCGCCGGCGCCGAGCGTCTCGCCATCCATGATCGAGGCGTCGAGCTCGTGCTCGGAATGCTCGGTCAGCGCCGCGCCGTGGCCGGCGTTGAAGTGAGGCGAGTTCTCCATGACGACGATGGCAGCCTCGACCGCCTCGACCGCGCGCCCGCCCTTGTTGAGGATCGCCCAGGCCACGCGCACGGAGTCAGCCAGGTGCTGCCGCGTCTCGGCCCAGTCCTTTTCGCTCAGCAGCTCCTTGGCCAGCGTACCGCAGCCGCCGTGAATGCCGATCGCGATCTCTGTCATCTCCAAAAAAAACGGTGGCGCCGTTGCCGGCGCCACCGCTCCTCTTCTCGGATCTGGCCGGCTTACTTCGCCGGCTTGATGTTCATCGCCAGCGTGTCCTCGTCGACACGCGGCTTGATCGTGACCTTGTCCTTCTGCATCGCCCAGGCCGAACCGACGGCGACCAGCGGCAGGCGCGGCCGGTCGGTGGCGACCAGCTCGTTGGCCTGTTCGAGGAAGGCACGGCGCTTATTCTCGTCCATCTCGACCGCAGCGTCCTGGATCAGCTTGTCCATGACCGGGTTCTTGTAGTGATGAACGTTGAACGCGCCGAACTTCTTCGCCGGGTCGTTCGAATGCGCGATCGACGACAGGGTGTAGTGGGCCTCGCCGGTCAGCGTGCCCCAGCCCGACATCGACATGGAGAACTCGGCGCGCGAGCGGGCCGGGAAGAACACCGCGCCCGGTTGCGAGTTCGCCTGCGCGTCGATGCCGACCGCGGCCAGCATCTGCGCCACCGACGTGCCGACCTGGCGATCGCCCGGCAGGCGGTCGTTGGTGAAGCTGAAGACGACCTTGAAACCGTTCGGGTAGCCGGCATCCGCCAGCAGCTTCTTCGCCGCCGCGGGGTCGTACTTACGCTCCGGCAGCTTCTTCGAGTAGCCGAAGATGCTGGGCGTCACGAGCTGGTTCTGCGGCTTGCCGAGGCCTTCCATGGCGATCTCGGCGAGCGCCTTGCGGTCGATCGCGAGATCGATCGCCTCGCGCACGCGCGGATCCTGCATCGGGTTCTTCGCCAGCGCCGAGCCGTCCTTGGCCGTGATCTGCGGGGGCTTGTCCCGCATGTCGAGCTCAATGTTGAAGACGTAGACGCTGTCGATCGTGACGACGTTGAGCTTGGGATCGCGCTTGAGCGAGGCGACGTCGGTCGCCGGCACGCGCACGATCAGGTCGACCTGCCCCGCCTTCAGCTGCGCGACGCGCGCCGCATCGTTCGGGAGCTCCTTGCGCACATGGCGCGCCCAGGGCTCCTTCGGGCCCCAGAAATTGTCGTTGCGATCGAGGACCAGCTGCTCCTTCGGCGTCCACGAGACGAACTTGTAGGGCCCGGTGCCGATCGCCGCCTTGCCGGAGTTGAAGGCCGGGTTGGAGGTGTCCTTGTCGAGGCCGGCCGCCGCCTTCGCGGAGACGATGAACAGGCGGATGAAGTCGTTTGGCAGGTTTGGCGCCGGGCCGTCGGTCTTGATGCGGATCGTATGCGGGTCGACGATCTCGGTCGACTGCACGCGGCGCACATAGATGGTCAGCGGGTTGGCGCCGGTCACCTTCGGAATTCGCTCGATCGAGAACTTCACGTCCTCGGCGGTGAAGTCGGAGCCGTCATGGAACTTGACGCCCTTGCGGAGCTTGAACTCCCAGGTCGTGTTGTCGACGGCCTTCCAGCTTTCGGCCAGGCGTGGCTCGATCTCGAGTCCGTCGCCCGACCAGGTCAGCGTGTCGAAGATCTGCTTCATCGCCTCGGCATGCGTGCCGGTGGCGGTGAAGTGCGGATCGATCGATTCCGGACCTGCGCGGACGCCGATGTTCAAGGTCTGCGCCTGCGACGTCATCGCCGCAACCGCAACGGCGCCGAAGACGATCGCGGCGCTGAGTCCCAGTCTTTGAAGCTTCATGTCCGTTACTCCCTGTTTTCTTCGATGGGCCAATTCGGAGAATCGACGACGAGCTTGGCGAGCAGCTTCGACAAGGTCTGCTGCTCGGCCGGGGTGAGTTCGGAAAGCATCCGCTTTTCGTGAGCGACCATCGGCGGCACGCTCTCGGCAAGGATGCGACGCGCCTCCGCGGTCAGGTGCAGGACGAAGCTGCGGCGGTCCTTCGCGTCCAGCGCGCGGCGGATCAGCTTGCGCTTCACCAGCTTGTGAATGGCGCGGCTGATCGTATTCTTGGGGAAGCCGGCGGTGTCGCAGATGGCCTGCGCGGCGATGCCGTCACGCAGAGACAGGGAATAGAGCACCAGATATTCCGGCCGCGACAGGTCGTGGCGGTCCGCGATGCGGCCATAGACCGGGCCGTTGAAGCGAAGCGCCAGATAGTTGATGCGGAAGGAGAACCAGCATGGGTTCTCCCAGAGCTTGGTCGCGATCAGCGGATGAATAGCGGCACCGGCGAAGGCTTCCGCCTCCGTCGCGCGGTTCCGGTTCATCGGGCCTGAGTCAGGCACCCGTCACCCCGTGATAGTTCCACATGGAACTTGACGATGTTTGCACGTGTCGGTCAAGTTCCTCTTAAGAGCCGGGGGAGGCGACCAATGCGTATTGCCGACATGACCTGGATGCAGGTCGAGGATCGGGTGAAGCGCGACGACCGTTGCGTCCTGCCGTTGGGCAGCGTCGAGCAGCATGCCTATCTGAGCCTGTGCGTCGACCAAATCCTGTCGGAAAAAGTCTCGGTCGACGCCGCCGAGCCGCTCGGCGTTCCGGTCTATCCCGCCGTGCCCTTCGGTCTCACCCCCTACTTCTCGGATTTCCCAGGCACGGTATCGTTGCGCGTCACGACCTACATGTCGCTGATCGAGGACATCCTCGAAAGCATGTACCAGAGCGGCTTCCGGCGCATCGTCACCGTCAACGGCCATGGCGGAAACTCGCCGGTGCAGGGCCTGCTCAAGGAATGGATGGGCAAGCGCCGCGATGCGCGCGTCAAGTTCCACAACTGGTACAACGCGCCGAAAACCTGGGCGAAGGTGCAGGAGATCGATCCGGCTGCCAGCCATGCGAGCTGGATGGAGAATTTTCCCTGGACGCGCGTTTCCGGCGTGACGCCGCCGAAGGAAGCGAAGCCGCAGGTCGACCTCAAGCGCATGGCGCATGCGAACCCGGCGGAGGTCCGCCGGATCGTCGGTGACGGCAATTTCCACGGCCGCTACGAGCGCTCGGACAACGAGGTACTGGCGCTCTGGCAGGTCGCGGTCGAGGAGACGCGCGACGTCATCGACCGGGATTGGGCCTGAGATCGAGGGGCAGGGCAGAGCCGCCATGCTCGGCTTCCTCATCCAGCGCCTGCTGCAGGCCGTGGCCGTGATGGTGGTCATCTCGGTGCTGGTCTTCGTCGGCGTCTTCGCCATCGGCAATCCGATCGACGTGCTGATCGCGCCGGACGCGACACAGGACATCCGCCTCGACACCATCCGCCGCTACGGCTTCGACCAGCCGCTGTGGAAGCAGTACCTGAATTTCGCCGCCAGCCTCGTGCAAGGCGATTTCGGCCGCTCCTTCGTGTTCAACATGCCGGTCCTGCAGCTCATCCTCTCGCGCCTGCCCGCGACGCTCGAGCTGACGCTGGTCGCGGTCATCGGCGCCACGATCATCGGCGTGCCTCTCGGCATGTATGCCGGCTACCGCCCGAATGCGGTCTCTTCGCGCGCGATCATGGGACTCTCGGTTCTGGGCTTCTCGCTGCCGACCTTCTGGATCGGCATCCTCTTCATCATGGGCTTCGCCGTCGAGCTCGGCTGGCTGCCGGCCGGCGGCCGCGGCGACACGGTCGAGGTCTGGGGCATCCAGTGGAGCGTGCTGACGCTCAACGGCTGGTCGCACCTCGTGCTGCCGGCGCTCACCCTCTCGCTCTTCCGCATGGCGCTGATGATCCGCATGGCACGCGCCGGCATGCGTGAGGCGATGCTCTCCGACTATGTGCGCTTCGCCCGCGCCCAGGGCATCTCCGACAGCAAGGTGATCTTCGGCCATGTGCTGAAGAACATCTCGATCCCGCTCGTCACCGTGTTCGGGCTGGAGCTGGCGGCGACCATGGCCTTCGCCGTGGTGACCGAGACGATCTTCTCCTGGCCCGGCCTCGGCAAGCTGATCATCGACTCGATCCAGTCGCTCGACCGGCCGGTGATGGTGGCCTATCTGATGCTGGTCGCCTTCCTCTTCATCATGATCAACTTCTCGGTCGACATAGCCTATGCGGCGCTCGACCCCCGCGTGCGTTCGGGTCGGACCTGATGCGCCGAGACGCCTCCCCTTTCCTGCGCTTCTGGATCGAGTTCGCCGAGAACCGCCTGGCGCTCCTCGCGCTCGGCGTCGTCATCCTGGTCGTCGGCGCCGCGCTGATGGCGCCGCTGTTCACGCCGCAGGATCCCTACGACATCGGCAAGCTGGTTCTGGGCGATGCGCGGCGGCCGCCGGGCCATGTCGGCTCGGGTGGCTATGTCCATCTTCTCGGCACCGACGCGCAGGGCCGCGACCTGTGGTCGGCGATCCTCTACGGGCTCCGCATCTCGATCCAGATCGGCATCACCGCCGGTGCCGTCG
Source organism: Alphaproteobacteria bacterium (assembly GCA_016869375.1). GTDB lineage: Bacteria > Pseudomonadota > Alphaproteobacteria > SHVZ01 > SHVZ01 > SHVZ01. The sequence continues at coordinate 8,791 of VGEH01000113.1, read as the reverse complement.
CCTTCATCGTCGGCGGCTCGCTCGGAGCCATCGCCGCCTTCGCCGGCGGCCGCACCGAGGCGCTGATCATGCGCTTCATCGACCTGCAGCTCTCCTTCCCCGCGATCCTGCTGGCGCTCGTGATCTCGGCGATCCTGGGCCAGGGCAAGTGGCAGCTCACCGTCGCGCTCGTCGCCTCGCAATACGCCTATTTCGCCCGTACCGCCCATGGCGCCGCGGTCGCCGAGCGCGCCAAGGAGTACATCGAGGCGGCGCTGTCGACGCCGCTCTCCTCGCGCGTCGTGGTGTTCCGCCACATCCTGCCCAACTGCATGCCGCCGCTGATCGTCGTCGCCACCGTGCAGATCGCCAATGCGATCTCGCTCGAGGCGACGCTCTCCTTCCTCGGCCTCGGCCTGCCGGTCACCCACCCCTCGCTCGGCACGCTGATCGCCAACGGCTTCCAGTACATGATGTCCGGCCGCTACTGGATCTCGATCTATCCCGGCATCGCCCTGATCGTGCTGATCCTCGCCGTCAACCTGGTCAGCGACCAGATCCGCGACCAGCTGAATCCCAGGCTGCAGCGATGACGGCGGCGCTCGAGGTCCGCGGGCTCAAGACGCATTTCTTCACGCGCTCGGGCGCGGTGAAGGCCGTCGACGGCGTCGACCTGTCGATCGAGAGGGGCCGCGTGCTCGGCCTGGTCGGCGAGTCCGGGTCGGGCAAGAGCGTGACCGGGCTCTCGATCCTTGGGCTGATCGATCATCCCGGTCGCATCGTCGAAGGTTCCGTCAGGCTCGACGGGCAGGAACTGGTCGGCCTCGACCGCGATGCGTCGCGTCGCGTCCGCGGGCGGAGGATCGCGATGATCTTCCAGGATCCGATGATGACGCTGAACCCCGTGCTCCGCGTCGGCACGCAGATGTCCATGGCGCTCCGGGCGCATGAGACCGTCTCCAACGCCGTCGTGCGCGAGCGCTCGTTGAAGGCGCTCGGCAAGGTCGGGCTGCCGGCGCCCGAGCAATGCCTCGCGGCCTATCCGCACCAGCTCTCGGGCGGCATGCGACAGCGCGTGGCGATCGCGATCGCCCTCCTTCACAGCCCCTCCGTGATCGTCGCCGACGAGCCGACCACGGCGCTCGATGTCTCCATCCAGGCACAGATCCTCCAGGAGATGCAGCGCCTGGGCGCCGAGACGGGCGTCGCGCTGGTCTGGATCACGCATGATCTCGCCGTGGTCTCCAGCCTCGCCCATGACATCGCGGTCATGTATGCGGGGCGCATCGTCGAATACGGGCCGACGGCCGATGTGCTGGCGCAGCCGCGGCACCCCTACACGCGCGGCCTTCTCGACTCCGTGCCGGGCGAAGCCGAGCCGGGCGAGAAGCTGGCGCAGATACCCGGCAGCATCCCGGCGCTGATCGATCTGCCGCCCGGCTGCGCCTTCCGCGCCCGCTGCAGCCGCGCCACCGGCGCCTGCGAGACCATGCCGGAGATCGCCGATATCGGCGGCCGTCTGGCGCGCTGCTTCCATCCGCTGGAGGCCGCATGAGCGCGCCGCTGCTCGAGCTGGACGCGGTCTCGCGGCGGTTCAGCCGCAAGATCTCGCTCGGCGACCGCATCGCCGCCAAGCTCGGTGCCCCGGTCGAGACACGCGAGGTGCGCGCGGTCGAGAACGTGTCGCTGTCGGTGATGAAGGGCGAGACGCTGGGGCTGGTCGGCGAGTCCGGCTGCGGCAAGTCCACCCTCGGCCGTATCGCCGCCGGCATCCTTCCACCCTCGGCGGGGACGGCTCGGCTCGACGGCAAGCCGGTGATGGCCGAAGACGGTCGCCACCAGAAGCTGACCACGCGCGTGCAGACCGTCTTCCAGGATCCCTTCGCCTCTCTCAACCCGCGCAAGCGTATCGGCGAGACGATCGGCGAAGGCCCCCTCGCCCACGGCCTGATCGATCGCGCCGGATCGCGCGCCTATGTCGCCGAGCAGCTCTCGCGCGTCGGCCTCGATCCCTCCTACGCCTCGCGCTTCCCCCACCAGTTCTCCGGCGGCCAGCGCCAGCGCATCGCCATCGCCCGCGCGCTGGCGATGAAGCCCGACCTGCTCATCTGCGACGAGCCCGTGGCTTCGCTCGACGTCTCGATCCAGGCGCAGGTGCTGAACCTGTTCCTCGATCTGCGCCGCGCGCTGAACCTGACGGCGATCTTCATCAGCCACGATCTCGGCGTCGTCCGCCACCTGAGCGACCGCGTCGCCATCATGTATCTGGGCCGCATCGTCGAGATCGGGCCGGCGAACGAGATTTACGCCGCGCCGAAGCATCCCTACACCCAGGCGCTGCTCGCCAGCGTACCGCGCCTCAACCGCCATCGCGAGGGCCGGACGGCCTTCAAGCCGATCGCGGGCGAGCTGCCCTCGCCGCTCTCGCCACCTCCGGGCTGCCATTTCCATCCGCGTTGCGCGCTCGCCACCGAGCGCTGCCGGACCGAGCCGCCGCAGCTCCGTCCGCTCGGACCCATGCGCTGGGCCGCCTGCCATCTCGCCGAATAGTCCGGTAAGCTCCCAGCATAGCCTGGGAGATCTCAAGGACATGAGCGAGAGCGAGCAGTTCAACAAGGGCCTGGAAGTCCGGCGCGCCGTGCTCGGTGCCGGATATGTCGATGGCAGCCTGGCCAAGGCCGACGACTTCATGATGGCCTTCCAGCGCATCACCACCGAATGGTGCTGGGGCTATGCCTGGACGCGGCCGGGCCTGGAGCGCAAGACGCGCAGCATGATCAACCTCGCGATGCTGACGGCGCTCGGCAAGCCGGCGGAGCTCAAGCTCCACGTCAAGGGCGCGCTGACCAACGGCGTCACGGTCGAGGAGATCAAGGAGATCCTGCTGCACGCCACCGTGTATTGCGGCATACCGGCCGGGCTGGAGGCGTTCAAGGCCGCACATGAGGTCCTGACCGCCGAAGGCGTGTTGAAGAAGTAGCGGCGATGACCAAGATCGCCTTTCTCGGCCTCGGCAAGATGGGCCTGCCGATGGCGAGCCGGCTCGTCCAGGCCGGCCACGAGGTCGTCGGCTTCGATCCGGTGAGGATGGCACGCGCCGCCTTCACCCAGGCCGGCGGCAAGGTCGCAGGCAGCGCGCGTGACGCCGCCACCGGCGCAGCGGTGCTCATCACCATGCTTCCCGACGGGAAATCCGTTCGCGAAACCTTGCTCGGCAGCGATGGCACTACCGAGAGGCTTGCCGCCGACGCCGTCGTCATCGACATGAGCTCCTCGGCTCCCTTGGGCACGCGCGCGCTGGCCGAGGAACTGAAGACGAAAGGTATCGCGATGGTCGACGCGCCGGTCTCCGGCGGAGTCAGGCGAGCCCTCGACGGATCGCTCGCGATCATGGCTGGCGGCGAGGCGGAGACCATCGCAAAGGTCCGGCCGCTGCTCGAGGCGATGGGCAAGTCGATCTTCGCGACCGGCGCGATCGGCACCGGCCATGCGATGAAGGCGCTCAACAACTACGTCTCGGCCGCCGGCCTCGTCGCCGCCTGCGAGGCGCTGCAGGTCGGGACCAGATTCGGTCTCGATCCGACGCTGATGGCCGATATCCTCAACGTCTCGACAGGGCGGAACAACTCGACCGAGGTCAAGCTGAAGCCCTTCGTCATCCCGAAGACCTACGCTTCCGGTTTCTCGCTCGGCCTGATGGCGAAGGATCTCCGCACCGCCGACGATCTCGCCCGCGCGCTCGGCGTGACGGCGCGCTTCTCGCACCTCACCGCGGCGCTGTGGGAAGAGGCCCAGGAAGCGCTCGGAGCGCAGGCCGACCACACCGCGATCGACGCCTTTCTCGCGAAGCCGACGTAAAAGGGGCTCTATCCGAAGGCGGACTGGGTGAAGCTGCCCTTACCGTCGCGTCTGACTGCGGAGATCCTCGAACGCGCCGGCGAGCCGCGCGAGCGCCTCGTCCAGCAAGGGACGCGGCATGGCGATGTTGAGGCGGAGCCAGGTGGCGCCGCCGGGCCCGAACTGCTCGCCGGGGCTGGCGAAGATGCGCGCGCGACTCGCCACGCGGTCCGCCACATCCTCGGGCGCCAGGCCGGTGCCCGAGAAGTCGACCCAGGTGAGATAGGTCGAGGCGAGCCGCATCGGCCGGGCGCCGGGAATGATCTCCTTGATGCGCGTCTCGAACGCATCGCGGTTGCGCGCTAGATAAAGCAGCAGCGCATCGAGCCACGCCTCGCCGGTGCGCCAGGCCGCCTCGGTCGCGATCATGCCGAAGCTGTTATAGGAGCTGAGCCCGCTCGCCATGATGCGCTGGTCGAGATTCTGCTTGAGCTGCGCATTCGGCGTGACGCAGGCGCCGGCATGGGCGCCGGCGAGGTTGAAGGTCTTGGTGGCGGCGAAGCAGCTGATGATGCGGTCGGCGTGCTCCGGCGCCGCGGTAAGCGCGGGCACATGCACGGTGCCATCCAGCGTCAGATCGCAATGGATCTCGTCGGACACCAGCAGCAGGTTTCGCTTGGCGCAGACGGCGGCCAGCGCCCGCGTCTCCTCGGCGGTCCACACCGTGCCGCCGGGATTATGCGGATTGCAGTAGAACACCACCTTCGTGCGCGGCGTGAGCCTGGCCTCCAGCGCCGCAAGGTCCATGCAATAGCGGCCGTCCTTCTCGACCAGCTGGACGTCGAGGATGCGCCGGTCATTGGCGGTGATGATCTTGCGGAAGGCGTGATAGGCGGGCGGGAACACCACCACCTCGTCGCCGGGCTCCGTCGTCGCCTGCAGGATCAGACCGAGGCCGGAGACGATGCCCGGCGTCTGCGAGACCCAGGCAGGATCGATAGTCAGCTTGTGCCGGCGCTTCATCCACTCGACCAGCGCCGCCGCCCAGCTGCCCGTATCGGCGTAGTAGCCATGCGTCGCGCGCTTCACCTCTTCCATGAGGGCTTCGGTGACGCCCGGCGGAGCAGCAAAGTCCATATCGGCCACCCACATCGGCAGCGCGTCCGGCGCCTCGATGCCGGACAGCTTGGCGATCATGTCCCATTTGGTCGAATGCGTGCCCCGGCGCTCGATGACGCGATCAAAGTCGAACATGCAACAGAGTCCCCAGTTTCATCAGGCCAGCTTGACCGATCGCCCCTCTTCGCAGAGCTCGGTGCCGAAGGGCCGCGACAGCTCGGCGAAACGCGCGAGGATCGCCCTTCCCTCCTCCGGACCTGCGAGGCGCGGACGGCCGCGGCGGTGGCGCGCGTCCTTCCAGCCGAGCGAGATCGGCATCAGCTCGATCGAGCGCAAGGCGCCGCCGTCATAGCGGAGCGTCGGCACGATCGCCTCCCAATAGCGCTGGTCTGCGGGGAAGCCCTTCCGGTCACCCTCCGTGCGCTTCTGGTAGACCTGCCCCGGCTTCAGATCGGGCTCGGCGCGGAAGCGGTCGTAGCCGTCGGCGGGGATCTTGGCAACGAGCTCGTTCTGGCCGAGGAAGTTGCCCAGGCTGTAGAAGATCGGCTTGCCCTGGTAGAGCTCGAGGCCACGCAGCAGATGCGGGCCGTGGCCGGCGACGAGATCGGCGCCGGCATCGATCATCGCGCGCGCGAAGGTACCGATGAACTCGGCCGGCACTTCCTTGTCTCCGAGCTGCTCATGCGCATGCAGGCTGACGAGCACGAGGTCGGCAAGCCCGCGCGCCTCCTCGACCCAGCGCCTGATGGCGGCGACGTCCTTGGCGTTGGGCGTCGTGCGCACCTGCGCCCGGTTGGCGGACCTGAATCTGAGATCGCCCAGGGGGAAGAGCGTGGGATCGGCGAGCGGGAATGCGCCTCCCGCCTTGATCCTCTGCTGGCGCTCGGCCTCGATGCCAGTCACCTCGGCGACCTCGCGCAGCGCAGCGAGCTGCTGCTCGGTGATCTCGTGCACGGTCTCGAAATGCAGCGGGTTCAGACCCGGACGCCCCGGCAGATCGGGCCGCTGCGCGCCCGCCTCGTTGCCCTTGGCGAAGGTCGAGCAGACGGAGATCATCGCGACCGTGCCGGCCGGCGCGGTGTGATAGCAGGGTCGCCTGGCATCCTCGAGCGTGCGGCCGATGCCGGCGAAGGAGAGGCCCCGCGCCTCCAGCGCCTCGATTGTATGCACGAGACCCGAGATCGAATAGTCGAGCGCATGGTTGGTGGCCGCGGCGAAGAGGTCGAACCCAGCCGCCGTCAGCTCGTCCAGGACCCAGGACGGCGCGCCGAAATGCGAGCCACCGCTCTCCAGCGCCGGATCGCCGCGGTAGTCGTTGGCGAGCACCTCGAGATTGGTGAAGGCGATATCGGCGGCACGGACCTTGTCGAACAGCGGCTTGAGCTCGGCGTCGTCACGGCTGTTCAGCCGGCGCTGCAGGATCGAGTCGCCGGAAAGCAGGAGCGAAAGGGCCATACGAGGGACTATGCCGACGCACAATTTACGAAGTCAACTTGGACGGGGATCGATGGCTGGGATACGACTCTCGCCGAAAGCACATATCGGGGGACGAGAATGAGCGCTATCCGGAATCCGCTTCGCCTGGGCATCCTCGGCGCCGCCAATATCGCGCGGCTGTTCACGCGCGGCGTCGCCGGCTCACCGCTTGTCACAGTGGACGCGGTCGCCAGTCGCGATGCCGCAAAGGCGGCGGAGTTCGCCAAGGCCGAAGGTATTCCCCGATCGCATGGCTCCTACGAGGCGTTGCTCGCCGATCCGGCGATCGAGGCCATCTACATCCCGCTGCCCAACGATCTGCATGCGGAATGGACGATCCGCGCCGCCGCCGCGGGCAAGCACGTGCTCTGCGAGAAGCCCCTGGCGATGACGGGAGCGGAAGCGCATGCGATGTTCGCCGCCGCCCGCGCCCATGGCATCCACCTTGCCGAGGCCTATCCCTACATGTCGCAGCCGCAGACGCTGCGCATGCGCGAATTGCTGGCGGAGATCGGGCGCGTGCAGCTGGTCACCGCCATGTTCGGATTCTCGCTGACCACGCCCGAGGGGGCGCCACTTGGTGACCCGGCCAATATCCGCCTCAACCCCGCCCGCGGCGGCGGCGGCCTGCGCGACGCCGGCACCTACTCGATGAGCCTGGCGCGGATCGCGACGGGCGAGCGTCCGTCCCGCGTGCTGGCCAGCGCGAAATGGACGCAGAGCGGCGTGGACCAGGTAATCGCCGCGACCGTGGAGTTTCCCTCGGGCGCGATCGCGCAGGTTTCCTGCTGCATGTCGGGCGCCTTCCATCGCGCGGCGGTCATCGTCGGCGAGCGGGGCGTGATCGAGACGAGCTACCTCAACCACGGCCTCGACGGAAAGCTTTTGCTGCGGGTCCGCCGAGGTACGGCCGGCACTCTGCCGCTGGAGACCCTGGAGGTCGAAGGCGTGAGCGGCTTCCGCGCCGAGGCGGAGAGCTTCGCGCGCATGGTGCGCGAGAAGCCGGCACACTGGAACGGCGCCAGCGAAGCCGAGTCGATCGACATCGTCCTGGCGCTCGACGCGATCGCCGCCTCGGCGCGCAGCGGCAGCTGGGAGGCGGTGAAGGCTTAGAAGTCTGTAGCGAGGCGAGTGTAAGTGATGATTCATTCCTCCTGGTAAGGCGGGAGGGTTTGGCTGCGCGGAGCTGACGAGCGGTCGAGTTCGTTGTTCTCCTACGTAAATCTTGAGTCGCGGGTCGGAGCGGACCATCCGCTTCGCTCGATCCTGGAGATCGCCAACGCGACGCTGAAGGATCCGAGCGGGGACTTCGCGGGTCTGTATCCGGCGAGGCCGGGTCGACCGTCGATACCGCCGGAACGGCTGCTGCGCGCGATTCTGCTGCAGGCTTTCTACGGCATCCGCTCGGAGCGTCAGCTGATAGAGCGGATGGAGTTCGATCTTTTGTTTCGCTGGTTTGTGGGCCTAGGCCTGGACGATCCGGCCTGGGACCACTCCAGCTTCAGCAAGAACCGCGAGCGGCTGCTGACGGGAGAGATCGCGGCTAAGTTCTTCCGTGCGGTGCTGGCGCAGCCGAAGGTGAAGCGTCTGATTTCCTCCGATCACTTCTCGGTGGACGGGACGCTGATCGAGGCGTGGGCGTCGCTGAAGAGCTTCCGGCGCAAGGATGGCTCCGACAACGACCCCGAGGGACCTGGCGCTGACCGCCTACAACCTGATCCGATTGCCCAAGCTCCTGGCGCCCCGTCATGAGCCTGCTCGGCAAGTGGCGGATCGTCGACATGCCCGACTACACCGAGGACTACCCCGACAGGGTCGAGCCTGCCTATATCCTCTTCGGCCAGAACCTCGGGCCAACTCGCCCAACCGGTCGACGCCTCGCGCAAGCGCCGTTACCTCGCTCGATTGGCACAACGAGATGTCCAGGCTCGTCCTCGACCTCAATCGACGCCTCGAGAAAGCCCCGGACGACCAGACGCGGAAGGCTTTGCTTCGGCACCTTCAGCGTGCCTTGGAGGCGGCGCCGGCTCAGACAGCAGATGATTTAGATCAAGGCCGTCGAAAGGAAGTAGGCCGAAGCTGACCGCATTGACCGGAGGTGATCGATGCGTGCTGCCGATATCATGACCGGGAAAGTCGTCGCGGTCGGGCCGGAGACACCCGTGAGCGAGGCCGCCCGCTTGATGCTCGAGCATCGTGTCAGCGGCCTGCCGGTCATCGATCTTCAGGGCAAGGTGATCGGCATCGTCAGCGACGGCGACCTGATGCGTCGCGCCGAGGGGGGCACGGAACGCCACCGCCCCTGGTGGCTGGAGATGGTCGCCTCGAATGCCGAGCGGGCTCGCGACTTCGAGAAGGCGCGTGGTCGCCATGTGCGGAA
>VGEH01000112.1 GCA_016869375.1 Alphaproteobacteria bacterium | reverse complement strand
CCGCATGAATCGCTCGGCTACAAACCGCCTGCACCGGAAGTGTTCGTGCCTGCATTCGCCGCATGGCCGGCTGCGCTACGCCGATCGGCTTCGCCGGCCACGCTCCAACTAGCGCAACGGCCAACTCTGAACTAACATTCCATCTGGACCACTCGATGGGGGCCGATCAGTCTGTCCGAAGAATTCCAATCAATGGCGCGGGCCGGCTCGGCGGAGTCGGCGCAGCAGAGCGAGTGGCGGCCGATGTTCATGCCGGTCTTCGACGGCGAAGGCGTCCGCCAGCTCCGGCTCTACGTGCAGCGCGACGCCGAGGACGGTGAAGACGGCCAGCCGCCGGGCAAACGCTTCCTCGTCGATGCCGATTTCACGCGCCTCGGCCAGTTCCAGCTCGACGGTCTCGTCGCCGGCAAGAAGTTCGACCTCGCCGTCCGCACCAGGACGGCGCTGCCGGAGGACATGCGCAAGAACATCAACGCCATCTTCACGCGCTCGCTCGACGCCGCAGGCTTCGCCGGCAAGCTCCGCTTCGAGGCCGGGCCGAAGATGGTAACGCCGGATCCGGAAGCGATGTACGGCCACGCGCCCGGCGTCAGCGCCTGATCCGCTCATGATCGACGTGGTGAAGGCCTCCCCGGCGGAGATCGCCGGATGGAGGCAGAGCTACCTCGCCGCGTTGCCCGAACCGCAGGAGCTGCATTGCGAGATCCGGGTCCGAAGCGGACAGCCATTTCTCCTCATGCGCGCATCGACCGCGCTCGGCTACGCGATCGTCGATGCCGACGGCGCCTTGATCGAGTACCGACTCGACGGAACGCCCGACGCATCCAACGCCGCCTTCCCTAGGATGATCGCGACCCTCGGCATCCGCCGTGCGCTCTGCAAATCCTTCGATCGCGCCTTCTTGAGCGCCTGCCTCACCGGTAACGGCGTTCAGAACGGATATGGCGTGCTTTTCCGCCAGGTCGTCGACGGCGAATACACCGAGAAGCCGGGCGTCGCTGTTCGTCGTGCCAATAGCGACGACCTCGCCGCGGTCCTCGCGATCCATGACGGCTTCTTCGGCAGCGAGATACAGGCCGCACGGCATATCAAGAACGACAGGGTGTTCCTGTACGTCTCCGGCACCGATCCGGTCGGCTGCGGGCTGCTGACGCAGGTGATCGGCGATCGCGCCGACTACGATGTGGCATGGTGGTCGCACCCGGCCATCGCCGCCACGGCTACGGCACCCACATCGTCCTGCACCTCAAGCATCTCTGTCTGAGGAATGGCTGGCGCCCGATCGCCGGATGCCATGTCGGCAATGTCGGCTCGCGAACATGCCTGGAAGCGGCCGGCTTCCGGAGCCGGCACCAGCTTCTCGAGTTCCGCTGGCCCGGCTAGCGCCGGATCGCTCCCAGCATCATGAACATCGGCCGGCGCCGGTCGTCAGCGAGCTCCGGGCGCACCTCGACATCGGCATCGCTCGGCACCGGCTCGTAAAGACGCGTGATGGCGAAGCCGGCATCGATCAGTGTGTTCACATAGGTCTCGACCGAGCGGTGGTACTTGACCACATCGTCGGCGATCCAGCGCGCATGGCGGATGCCTTCCTTGCGGTAGTCGTCGACGGGCCAGTGCAGGCGCCGGCCGCTCTCGTCCAAGTGCCAGGTCTGTGACTCGCGCGCGGTGAACATCGGATGCTCGACCGAGATGCAGAAGGCACCGCCCGGAACCAGCACATCGCGCACGGACGCGGCGATGCGATCGAAGCGCTCGACATAGTGGAGCGCCAGCGAGCTGACGACGAGATCGAAGGAGCCGGCGGCGAATCCCAGATCCTCGATCGCGCCGCGTCGGTATTCGATCCGTGGATCGCTCGTGCGCTCGGCTGCGGTCGCCAGCATCTTCTCGGAAAGGTCGATGCCGATCACGTGCTTCGCGCCCGCTTCCGCCAAGTAACGGCAGAGGGCACCGAAGCCGCAGCCGAGATCGAGCACGCGCGCACCGGCGAGGTCCGGCAGCATCGAGCGGAAGAGCGGCCATTCCGGCGCGCCGGCGAGCCCGTCGGTCGAGCGCTTGAGCTTGGAGTAGCCGGCGAAGAAGCTCGGATCGTCGTAGATGTTCTGCTTCATGCCGATCCTATCCTCCCGCGAGGGAGGCAAGGTCAAGCCGCGAAGATCCCGTTGAAAGCCTTCACCGCTGCCGACGGCCCTTGCGCGTGATTCCACACTCCGCCGGACACCGCGAGAAAGTCCGCGCCCGCTTCGACCAGCGGGCGGCAATTCGCCGTCGTGAGGCCGCCGACGGCAACGCAGGGGAACTCCATCAGCTCGGCCCACCATTGCGCGATCTCGACCTCGGCCATGACCTCCGCGGTCTTGGTCGTGCTGGGGAAGAAGGGCCCGAGAGAGACATAGTCGGCACCGGCTTCCGCTGCCTCGATCGCATCGTGGCGCGAGCTGCCGCCGGACACGCCGATCATGCGTGCTCCGCCCAGGATGCGCCGCGCCTGGCTGTAGGCGCCGCGGCTCTTGTCGAGATGGACGCCATCGCAACCGAGCGAAGCCGCCAGGTCCGAGCGCTCGTCGATGAGAAAGGCGATGCCGCGCGCCTGCACCTTCGGCATCAGGGCCTCGACGGCACGGCGAATGTCGTCGTCCGACACGCCCGGCAGGCGAAGCTGGAACGCCGCGACGTCGCCGGCATCGAGCACGGCGTCGAGCACAGACGAAAACGCCGCCGGCTGGAGCGCCGGCGGCGAGATCAGATAGAGACGCGTAGCCAGGATCAGGCCTTGTTCTGGAAGATCCGGATGATGGTGTCGAGCATCGCCATCGCGTCCTTCGGCGGCCGCTGGAAGGTGTTACGGCCGATGATCGAGCCGGTCGCGCCGCCGTCGCGGAGTCCGCGGATCTCGTTGTAGAGACCGTCCAGGTCCTTCGCTTCGCCGCCCGAGAAGACGACGAGCCGGCGGCCGTTGAAGCAGGAATCGACGACGTGCTTCACGCGCTCGGCCAAGGTCGACACCGGGATCTTCTGGGCCTCATAGACCTTCTTCGCCGCGTCGAGCTCGAGATGAGCCGTCGGCGGCTTCACCTTGATGATATGAGCGCCCAGCAGCGCCGCCATGTGCGCGGCATAGGCGCAGATGTCGACCGCGGTTTCGCCCTGCTTGGAGAGCGTGCCGCCGCGCGGATAGGACCAGAGGACGACGGCGAGGCCGAGCGACTTCGCCTCCGCCGCCATCTCCTTGATCTCTTCCATCATGTCGTAGGCGCGGTCGGAGCCCGGATAGATGGTGAAGCCGATCGCCGCGCAGCCGAGGCGGAGCGCATCCTTCACCGTCGCGGTCACCGCCTGGTTCGCGGCTTCCTTGTCGCGCGAGAGCGAGTTGGCCGAGTTCGCCTTGAGGATGGTCGGGATCGCGCCGGCGAAGCTGTCGGCGCCGGCTTCCAGCATGCCGAGCGGTGCCGCATAGGCCGAGAGGCCGGCGGCGATCGCGAGGCGGAAATGATAGTGCGGGTCGTAGGCGGCCGGGTTCGGCGCGAAGGAGCGCGCCGGGCCATGCTCGAAGCCCTGGTCGACCGGAAGGATGACCAGCTTGCCGGAACCGCCGAGACGGCCATGCATCAGGATCCGGGCGAGGTTCGCCTTGGTGCCGGGATTGTCGCTCTCGTAGTTGGCGAGGATCTTCTGGACGCGCTGGCTGATCTTCATTTCGGGGGCTCCGACGGGAACGGGAAGGCTTGGTTAAACGAGCGGCCGGCGCTTGGCAACGGCCAGAAGGATTCAGCGGCGCGGCTTGTTGGGCTTCGCCCTGGCCTTGGCCGCCGAGGCCCGGGTCGCCTTTCTCTGCACCGCCTTCTGCTTCACCGAGGGGCCGGACCTCTTCATCTTGGCCGCGGCGGCCTTGGTGGCTTTCCGCTGCGCCTGCTTCTGGGCGGTGCTGCGGACCTTCGCCGCCTTCGGCTTCGCCGCCACCGGCGTTCCGATCGTGTCTTTCGGCGGCTTGGTTGCCTTCTGGATGACCGTGCCACGCGGCGCCTTGCCGGCATAGACTGGACTCACCTGCTGCTGGGCCATTGCCGCATCGAACGGAAGTGCCGCGAAAAGCACGCCGAGAGCGGCAAGCGCAGCGATCGACCGCGTCATGTCATTCCTCCCTCTTTTCGGCGGAACCCTATCACAGCCTGACGGCGAATAGGTCGCGGCAGGCGGCGACCGGATCGCGCATCCGCGCGAGGTCGAGGTCGGCCGGAACCCGCGCCAGAAGCCGGGCGCCCTGTGCCTCGGCGATCGCCGCCAGCTTGTCACGCACCTCGCCGGTGCCGTGAAAAACGACGTGCTTGATCCCCTGCCTGAACGCCGCCAGCACGTCGCCGGGCCGATCTGCGCAATCGAGGATCGCGGTGAAGCGCGCCTCTGGCTCGGCTTCGCCGGCAAGGCGCATCAGGCTCTGGAAGTAGAGTGCGCCCCAATAGGCAGCGGCGCCGGACGGGCTGAGCAGCGTCACCGCCGCGCCGGCCGCCGTCGCAGCAGCCAGCGCGGCGCGCGCCTGGGCGAGATCGTGAACGATGACGACCGGACGGTCGATGGCCCGGCTCTAGAGGCGGCCCAGCACCGCAGCCGTGTCGAGCATGCGGTTCGAGAAGCCCCATTCGTTGTCGTACCAGGACAACACGCGCACCAGCGTGCCGTCGATCACCTGGGTCTGGGTCGCATCGAAGGTCGAGGACGAGCTGTTGTGGTTGAAGTCGCAGGAGACGAGCTGCGCCTTGTTCACCGTCAGGATGCCCTTCAGCCGGTTGTCCTTGGCGGCCGCATCGATCGCGGCGTTCACCTCCTCGGCCGTCGTCTTCCTGGCGGCGACGAATTTGAGGTCGATGACGCTGACATTGGCCGTCGGCACGCGGATCGAGGTGCCGTCGAGCTTGCCCTTGAGCTCCGGCAGCACGAGGCCGACGGCCTTCGCCGCACCGGTCGAGGTCGGGATCATCGACAGCGCAGCGGCACGGGCGCGGCGCAGGTCCTTGTGCAGCGTGTCGACCGTCGACTGGTCGCCGGTATAGGCGTGGATCGTGGTCATGAAGCCGCGCTCGATGCCGATCGCCTTGTTCAGCACATAGGCGACGGGGGCGAGGCAGTTCGTGGTGCACGACGCGTTGGAGACGACCGTGTGCTCGGCCTTGAGCTGGTCGTGGTTGACGCCGTAGACGACGGTCATGTCGACGCCGTCGGCGGGGGCCGAGACCAGCACGCGCTTGGCGCCGGCCTCGATGTGCTTACCCGCGGTCTCCTTCTTGGTGAAGATGCCGGTGCATTCGAGCGCGACATCGACCTTGAGGTCCTTCCACGGCAGCTTCGCCGGATCGCGCTCGGAGGTCACCTTGATCGGACCGAAGCCGACATCCATCGAGTCGCCGGAGACCTTCACCTCGCCCGGGAAGGTGCCGTGCACGGAGTCGTACTTGAAGAGATGCGCGTTCGCGTCGACCGCGCCGAGGTCGTTGATGCCGACCACCGTGACGTCCGAGCGCTTGGCTTCCGCCAGCGCGCGCAGGACGAGGCGCCCGATGCGTCCGAAGCCGTTGATCGCCAACCTGACCGTCATGACCGTCTCCGCCTTCTCTTCAGATGAGGGTTACTGGAAGCGCGCCAGATCGTGCCTGTAGATATAGGCAGGATTGTCGGCGCCGAAGAAATCGGTCGTGCTTTCGCGCGTCGCGCCAAGACGCTCGGCGACCTTCTGCGAAGCGACGTTGTCGGGGTGGATCAGGCTGATCAGCCGGTCCGCCTTCAGATGCTTGACCGCAACGCGGCCGGTCGCCAGCGCCGCCTCCGTCGCATAGCCCTTGCCCCAATGGCCGCGGTCCAGCGTCCAGGCGATCTCGAGGCTGGGCCAGCCGATCGGATTGAGCAGGCCGATACGGCCGGCGAGCTTTCCGGTCGCCTTCACCTCGACGGCATAGGAACCGTAGCCGCGCAGCACCCAGTGGCCGAGCGTCGCCGAGAGCGAGCGCCAGATCTCCCAGACCTCGGTCTGCGTCTTGCCGCCGAGGAACTTCATCACCTCGGGATCGCCGATCATGCGCGCGACCGCATCGGCATCGTCGATGGTGAGCTGGCGAAGCTTGAGCCGCTCGGTCTCGATCGTTGCGGGGACCAGCGTCTTCATCGTCAGACGCGCGCTTTCACCTGCTCGACTGCGGCTTCGGCGGTGATGCCGAAGTGCTTGTAGAGCGCTTCCGCCGGCGCCGAGGCGCCGAAGCCGGCCATGCCGATGAAGGCGCCCTTGTCGCCGATATAGCGTTCCCAGCCGAGCTTGATGCCCGCCTCGATGGCGACGCGGACGCCGGATCCGAGCACTTGGTTGCGATAGCTCTCGGGCTGCGCATCGAACAGCGACCAGCAGGGCATGGAAACCACCGCGGTCGGCACGCCGGCCGCCTCGAGCATCTCGCGCGCCTTGACCGCGATCGCGATCTCGGAGCCGGTGGCGATCAGCGTCGCCTTGCGCGCGCCACCAGCCTCGACCAGCACATAGGCGCCGCGAGCCGAACGGTTCTCGTCGGTGTGCGTCTTGCGCACCGTCGGCAGCGCCTGGCGCGTCAGCGACAGGATCGAGGGCGTCTTCGCCGCCGCCAGCGCCAGCGCCCAGCACTCCGCCGTCTCGACCGTGTCGGCCGGGCGGAAGACATGGAGGTTCGGGATCGCGCGCAGCGCCGAGAGATGCTCGACCGGCTGATGCGTCGGGCCGTCCTCGCCGAGGCCGATCGAGTCATGCGTCATCACATAGATGACGCGCTGGCCCATCAGCGCCGAGAGGCGGATCGACGGGCGGCAATAATCGGTGAAGGTGAGGAAGGTGCCGCCATAGGGAACGATGCCGCCATGGAGCGCCATGCCGTTCATCGCCGCGGCCATGCCGTGCTCGCGCACGCCGTAATGGACATAGGCGCCGCCGAAGGTGCCCTTCTTGATGACCGCCTGCGACTTGGCCTTGGTGTTGTTCGAGCCGGTGAGATCGGCCGAGCCGCCGATCAGCTCCGGCATCACCGGCGCCAGCGCGTCGAGCGTGTTGCCGGAGGACTGCCGGCTGGCGAGCGCCTGCGCCTTCTCCGAGGCGTCGCGCTTCACCGCCTGGATGGTCTCGGCCAGCTTCGCCGGCAGCTCGCCGGAGATCGTGCGGTCGAACTCGGCCCCGATGTCGGCAGCCGTGTGACGCTTGGTCCAGGCATCGAAATCCTTGGCGCCGCGGCCGCCGAGCTTCCGCCACTCGGCGAGGATCGGCTCGGGGACCGTGAAGGGCGGCGCGGACCAGCCGAGCTGGGCGCGGGCGCCCTCGATCTCCTTGGCGCCCAGAGGCGAGCCGTGGGTCGAGGCGGTGCCGGCCTTGGTCGGCGCACCCTTGCCGATGACGGTCTTGCAAGCGATCAGCGACGGCTCGGGCGCGGCCTTCGCCGCTTCGATCGCCTTGGCGATCGCCTCGGGGTCGTGGCCGTCGACCGAGAGCGTGTGCCAGCCCGAGGCCTTGAAGCGCATGATCTGGTCGTCGGAGACCGAGAGGCCGGTGCCGCCGTCGATCGAGATCGAATTGTCGTCGAAGAGGACGATGAGGCGGCCGAGGCCGAGATGGCCGGCGAGGCTGATCGCTTCGTGGCTGATGCCTTCCATGAGGCACCCGTCGCCAGCGATCACGTAAGTGAAGTGATCGACGAGGTCGGAGCCGAAGCGCGCCTGCAGGATGCGTTCTGCCAGCGCCATGCCGACGGCGTTGCCGAGGCCCTGGCCGAGCGGGCCGGTGGTCGTCTCGATGCCGGTCGCGTGCCCGCGCTCGGGATGGCCGGCGGTCTTGCTGCCGAGCTGACGGAAGTTGCGGATCTCCTCCATCGTCATGTCCGGATAGCCGGTCAGATGGAGCAGCGCGTAGAGCAGCATCGAGCCGTGGCCGGCCGACAGCACGAAGCGGTCGCGGTCGGGCCAGTCCGGATGCGCCGGGTCGTATTTCAGGAAGCGGGTGAACAGGACGGTCGCGACATCGGCCATGCCCATGGGCATGCCCGGATGGCCGGACTTCGCCTGCTCGACGGCATCCATGGCAAGCGCCCGGATGGCGTTGGCGAGATCGTCGTGGCGCACGGTCAAGGGAGGGTCCGTCGGCTCGGGATCGGGCGGGGAAAATGACCGGTGCAGCCGGCCCCGTCAACCTGCCGGACGGTACCCGCCACAAGCCGCCCCCCTCATTTTCGGTCGTCTGTGGCCGCCAAATGCAAAGGAAGTTACCGATCGCGTCAGATGGCAATGTCCATACCCAGGCGGAGTAGGCCTCTGTACGGTTGGACGGTGCAGTGGAACAGCGTAAAATGCCCCGGTGATCCTTAGCTTTCGAGACAACTGGCTCGAGCAGTTCTACCGATACGACAAGCGGTCGAAGCATCTTCCTGCAGACGCGGCTGATCGCGTGTTCCGCAAGCTTCAGCTGATCGACGATGCGACAAGCGACAGGGACCTCCGCGCGCCGCCGTCGAACCATTTCGAGAAGCTCCGCGGCAACCCGCAGGGCTGGCACTCGATTCGAGTCACGGACAGCTGGCGCCTCGTCTTTCGATGGAACAGCGACCGCGGCGAGGCATCGAGCCTGTACCTCGACAACCACACCTACCGATAGGCGTTCTTTCGACGGAGATGATCCATGATGACCAAGCGGAGGCCGGTGCCGGTCGGCGAGATCCTCGAAGAGGAATTCATGAAGCCGCTGGCCCTCACTCAAACGGCGCTTGCCCAAGCGATGGGCGTTGAGCGACGGCTCGTCAACGAGCTGTGCAACGGTCGCCGCTCGGTGACCGTAGATACGGCGCTGATGCTTTCGCGCGTCTTCGACACCAGCCCTGAATTCTGGCTGAATGTTCAACGGCGGAGCGAGCTTTGGGACGCGCTGAATACCGCCGAACGTCGTGAGCGGATCGAAAGAGCGCGCCCCATCACACGCGCCGCCTAGCGCGTCACGGCGCCCAGGTCACCTCGGGGTCGAGGGGAAAGATCGGCCGAGGGCAGCGCTTGAAGCCGAATCGGCTGAGGACCGGCATGTTGAGGCCGGGGACGTCGATGTTGTGGATGCGCTCGTTCGGGAACCACTGGTCGAAGGCGGCGCGGAAATGGCCGCGGGACTTTACCACCACGGTCCGGGCGGCGCCGATATCGACGCCGAACATCTCGAAATAGACGGTGTCGAGCATCTGGAGGCGGATCGAGTTCACGACCTGCCGGAGCCCGCCGATTTCCAGGAGCGCCGAGGGGCCGAGGTTCATCGTGCGGCCGGCAAAGATGCCGCGGCGGCCGACGCAGGCGCCGTCATGGAGCTTCAGGATCTTCGCCTCGGCCTCGTAAGGCTCCGAGAGCGCGTTCGTCTCCTCGCGGTTGAAGCGGGCGCGGAAGACGGCGCCCTCGCCGAGACGATGCGCCTCGGCCGCGAGCGGCGGGTCGAAGAAGGTGCCGAGAATCACGCCCTCGGCCTTGGCCCCGTGCAGGCCCTTAAGGATCCAGGTCGTGTTGCCGCGGCCGCCTCCGCCGGGATTGTCGGCGACGTCGGCCAGCAGCTGCGGCGGCAGCGAGATGTTGCGGCCGGTCTTCACCGAGAGCGCGACCGCGTCGTCCAGGCTCATCATCTCCGGCACGTAGCGCTGCCGGTCGGCCCAGCAGGCAGTCGCGATGTCGCGCGCGACCTCCCTCGCCTTCGCCTTTCCATTGCGCGAGGAGACCACCACCGACATGCCGTTCTTCGGCGTGTCGCCATTGGTGAAGCCGGAGAGGATCGTCACGTTGACGATGTCGCCGTCCTTCTTCGACTTCCCGTAGCGGAGGATGTCGGCATAGGGGCCGGCATCGGTGTTCTGGGTGATCGAGGGCGGGATCAGCGGCAGCTTGATGAAATGCGAGGACGGCTTCATGCCGGCCCACATCTCGCGCACCACCTCCGCCGCCTCGACGCCGCGCTCTTCCATGTCGACATGCGGGTTGGTGACGTAGCCGATCAGCACATCGACGGCATCGACCATGCGCTGCGAGCAATTGGCATGGAGGTCGAGCGTAGCGACAACCGGCACCTTCGGTCCGACGATCTCGCGCACCATCTCGAACACGGTCGCATCCGGATCGTCGTCGCCGGTCGCGGTCGCAGCCCCATGCTCCGGCAGGTAGACGGCATCGACCGGCAGCGCCGCCTTGAGGCCGGCCCGCATCCTCGCGACCACGTCCTCGAAGAAGCGCTGGTCGACCGGGCCGCTGGCACCGCCCGCGGTCATCAGGATCGGCACGGGCGTCCACGGCCCGTGCCGATCCATCTCCTTGACGAAGCCGCGGATCTCCGGCGGCGACTCCGGCGCTGCTGAGCGGATGTCGCGGCCGAAGGCCTCGCCTTCGAGCCACATGTAGTCGCGGAACTCGGCTTCCGTCGCGACCGGCGCGTGGCCGTTCGACTCGAGCGAGAAGCCGAGGAGAGCGACCCGCTTCACCTCAGCGCTTCGAGACGTTCCAGAGCACGGGGCTCGGCACCTCGATCATGCCCTCGACATTCGAGCGATAGGCCACGGGCCGCGTGATCTGTCCCAGCGGCAGATAGGGGATGGTCTCGATCGCGCGGAGCTGGATCGACTCGGTGATGGCCTTGCGCTTGCCCGCATCCATCTCCTTGGCCCAGCTCGACAGCAACCCGTTCATCTTCTCGTCGCAGGCCCAGCCGACGAAGCCCGTGCCGCCGCAGGGCATAGGCAGCGCGAAGTTGGTCACCGGGCTAGAGAAGCGGAAGCCGAAAGCGGTCGAGACGAAGAGGCTCCAGCCGCCCTTGTCCGGCGCGTCCTTCTTCACGCGGCGCGCGGTGATCGTCGCCCAGTCGCTGAGCTGCAGGTCGACGTTCACGCCGGCATCCTTGAGGCGCGCCGCCAGGACCTGGGTGATGTCGCGCAGGACCTGCAGGTCGTTCGGCTGCAGCACAACGACCGGTTCGCCCTTGTACCCGGCCTTCTGCAGCAGCTCCTTGGCCTTGGCGACGTTCGGCTTCTGGAAGTCGGAAGTGCCGGCCTCGGTCTCGTTCGCGGAGCCGCAGCCGACCCAGGAGAAGCAGCGCCGCCAATAGGCGGGATCGCCGGCCGAGGCCTGCATGTATTCGTCCTGGGCGGCGATATAGAGCAGCGCCTGGCGGCCTTCGGGCTTGTCGAAGGGCGGGTGCAGGTGGTTCGGGCGGAGATAGGCGACCTCGCCGAACGGGTTGTGCACCTTGACCACGACGTCCCTGTTCCGCCGCAGCATCGGCAGCAGGTCGGTCGGCGGCTGCTCGAAGATGTCGACCTCGCCCGCGTTCAGCGCCGCGGCGGCGGTCGCGGCGTCGGGGATGATCACCCATTCGACGCGGTCGGTCTTCACCTGCTTGCCGCCGGCGAAGAGGTTCGCCGGCTCGGCGCGCGGCACGTAGTCCTGGTTCTTGAGGTAGACGACCTTGCTGCCTGGAACCCAGCCCTCGCGCGAGAAGCGGAAGGGGCCGGAGCCGATCACCTCGGTGATCGCCGCGTTGGGATCGGTCTTCGCCTCCTGCTCGCGCATGATGAAGGCGGCGTAGGAGCCGTCCTTGGCGAGGGAGTCGAGCACGAGGCCCCACGGCTCCTTCAACATCAGGGTGAAGGTACGGTCGTCGACCGCGGCGAGCTGCATGCCGTTGTTGCGCAGGATCGTGCCGTTGGAATCGCGCACCGCCCAGCGGTTGATCGACTGGATCACGTCGGAGGTCTTCACCGCCTGGCCGTCATGGAATTTGAGACCGGGGCGAAGCGTGAAGCGATAGCTCAAGCCGTCTGGGGAGACCGTGTAGGTCTCGACCATCTGCGGCTGGGCGCGGTAGTCGCGGTCATAGGCGAACAGCATGTCGTAGACCATGAAGGCATGCTGGTTGGTGATCGCCGCCGTGTTGGTCATCGGATCGACGACCTTGAGATCCGCATGCGGCACGTAGCGGATCACGCTCTGCGCCGCCGCCGGCGCCGCCATCATCCCCAGCAGCGCCGCCGCCAGGGTCACCTTGCGCATTGTCCTGTGCATCGCCGATCCCCTCTGTTGGATGGACTTTATCTTTGGTTGTTGATGAGCCTAGCCGTCGGGATTTCGGAATGGCAATCTTGCTTTCCGATCGTGAAACGACCTTCGAGGGATATCCGATGACCCTGGCAGCGAAGCGCGACGTCGAGACCGACTGGCAGCCCGCCTACAAGTCGGCGGCGCGGCCGACGGCGCTCGAGCAGGAGATGGCGGCCTGGGAAGCCAGGAGCATTCTCGTCCCGCTGGGCGGCGCCGACTGGCAGCGCACCTCGGGCAATACCTTCGAGGCCAACACGGCCGAGGACTGGGCGATCATCGAGCGGCAGAGCGCGATCTACCACCACGACCGCCAGGCGAAGGAGGTGCTGACCTTCCTTGCGGCATCCAAGGACGAGCCGAGCTATGGCTGGCAGTGCAACAACTACGGCCACTCGCTGCAGACGGCGACGCGCGCGCTGCGCGACGGCGCCGACGAGGACATGGTCGTGCTCTCCCTGCTGCACGACATCGGCCAGAACATCGCGCCGGTGACGCATGGCGAGTTCTGCGCGGCGATGCTGAAGCAGTTCCTCTCCGACGACTACCTCTGGCTCCTCAATTACCACACGGTGTTCCAGCGCTATCACCGTTTCAACCACCCGACATCGGACCGCATGGGCCGCGAGAAGTTCCGCGGCCATCCGGCCTTCGAGATCACCGCCTATTTCTGCGAGAAGTACGACCAGAACGCGATGGAGCCGGACTACGACACCCTGCCGCTCGAGGCTTTCGAGCCGATGGTCTACCGCTTCTTCAACAAGACGCCGCGCTTCGTCGGCCGGCGGTGAGGGGGCATTCCGTACTAGGAATTGGTGCATGGCTTGTGGCCACGCTCCCAGATACGATAAAGCGGGTCCCGATGCTCACGTGGCGCATTTGCCGTTCACAGAAATAGACGGAAATGGCGGTTAATGGCTTACAGCGTTTTTCAAGGGAGCTTGTTTTCTACCGATTTTCTTCAAGATTCGATCACACGCGTTGGCGATTGGCAGCGGCTGACGGACACTGAGATCGATGTGCTGGCTAACGACCTTCGCGCGATTTTTGGTCGCTTCCCAACGGCGCAGACGCCGAACGAGAGCCAGACCGAGGACGACCTAATTTGGCCGATTCTTGCCCGGCTCGGTTGGACGGCGAGTCTGAGGCAGCAGAATCTGGCCGCTCGCGGGCGAGATGATGTCCCGGACGGCTTGTTGTTCGAAGATGCCGCCGCAAAGGCGGGTGCGAACGCTTTTCCCGACGAGTGGAAGCGGTACGGCGTGGGTCTCGCGATTGTCGAATCGAAGCGGTGGCAGCGACCGTTAGACCGGCAATCCGGGAGACGGGGCGAGGAAACGGCACCGTCTACCCAGATGCTCCGCTACTTAAGGCGCGTCGAAGATCTCACGACTGGAAAGTTGCGATGGGGCATTTTGACCAACGGCGCTCGATGGCGTCTCTACTTTCAGGGCGCGCGCTCGGTCTCAGAGCAGTTCTTTGAGCTCGATCTGGCGGCTGCCCTCGCCGTACCCGGACATGATGGTGGCCTGTTCGCGCTCTCGGAAGATCGGCGCCGACATTGGTTGAGGGTCTTTGCTCTCATCTTCGGACGGGATGGTTTCTTGCCGTCCCCAGGCGAAACCCGAACCTTCCATCAGCGCGCCATTGACGAGGCTCGTTTCTATGAGGAGCGCGTCGCTGGAAATCTGTCGGGCTTGGTCTTTGGCACGGTCTTCCCGGAGCTTGTCAAAGCGATATCCGCCGCAGCGCCAGATGCGCCTTTGCAGGAGGTCCGCGAAGCAGCCCTGATCGTCCTCTATCGCCTCCTGTTCATACTTTACGCAGAGGATCGCGATCTTCTCCCCGTTCGCGATGGACGCTACGACGACTACAGCCTCAGACAAAAGGCGCGCAACGACGTCGCGCTCCGAAAGGATCGGAACGACACATTCTCGGATACTGCTGCCCGATATTGGTCCGTCCTCGACGACCTTTGCCGGATCATCGGCAGCGGGGATCGCTCGATTGGGCTGCCGCCTTACAATGGCGGGCTATTCGATCGCGATCGAACCCCGCTCCTCTCGCGAGTGCGCCTCGGTGACGACGTGATGGCGAACGTCATCGACGCGCTCTCCTTCGAGCATACCGAAGGCGGGCGGAACTATATCAACTACCGTGATCTGGGGGTCCAGCAACTCGGTTCGATCTATGAGAGGCTCCTTGAGCATGAAGTCGTCCGAGACGACGGAGCCATCGTCATCCGACCCAACGTCTTCGCGCGTAAGGGTACCGGGAGCTATTACACGCCCGACGACCTTGTCGGGCGCATCATCCGAGAGACCACCGACCCGCTCATCTCCGCACGGATGGACGCTTTTTCCGGCAAAGTAGGAGAGGTGGAAGCAAGCCGCCAAACGGAAGCGCGCCGCCTCGGCATCCTTGCCGGGCTCGATCCCGCCGAACGGCTCTTGGAACTCAAGATATGCGACCCCGCAATGGGATCGGGGCATTTCCTCGTGAGTCTCGTAGACCATCTCGCCGACCAAGTCATCGCGGCCATGGCCGAAGCCGAAGCCCTCGTGACTTTCGCCGATTACGTCTCGCCACTTATCGCGCGCATCGAAAGCATCCGAAATACCATTCTGCGCAACGCGGACGAGCGTGGCTGGACGATCGACCCGGAGCAGCTTGACGATCGGCACATCGTCCGCCGCATGATCCTCAAGCGCTGCATCTACGGCGTCGACAAGAATCCGATGGCTGTGGAGCTGGCGAAAGTTGCGCTCTGGCTCCACACTTTCACCGTCGGAGCCCCTCTATCGTTCCTCGATCATCACTTGCGCTGCGGCGACAGCTTGTTCGGATCATGGGTGCGGGGCGGGATCGACAAGGCGTCGGCCTTTGGCGCTCCGCTCCTGCTTCACGGACCTATGACGCGAGCGATGCGCGCCGCCTCGTCAATGCAGGTTATCGAGGGTCTAACCGACGCGGAGATCGCCGAGGCCCATCGATCGAAGGACATCTTCGACGAGGTCCGCGACATGACGGCGCCTCTCGATGCCTTCCTCTCGCTCATTCATGCCTTCGATTGGATCAATGTTCGTAGCCGCGATGATCGAGCGGCGCTCATTGCGTTCTTTGACGGACAGTTCGGAGACCCCGTCCAGATTGCCCTCGGAACTGCCGAAGTCTCGAACGGCAGACCGGAGGCCACCCGGTTCGGCGCGATGCTGGCGCGGGCACGCATGCTTGTTGCCGAAGAGCGATTCCTCAACTGGCAGGTCGCATTTCCGGGCGTTTGGTCCACATGGGAGAGCGCGGAGCGTGCCGGCGGCTTCGACGCAATCATCGGCAATCCGCCCTGGGATCGGATGAGGGGATGTCCCGCCCTTTGTTGAACTTGGCGGGACGAGCGTTGCCTGTTGATGATGCTATGCGGCGTGCCGGTCCTTCTCAAGTTTTGTTTTGATCGCGTGCTCGGCCTGATGGGCAGCCAGGGCAGCTTTGAGCGTCGGCAGGTGCTTGTGCGC
>VGEH01000111.1 GCA_016869375.1 Alphaproteobacteria bacterium | reverse complement strand
TCAGTGAGATCGGACGAAACCAGAGCCTGCCCAGATCCCGCCCGCCGCGACAGACCACTCTCATCACGCTTCGGCGAGATTCTTCAACAGCCTGCTAGGCCTTCGTCGCCACTGCCAGGTAGTTCACATCGAGATCGGTCCCGAGCGACCAGCGGTCGAGGAGCGGGTTGTAGCTGACGCCCGTGATGTCGGAGAGGGCGAGGCCGGCGTCTCTGAACGCGGCCTCGAGCTCCGATGGCCGCACGAATTTGCGCCAGTCGTGGGTGCCTTTGGGCAGCCAGCCCAGCACGTATTCGGCGCCGACCACGGCGAGCGCGAAGGCCTTCAGCGTGCGGTTGAGGGTGGCGACCACCAGCAGCCCGCCCGGCTTCGTCAGGCTCGCCGCCGCGGCGACGAAAGCCTCGACCGAGGCGACATGCTCGACGATCTCGAGCGCGAGCACGGCGTCGAAGGCCTCCTTTCCCCCGGCCAAGTCCTCCGCGGCGCCGTGGCGGTAGTCGATGGCGAGCCCGCTCTCCGCCGCGTGCAGCCGCGCCACCTCGATGTTGCGCGCAGTCGCGTCGACACCGACGACCTCGGCGCCAAGGCGTGTCAGCGGTTCGGCGACAAGGCCGCCGCCGCAACCGATATCGAGAAGCCTCAAGCCCGCGAGCGGGCGGTCGCCATGAGGCGCACGGCCGAAATGCCGGCAGAGGCGCTCCTTCAGGAACTGCAGCCTGACCGGGTTGAAGCGGTGGAGGGGGCGGAACTTGCCGCGCGGATCCCACCATTCCTCGGCCATTCGCCGGAACTTCTCGATCTCGGCAGGATCGACCGTGCTGCCAGGCGAAACCCCAGGCGAAACCATGTTCCAAGACCGTTGCAATCTCGCGGGCCTCCTCTATAACCCGCGCGAGCCACGGGCCGCCATGCCCGGGCGTAAGCCACCCGAAGATCTCCCCGCCATGGCCCGCATCGTCATGAAGTTCGGCGGCACGTCCGTCGCCGATGTCCAGCGCATCAAGAACGTGGCCTTGCGCGTCAAACGCGAGGTCGATGACGGACACGAGGTTGCCGTCGTCGTCTCGGCGATGTCGGGTGCGACCAACCAGCTGGTGAAGTGGGTCAACGAGATCAGCCCGCTCCACGATGCGCGCGAGTACGACACGGTCGTCGCCACCGGCGAGCAGGTGACCATCGGCCTCCTGGCGCTGGCGCTGCAGGAAATCGGCATCAACGCGCGCTCCTGGCAGGGCTGGCAGGTCCCGGTCGAGACAGACCACGTCCATGGCAAGGCGCGCATCCAGAAGATCGACTGCGCCGAGATGATCCGCCGCTTCTCGGAGAAGCAGGTCGCGGTCGTTGCCGGATTCCAGGGAATCGGCCCCGACAACCGCGTGACCACGCTCGGCCGCGGCGGCTCGGACACCTCGGCCGTGGCGCTGGCGGCGGCGCTGAACGCCGATCGCTGCGACATCTTCACCGATGTCGATGGGGTCTATACGACCGATCCCCGCATCGTTGCGAAGGCCCGCAAGCTCGATAAGATCACCTACGAGGAAATGCTGGAAATGGCGTCCCTGGGCGCCAAGGTGTTGCAGACCCGCTCGGTCGAGCTGGCCATGAACCATCGGGTTCGGGTGCAGGTTCTGTCGAGCTTCGAGGACAAGCCCGGAACTCTTGTGGTCGGCGAGGACGAGATCGTGGAACAGGAAGTTGTGAGCGGCATCGCCTATAGCCGCGACGAAGCCAAGATCACCGTGCGCAAGGTCCAGGACCGGCCCGGCATCGCCGCCGGCATCTTCGGCCCCTTGGCGGACGCCGCGATCAACGTCGACATGATCGTTCAGAACGCCTCCGACGACGGCAAGACCACCGATCTCACCTTCACCGTCGGCCGCGCCGATCTCGAGCGGGCCCTTCACGTGCTGAAGGGCCGCGAGGGCGAGTTGAAGTATGGCGGCCTCGTCTCCGATCCGAACGTGTCCAAGGTGTCGGTGATCGGCGTCGGCATGCGCAGCCATGCCGGTGTGGCGCAGACGATGTTCAAGTCGCTCGCGGCCAAGGGGATCAACATCCAGGTGATCTCCACCTCCGAGATCAAGGTGAGTGTCCTCATCGCCGAGGACTACACCGAGCTCGCGGTGCGCGCGCTGCACACCGCCTATGGCCTGGACGGCGCCTGAAAGCCTGACTGCCGGCGCCGCCCAGCGCGGCGCTGAGCGGCTCGACCGCCTCTGGCGGCGCGGCCGCGAATTCCTCGGCACGCGCTACGCGATCATGGGCGGCGCCATGACCTGGGTCTCGGAACGGACCCTGGTCGCGGCGATCTCGGAAGGCGGGGGCTTCGGCGTGCTCGCCTGCGGGGCGATGCGGCCCGAGCGGCTCGCCGAGGAGATCCGAGCCACTTTCGAGCGCACGACCAAGCCCTTCGGCGTCAACCTCATCGTCATGCACCCGCAGCTCGACGGGCTCGTCGAGGCCTGCATCGCCGAGAAGGTCAGCCATGTGGTGCTGGCCGGCGGCCTGCCCTCGGCCGCCATCATCAAGAGGCTCAAGGATGGCGGCGCGAAGACCATGACCTTCCTGCCGGCCGTGATCGTCGCCAAGAAGCTGATCCGCGCCGGCATCGACGCCTTCGTCACCGAGGGGGCCGAGGCCGGCGGGCATATCGGCGCGGTCTCCACCTCGGTTCTGGCGCAGGAGATCCTGCCGACCGTGCGCGAGGTGCCGGTCTTCGTCGCAGGCGGGATCGGGCGCGGCGAGGCGATCGCGAGCTATCTCGAGATGGGGGCGGCCGGCTGCCAGCTCGGCACGCGCTTCGTCTGCGCCACCGAGTCGATCGCGCATCCGAATTTCAAGCGGGCCTTCATCCGCGCCTCGGCGCGCGACGCCATGCCCTCGCAGCAGCTCGATCCGCGCTTCCCTGTCATTCCGGTGCGCGCCATCGTCAACAAGGCGACCGAGCGCTTCCTCGAGACACAACGTGAGGTGATCGACCGCTTCACCCGCGGCGAGATGCCAAAGGCGGAAGCGCAGCTCGCGATCGAGCATTTCTGGGCCGGTGCGCTGCGTCGCGCCGTGATCGAGGGCGATGTCGAGACCGGATCGCTGATGGCCGGCCAGTCGGTCGGCATGGTGACGTGCGAGCAGCCGACCGCGGAGATCCTGGAAGAGCTGGTTGGCCAGGCGACTCTCGCGCTCGCCGGGAGAGACCAGATCGGGACGCCCTGATGCCGCCCTCCGGCACCCTCGGCGGCGGCTCGCGCCAGCTTCTCAAGCGGCTCCGCGACGTGATGGCAGGCCAGGGCGCCGGCCAGGAGCGCCTCGACCGCATCGTCCGCGTCATCGCCCAGGGTCTCGTCGCCGAAGTGTGCTCCTGCTACCTGGTGCGCGGCGGCATGCTCGAGCTGTTCTCGACCGAGGGCCTCAAGGCCGAGGCCGTGCACCAGACGCGGCTCGCGATGGGCGAGGGCCTCGTCGGCGACATCGCGCTCCATGCACGGCCGCTGGCGCTCGCCGACGCGCAGAGCCATCCCAATTTCGCCTATCGGCCCGAGACGGGCGAGGAGATCTTCCACTCGCTGATGGGCGCGCCGATCCTACGCGGCGGCCGCGTGACCGGCGTCCTCGTCGTGCAGAACCGCACCAAGCGTCACTACGCCGAGGACGAGGTCGAGACGCTCGAGACCGTCGCCATGGTGGTGGCCGAGCTCGTCTCCGCCGAGCTCGTCAGCGACGTGGGAGCGATCGCGGCCGAGCAGGGCGAGCCGTTGCCGGCGAGGCTCGAAGGCATTCCGGTTCATGACGGCATCGCCATCGGCGCTACCGTCTTCCATCGCCCCGAGATCGAGATCCGTCGCGTCGTCGCCGAGGATCCGGCGACCGAGCTGACGCGGCTGGAAGCGGCGGTCGGCGGCCTTCAACGCCAGCTCGACGAGCTGTTTGCCGCCGCCGAGCTGGCGCGTGCCGGCGAGCATGAAGGCATCCTCGAGGCCTATCGCATGTTCGCTGAGGATCGCGGCTGGAATCAGCGCCTGAAGGAGGCGATCCGATCAGGCCTCACCGCCGAGGCCGCGGTGCAGAAGGTGCAGAACGACACGCGCGCGCGCCTGGCCCAGGTCGTCGATCCCTATCTCCGCGAGAGGCTGATGGATCTCGACGATCTCCATCATCGCCTGATCCAGCACCTGACCGGCGAGGTCGGCAAGCGCGTGCTGCCCGACGATGCGATCCTGGTCGCGCGCAGCATGGGGCCGGCCGAGCTGCTCGAATACGACCGGTCCAAGCTGAAGGCGCTGGTGCTGGAGGAGGGCTCGGCGACGGCGCATGTGGCGATCATCGCGCGTGCGCTCGATTTGCCGGCGGTGGCGCGCGTGCAGGATCTGCGCGACCAGTGCTCGGCCGGCGACCGCCTTGTCGTCGACGGCACCAACGGCATCGTCTATGTGCGTCCCGGCGACGACGTCATCGACACGATCTCAGGGCTTGTCGCGGCGACGCGCGCTGCCGAGATCCGTCACGCGGAGCTGCGCGACCTGCCGGCTGAGACCGTCGACGGCGTACGTGTCTCGCTCAACCTCAATGCCGGCCTGCTCGTCGACGTGGCGCAGCTCGATCGCACCGGCGCCGACGGCATCGGGCTTTTCCGCACCGAGATCGGCTTCATGGTGCGGCCCCGCTATCCGAGCGTCGCCGAGCAGACGCAGATGTATGCGCAGGTGCTGGCGATCGCCGGCGAGCGGCCGGTGGTGTTCCGTACCCTGGATGCCGGCGGCGACAAGCGCCTGCCCTACCTCCCCTACGACGAGGACGAGAACCCGGCGATGGGGTGGCGGGCGATCCGCATGACGCTCGATCGACCCTCGCTGCTGCGCCAGCAGCTGCGCGCCCTGCTCGCCGCATCCGCCGGACGCCCGCTCAGCGTGATGTTCCCGATGGTCGCGGAGGTGGCGGAGCTTGTCGATGCGCGGCAGGTGCTCGAGCTTGAGCTTGAGCGACTCTGGCACTCGGGCCGTCCGGCGCCGCAGAAGCTTCGCGTCGGCGCCATGGTCGAGGTGCCGGCGTTGCTGCATCAGCTTCCGGCGCTGCTGCCGCGCGTCGACTTCCTCTCGGTCGGCTCGAACGATCTCCTGCAGTTCCTTTTCGCCGCCGATCGCGGCAGCCAGCGCCTGGCCGGCCGCTACGACGCGTTGTCGCCGCCGGTCCTCTCGGTGATGTCGAAGCTCGTGCGCGAGGCGACGGCCGGCGGCGTGCCAGTGACCGTCTGTGGCGAGATGGCAGGGCGCCCGATCGAGGCTATGGCCTTGATCGGGCTCGGATTTTCATCCCTGTCCATGTCCGCGGCGGCGCTTCCGTCAGTAAAGGCGATGATTCGGAGCCTGCATGTGGGAGCGCTCGCGTCTTATCTCGAACGACTCGTCACCGCGCCTGACCGAAGCGTCCGAGAAAAACTCAGAGCTTTCGCTGCCGATCACGGCTTCGCGATTTAGAAGGTTGTGGAAAAACGGCGAATAGGTTATTTTATTAGTCACTGACTATATGAGATTTTAGGAAAAAGTCGGCATCGAGACTGGTCCGGAACCATGGGTGGTATGACGGAACAGACGAAAGGAGGCGAATCGGGCGTCGAGTCCAGTGGACTGGGCCGAGTGCTGAAGCGCGCTCGTGTCTCCCAAGGCTACGAGATCCCGGAGGTCGCCCGGACGCTCCGTATTCGTCCCGAGTACTTGGTGGCGCTGGAGGAGGGCGATCACGCGCGTCTTCCCGGCCGCGTCTATGCCATCGGTTTCGTCCGCACTTATGCGACTTTCCTCGGCCTCGACTCCGCGGTCGCGATCGAGCGCTTCAAGTCGGAAGCGACGCTCGCCCATTCGCAACTGCAGCCGCCGACGCCGCCGCCCGAAGGACGCGTCCCTGGCGGCGCATTGATCTTCGTCTCCCTGGTCAGCGCCGTCGTGCTCTATGGCGGTTGGTGGGTGATAACGGCGGAAGAGCGCCGCCTGCCCGAGATCGTCGCCGAAGTGCCGGAACGTCTGCAGCGCCTGGTCGATGTCGTGGCCCAGGCGCGCGAGGCCGTCGCGATCCGCCTGCCGCGCGGCGAGGCGATCGGTTCGGCCGGCGCCGGCACTCCCGTCGCTGCGCTTCCTGCCGTATCCGCGGTGCCGACCATGGCGCCTCCTCCTCCGCAGCCGCTTGCTCAGCCTGCATCGCCGCTTCCCGTCGCCGCGCTGCCCCAGACGCTGGCGACTGACGAAGCGGAAACTGCCGAGGCGGCCGATGAGGACGAAGGGTCTCGCCCCGCGCCCGAGTACGTCGCCCAGTCCTCGTCCACCGCCGACTCGTCGACGGCTACGTCGGCGCCGACCGTCGTCGCGAGCGTACCGGCCGCGGTCGCTCCGCCGCCGGCAACGGATTCGGGCGCCGGGCGCATCCTGCTCAGGGCGCGGGAGGAGAACTGGGTCCAGGTCCGGGACGGCACCAACGCGCCAGTCATGACCCGCGTGCTCAAGCCCGGCGACGTGCTGAAGGTGCCGGACCGCAACGGTCTCACCCTGATGACCGGCAATGCCGGCGGCCTCGATATCCTGGTCGACGGCGAGGCCGTGCCGTCGCTCGGCGCGCCGGGGCAGGTCCGCCGCAACGTGGCGCTCGATGCCGACAAGCTGAAGGCCGGAACCGCGATCGGCCGGCCGTAAGGACGCTTTTCGCGCCGATTTCTCCCGACTGGCTCCCATCTGATATAAGGCCCGGCTTGGAGGCCTGATGAGCGTTCGCCCCTATCGGGATGTGCACCGGCGGAAAAGCCGCCGGGTGATGGTCGGGTCCGTGCCGGTCGGCGACGGCGCGCCGATCACCGTGCAGACCATGACCAACACGCCGACCGCCGATGCCAAGGCGACGATCGACCAGATCCGCCGCATCGAGGAGGTCGGCTGCGACATCGTGCGCGTCAGCTGCCCCGACGAGGAGTCGACGGCGGCGCTCAAGTCGATCGTCAAGGCGGCGACCATCCCCGTCGTCGCCGACATCCACTTCCACTACAGGCGCGCGATCGAGGCGGCCGAGGCAGGCGCCGCATGCCTTCGCATCAATCCGGGCAACATCGGCTCTGCCGATCGTGTGCGCGAGGTGGTGAAGGCGGCGAAGGATCACGGCTGCTCGATGCGCATCGGCGTCAATGCCGGCTCGCTCGAGAAGCATCTGCTGGAGAAGTACGGCGAGCCCTGCCCCGAGGCGATGGTCGAGAGCGCGCTGGACCATGTCCGTATCCTCGAGGATCACGACTTCCGCGACGTCAAGATCAGCGTGAAGGCGTCCGATGTGTTTCTCGCC
Organism: Alphaproteobacteria bacterium; assembly: GCA_016869375.1. Lineage (GTDB taxonomy): Bacteria > Pseudomonadota > Alphaproteobacteria > SHVZ01 > SHVZ01 > SHVZ01. Next base: position 8,397 of record VGEH01000111.1, on the reverse strand, counting down.
GTCGCGGCCTATCAGGGACTGGCAGAGGCCTGCGACTACCCGCTGCATATCGGCATCACCGAAGCCGGCGGGCTTCGCATGGGCACGGTCAAGTCCTCGATCGGGCTCGGCATGCTGCTGTGGAGCGGCATCGGCGACACGCTGCGCGTCTCGCTCTCAGCCGATCCGGTCGAGGAGGTAAAGGTCGGCTTCGACATGCTGAAGTCGCTCGGCCTTCGCCGTCGCGGCGTCACCGTGATCGCCTGCCCGTCCTGCGCGCGCCAGCAATTCGACGTGATCAAGACCGTCGAGGTGCTGGAGGAACGGCTCGCTCACCTCACCACGCCGATGACGGTCTCGGTGATCGGCTGCGTCGTCAACGGGCCGGGCGAGGCGCGCGAGACGGATATCGGCTTCACCGGCGGCGGCAACGGCACGCACCAGGTCTACATCGCCGGCCAGCCGCATCATCGTCTCAAGGACAAGGCGATCGTCGATCACCTGGTCGAGCTCGTCGAAGCCAAGGCGGCGGAAATCGCCCGCGACAAGGACGCCGCGACCCGCACCGCCGCCGAGTAGCGGCGCTCCATGAGCGCCCTACGGCTCGTCGTCGCCGGCATCGATCATCGGACCGCTCCCGCCGATCTCCGCGATCGTATGCATGTCGAGGACGCGGCGATGTCTGGGGTTCTCGCGTCATTGCGCGCGGCTGGATTCGCCGAGGCGATGGTGCTTTCCACCTGCGACCGTGTCGTCGCCATCGGCTTCGCCGAGGGCGATGTCGCCGCGCTCGCGGTGCTCGCGGGCGCCAATGGCCTTCCGGCATCGGATCTGCCCTCTGGGCTGCGCCTGGCCGGCGATGCCGCAGAGGACTACGTCTTCGCCGTCGCCGCTGCCCTCGACAGCCAGATCATCGGTGAGGCGCAGGTGTTGGGCCAGCTCAAGGCCGCCCATCGCGTCGCGCAGGAGCTCGGCCATGCCGGCGCCGGCCTCGGCCAGGTGCTCGACGCCGCCTACGGCGCCGCCAAGCGCGTGCGGAGCGAGACGCGGATCGCCGAAGGTCCGGTGTCGATGGCTGCGGCCCTGGCGCAGCTCTGCCGCGACCTGCATGGCGATCTCTCGCGCGTGACGGCGCTCGCAATCGGCGCGGGCGACATGGCAGCTCTCCTGCTGGAGCAGCTTCGTGCCGCGGGCGTCGCCGATATCGTCTGCGTTGCACGCCTCAAGCGTCGGGCCGAGGCGATGGCGCACCGCCATTCGGGCCATGTCGGCGAGCTATCCGACCTGCCGCGCCTGCTGGCCCAGGCGGATATCGTGGTTGCAGGACAGGGCGATAGGCGCTACGTCGTCACCCGCGAGGGGGCCGAGCAGGCGCTGAAGCAGCGGCGGCGCAAGCCGATCTTCTTTGCCGATGCCGGCGTCCCGCGTGATGTCGAGCCTCAGGTGGAGGCCGTCGACGGCGCCTTCGTCTACGATCTCGACGATCTGGAGCGGGTCGCGGCGAAGGGGCGGGCCGGCCGGCAGGCCGAGGTCGAGCGGGCGAGGGCGATCCTCGCCGAGGAGATCGGCCGGTTTCGAGCCGGCCGGGCGGAGCGGCAGGGCGCGACCGCGGTGACTCGGCTCCGTCGTCGCTTCGAGGCGGCCCGCGACCGTGCGCTGATGGAGAGCGGCGATGCGGCGCGGGCGACCGAGCTGGTGATCAATCGCCTGCTGCACGCGCCGTCGGAACGTCTCCGGCGGATCGCGGCGGAAGAAGGCGAAGGCGGAGCCGAAGCGGCGCTCGAGCGTCTCTTCGGCAAGGACGAGGAGGAAGGATGAGCCTCGAGGACAAGCTCGAGTCGGTGGTGAAGCGCCACAAGGAGCTGGGCGAAGCCCTGTCTTCCGGCGTCGTCGGCGACTCCTTCGCCAGGCAGTCGAAGGAGTATTCCGATCTGGGGCCGATCGTCGCCGGCATCGAGGAGTGGCGGAAGGCCAGGGCCGAAGCCGCCGATCTCGATGCGCTGATCGCCGATCCCACGACCGACAAGGAGATGCAGGCGCTCGCCGAATCCGAACGCGCGACGCTGGCCGAGAAGCTGCCGAAGCTGGAGCGCAGCGTGCAGGTGATGCTGCTGCCCAAGGACGAGGCCGACGAGAAGAACGCCATCCTCGAAGTCCGCGCCGGCACCGGCGGCGACGAGGCGGCGTTGTTCGCCTCGGAGCTGTTCCGCACCTACCAACGCTATGCCCAGCTCAAGGGCTGGAAATTCGAGACCATGGAGATGTCGGAGACGCCGCTCGGCGGCTTCCGCGACGCGACCGCCTCGATCACCGGGCGCAACGTCTTCGCGCGGCTCAAGTACGAATCCGGCGTCCATCGCGTCCAGCGCGTACCGGCGACCGAGACTCAAGGGCGGATTCACACCTCGACCGCGACCGTCGCCGTCCTTCCCGAGGCCGAAGAAGTCGACATCCATATCGAGGAGAAGGATCTCCGCATCGACGTCTTCCGTTCGAGCGGACCGGGCGGCCAGTCGGTCAACACCACCGACTCGGCGGTCCGCATCACGCATATCCCGACTGGCGTCGTCGTAAGCCAGCAGGACGAGAAGTCGCAGCACCGCAACAAGGCGAAGGCGCTGAAGATCCTGCGCGCGCGGCTCTACCAGGCCGAGCGCGACCGCATCGAGGCCGAGCGGTCGGCGGCGCGCAAGAGCCAGGTCGGCACCGGCGATCGCTCCGAGCGCATCCGCACCTACAACTTCCCGCAAGGCCGCGTCAGCGACCACCGCATTAACCTGACGCTCTACAAGATCGAGAAGGTGATGACCGGCGAAGCGCTCGACGAGTTCATCGATGCGCTGACCGCCGAAGATGAAGCAGCGCGGCTGGCGGCGCTCGAATGACGATCGGCGAGGCCCTTGCGCTGGCGACGAAGCGGTTGACGGAAGCAGGTGTCGAGACCGCGCGTCTCGATGCGCGCCTGCTTCTCGCCTCCGTCGCCGGCATGTCGGCCTCGGCCGTTCTGCTAGAGCCCGACCGCGTGCTCGCCGCCGAGACCGAGACGGTCTTCAACGAGTTCGTCGACCGGCGCTGCCGTCGCGAGCCGGTCAGCCGCATCATCGGCAAGCGCGAGTTCTGGAGCCTCGACTTCGCTATCACGCTGTCGACGCTCGACCCACGGCCGGACAGCGAGACCCTGGTCGAAGCGGCGCTGGCGCAGTTCGATCCGGATCCGCCGCGGCGCGTTCTCGACCTCGGCAGCGGCACCGGCTGCCTTCTTCTCGCCGTGCTCAGCGAGCGCCCGCGCTGGACCGGGATCGGCATCGACATCGCCGAGGATGCGGTCGCGGTCGGCCGCGCGAACGCGCGCACGCTCGATCTCACCGCGCGCGCGCACTTCCAGAAGGGCGACTGGGGCCAGGGGCTCACGGGTCCCTTCGATCTGATCCTGACCAATCCGCCCTACATTCCATCGCGCGAAATTCCCGGTTTGGCGCCCGAGGTCTCGGCCTACGACCCGCGTCGCGCCCTCGATGGCGGCAAGGACGGGTTGGATGCCTATCGCGTGCTGGCGCCGACGATCGCGCGTCTGCTCGCACCGGAAGGCCGCGCGGTCATCGAGCTCGGCAAGGGCCTAGCCAACGCGGTCGCCGGCCTGATGTCGGAGGCCGGGTTGAAAGAGCTCGATCGGCGCCAGGACCTCTCTTCCGTCGAGAGATGCCTCGTGGTCGGCAAGTCCGAATGATGAAAATTCCTGTTGGAAATTGTGGCGATCCCAACTAGGGTGACCCTGTCGTCGAGCCCAGGGCTCGCGCGCCCAAGGGGGGCGCCCGACAACCGATCCAATGCCGCGAAAAACCAAGTCCGCTGAAGCGGATCTGCGGCCGGTGTGCGCGCCCAGCTTGGCTAGATACGCAATAGGGTGAACGCAAGGCACCATGAGACAAGGACCACATCCGAAGAGGTCGCGCGGACGCGGCGGCAACGGCGGCATGCAAGGACAGCGCAAGCACCATCTGCCGCTTCGTCTTCAGACATTCGACTCGAACGGACCGGACGTCCGCATCCGCGGGAACGCCTATCAGGTCCACGAGAAGTATCTTCAGCTCGCGCGCGACGCGCAGTCCTCGGGCGACCGGGTCGGCGCGGAGAACTACTTCCAGCACGCCGAGCACTATTACCGCATCATCGCCGCCGACCTCGCCAACACGCAGGCGCAGGGCGGTCAGCCCGGCCAGCAGCCTGGTGGCGGCTTCCCGAACGGCGGCCAGCAGCCGGCGCTGCAGACCAACAGCCTTCCCAGCAATGGCTCGCGCGATCCGATGTCGGGACCTGACGACGACGAGAATACGGACGCGAACGGCCAGCCGCTCGTCTCTCCGCCGCCGGCCGAGCCGGTAAGCTGATACCGGCGGGACGCCGTTCGCCGACGTCCCGATTTAGGCCGGTATCAGCTCGAGCGCATCGCCGACGGCGATGCGCCCGCCGCCGACCACGCGCGCATAGACACCCATATCGGCGTGATCGAAGGCGCGCTGAAGCGCGAGCGGCAGGTTCATGTCGCGCTCGGCCGTGAAGGGATCGACATTGGTCGCCGCGCAGCGGCCGATGCGGTCCATGACCTGCAGCCTCGTCGATCCCACGCTGATCTCTTGCCCGACCCAGCCAAACTCGTCCCAGGGCTTCGTGCCGCTGACATAGACGTTGGCGCGGAAGCGCAACTGCTCGACGGGCTTGCCGACGACGCGTGCGAGATCGGCGATGCTCGCTTCGCCGATGATCGACACGACCGACTCGCCGCAATCGGCGAGTCCGATCGGCGGTCCCTCGACGAGCCTCGGGCGGCCTTGACCTGCATCAAGGAACGCCGAGAGGAACTCGCCGATGATGGCGCGTCCCTGAGGTTCGGTCGCCTTCCCATGTGCCACCAGCTTGCCGCCCCGCGAGAGCGACAGCGTTCCGCTTTCGGGATCGAAGCGACTCGAGAGAAGCGCAAGCCGCTCATGACGCGCGAGCTGGAAGAACGCGGCCTTCGGAAGCCATACCGGTTCCGTCTGGTCGTAGGCCGTCGTGCCGAGCGCGATCGCGAAGCGGCGATCCTCTGGAAACCCATGGCCGGGAGCGAGCGTGACTGCGTCCAGCGCTTCGCCGGTGAGCCCTTTGACGGGATAGCGGTAGAGCGCGGCGACGCGGCGGGAGGGAGCGTCAACCATGTTGCAGCGCAGCATGCGGTTTTACCGCGCGGCCTGCAAGCCCCTCCTCTTGCGGGGGTTTTAGGGGCTGCCCATATCTCCGGCAGGCCGGTGCACCCCAGGGTGGCCGGAGTCAGCCGGGCCGAATATCGGACGGCTAAAGGAGGATCAATCGTATGGATTTCGAGAAGCTTAGCGACCGCGTGAAGGGCTTCGTCCAGGCAGGCCAGTCGATGGCCCTCGCCCGCGACCATCAGCGCTTCACCCCTGAGCACCTGCTCAAGGTCATCATCGACGACAAGGAAGGCATGGCGGCGAACCTCGCGAAAGCGGCAGGCGCCGATGTCGACCGCATCAAGCAGGGTGTCGAGGCGGAACTCGCTAAGATCCCGCAGGTGAAAGGCACCGGCGCGGGCCAGCTTTATCTCGCGCCCGAGACGGCGCGCCTGTTCGAGCAGTCGACTCAGATCGCCGACAAGGCCGGCGACAGCTTCGTCACGGTCGAGCGTCTGCTGCTCGCGCTCCTGATGGCGGAGGGTACGCCCTCGCAGCGCATCCTCAAGGAAGCAGGGCTCACCGCGCAGAAGCTCAACGGCGCGATCAACGATATCCGCAAGGGCCGCAAGGCTGACAATGCCGGCGCCGAGTCCGGTTACGACGCGCTCAAGAAGTACGCGCGCGACCTGACGCAGGTGGCGCGCGAGGGCAAGCTCGACCCGGTCATCGGCCGCGACGAGGAGATCCGCCGCACCATCCAGGTGCTCTCGCGCCGGACCAAGAACAATCCCGTGCTGATCGGCGAGCCCGGCGTCGGCAAGACCGCGATCGTCGAGGGCCTGGCGCTGCGCATCGTCAACGGCGACGTGCCGGAAGGCCTGAAGAGCAAGCAGCTTCTCTCGCTCGATCTCGGCGCGCTGATCGCCGGCGCCAAGTATCGCGGCGAGTTCGAGGAGCGGCTGAAGGCCGTGCTGCAGGAGATTTCCTCGGCGGCTGGCGAGATCATCCTCTTCATCGACGAGCTGCACACTCTGGTTGGCGCCGGCAAGGCGGATGGCGCGATGGACGCCTCCAACATGCTGAAGCCGGCGCTGGCGCGCGGCGAGCTGCATTGCGTCGGCGCGACCACGCTGGACGAGTATCGCAAGCACATCGAGAAGGATGCGGCGCTGGCGCGGCGCTTCCAGCCGGTCTTCGTCGCCGAGCCGACGGTCGAGGACACGATCTCGATCCTGCGCGGCCTCAAGGAGAAGTACGAGCTGCATCACGGCGTGCGCATCACCGACTCGGCCATCGTCGCCGCGGCGACGCTGTCGAACCGCTACATCGCCGACCGCTTCCTGCCCGACAAGGCGATCGACCTCGTCGACGAGGCGGGAAGCCGGCTGCGCATGGAGGTCGACTCCAAGCCCGAGGATCTGGACGAGCTCGACCGGCGCATCATCCAGCTCAAGATCGAGCGCGAGGCGCTCAAGCGCGAGAGCGACAAGGCCTCGCGCGACCGCCTCGAGAAGCTTGAGGACGAGCTGGCCGATCTCGAAGCCAAGAGCGAGGACATCACCGCCGAGTGGAAGGCGGATAAGGACCGGCTCGCCGGCACGCAGAAGGTCAAAGAGCAGCTCGACCAGGCGCGCAGCGAGCTCGAGATCGCACAGCGCAAGGGCGACCTCGCGCGCGCGGGCGAGCTGAAATACGGCGTCATCCCCGATCTCGAGAAGAAGATCGAAGGCCCCGGCGACGGCAAGCGCCACCTCGTCAACGAGGCGGTGACCGACAACCACGTGGCCCAGGTCGTCTCCCGCTGGACCGGCATCCCGGTCGACAAGATGCTGACCGGCGAGCGCGAGAAGCTGCTCAAGATGGAGGAGCGCATCCGCTCGCGCGTCATCGGCCAGGAGGAGGCAGTCGTCGCGGTCTCCAACGCGGTGCGTCGCGCGCGTGCCGGGCTTCAGGATCCGAACCGTCCGATGGGCTCGTTCCTGTTCCTTGGCCCGACCGGCGTCGGCAAGACCGAGCTGACCAAGGCGCTCGCCGAGTTTCTGTTCGACGACGAGCACGCGATGGTCCGCATCGACATGTCCGAATACATGGAGAAGCACGCGGTGAGCCGTCTCATCGGCGCGCCTCCGGGCTATGTCGGCTATGACGAGGGCGGCGCCCTGACCGAGGCGGTGCGGCGCAGGCCCTATCAGGTCGTGCTGTTCGACGAGGTCGAGAAGGCGCATCCGGATGTCTTCAACGTGCTGCTCCAGGTGCTCGACGACGGGCGCCTGACCGACGGCCAGGGCCGCACGGTCGACTTCCGCAACACGCTGATCGTGCTGACGTCCAATCTCGGCAGCGAGATCCTCGCAAGCCTCGGCGACGAGGAGCCGTCGGATGCGGCGCGCGAGGGCGTCATGGAGATCGTGCGCCGGTCCTTCCGGCCCGAGTTCCTGAACCGGCTCGATGAGATCCTGCTGTTCCGCCGGCTCTCGCGCGGCGACATGGGCGCGATCGTCGAGATCCAGCTCAAGCGGCTCGACAAGCTGCTGGCCGACCGCAAGATCGCGCTCAAGGTCGATGCTTCGGCGAAGTCCTGGCTCGGCGAGGCTGGTTACGATCCGGTCTACGGTGCCCGGCCGCTGAAGCGCGTGATCCAGCGCCAACTGCAGAACGCGCTGGCGCAGATGATCCTAAGCGGCCAGATCAAGGACGGCGACACCGTGCCGGTCTCGGCCGGCAAGGACGGGCTGATCATCGCGGGCCAGGTCGCGGAAGCCGCAGACTGACGCGTTTGCGAATCGCGGCGCCGCGGCAAATTCATGCTGCGGCGCCGCAGTTTCGAGGCCCTATATGCAGTGGTGGCAAGGGCCGGAGAGCCCCTAGGAATTCTTTTTCCACAGGCTCGAAAATCGGTTTGACGTCCCCCTGAGGCGAGCGTATAAGCCGCGCCTCGCCCGGCGCTGAAGGCGGAAGCCTGATGCGCCGGTCTGTTCTTTGACAAGTGGATAAGTATGGAAGGGATGCGTGGGCGGCGGGCCTTTATGGGCCATGTCCGGTCTCGCGTGTCTCTGACGCGTAAAGACAGGAAATGGCTCCAATTGAGGGGCGTTTCTGTGGTGCAAGCCATGGAGGCGCTTCGATCAACCTGAGAGTTTGATCCTGGCTCAGAACGAACGCTGGCGGCATGCCTAACACATGCAAGTCGAACGCCCCGCAAGGGGAGTGGCGAACGGGTGAGTAACGCGTGGGAACCTACCCAGCA
>VGEH01000110.1 GCA_016869375.1 Alphaproteobacteria bacterium | reverse complement strand
CAAGGAGTGCATTCAGCGTCTCCTCGACCGTGCCGCGCACCATCTCTCCCAGATGATCCCTGATCCGAGCCTCGTCGATCTGGATCACCTGGCCCATCGCAGTCTCACTGCTCATCGTTTGCTCCTTCACTCTAGAAGAAGCCACCATTCCCGAAAGTGCGAAAGATTCTGTACGTTATCCACCGCGCTGACCCAGGTGCAGCTCTCGATCCCGGTCACAGGCGGCCGCATGGCGCTCGGCACCTGGCAGGGCATCTACCTCTTCGAGCACCGCCGCCGCCCGCACCGGAGGGAACTCGTGCTGCACCTGCTGGGCGAGTAGCCTAGAGCTCGATGACGATGTTGCCCGCGCTGTCGAGGCTCGCCGTGGCGCCCGGCGGCACGACGCAGGTGGCGTCGTACTCCTCGACGATCAGCGGGCCTGTCTTGCCGCCGGCGAGATCGGAGCGGCGCAGCACCGGCGTATCGAGCCAGCCGGTCTCGGCGCCGAAATAGGCCTTGCGCGGCGGGGGAGGCGTCGGTTCGGCGCGGCTGGAGCGCACGCGTTCCGGCACGCCGCCGCCGTCGCGCAAGCCTAAGCCCACAACCTGCATCGCCACCAGCTCGACCGGCTCCTCCGGTCCGGCGCGGTGGCCATAGGTCTTCTCGTGCTCGCGCCCGAAGCTTTCCTCCAGATGCGCGACCATCGCCTGGTCGATCGGGCCGTCCGGCATCGGCACGGTCAGCTCGTAGCTCTGTCCTTCATAGTGCAGCGCCGCCGAACGGCGAAGCTTCGCCCGCGCGCCGGTAAAGCCCTCCGCCTGGAGCTGGTCGAGCGCCTGGCGCGCAAGCTCGCTCCACGCCGCCTCGATCTCCGCGAGGTCCGCCTTGCGCAGGAGCCGGCGGAAGGTGCGCGCATAATGATGCTCGACATCGGCATAGAGCAGGCCGAAGGAGGAGAAGAGCCCGGCCGAGGGCGGCACCACGATGCGGGAGAGCTCGAGCGCCTTGGCCATGCCGCCGGCGAAGAGCGGGCCGTTGCCGCCGAAGGCGAAGAGCGCGAATTCGCGCGGATCGCGACCACGCTCGGTCGAGACCGCCTTGATCGCGCGGATCATGTTCGATCCGGCGATCTGATGCGCGCCATAGGCGGCCTGCTCGACCGACATCTTCAGCGGCGCCGCCACCTTCTCGGCGAAGACCGATTTGGCCTTGGCGGCGTTCAGCTTCACCGCGCCGCCGACCAGATACTGCGGGTTGATATAGCCGAGCACCACATTCGCGTCGGTCACCGTCGGCGTCTCGCCGCCCTTGTCGTAGCAGACGGGGCCGGGAGATGCCCCGGCGCTTTCCGGCCCGATCTGCATCGAGCCGCCGCCGTCGATCCAGACCAGCGAGCCGCCGCCGGCACCGACCTCGGCGAGATCGATCGCCGGAACCTTGAGGGTGTAGCCGGCGCCGGTGAGCAGGCGCGAGCCGATCATGATGCCGGCGCCGACGGAATACTCGGATGCCCGCGTGACCTCGCCATCCTCGACCATGGAAGCCTTGGCGGTGGTGCCGCCCATGTCGAAGGTCAGGATCTTCTTGAGCCCCTTGGCCTTGGCCAGCGCCTGGGCGCCGACGACGCCGCCGGCGGGGCCGGACTCGATGATGTTCATCGGCCGCTCGGCCGCGGCGTTGTCGGTGGTGAGGCCGCCATTCGACTGCATGAGCAGCAGGCGCGCCGGGATGCCGGCCGCATCGAGCCCCTTGCGCAGCGCGCGGAGGTAGCTCGAGACGATCGGCATCACATAGGCGTTCACCACGACGGTCGAGGTGCGCTCGTATTCCTTGATCTCCGGCAAAACCTCGTAGGAGACCGAGAGCGGCAGGGTGGGCGCCTTCCGGCGGATGATATCGGCGATCGCCAGCTCGTGCTTCGGATTGGCGAAGGAGTTGAGAAGGCAGACCGCGATGGTCTCGACCTTCTCGGCGAGCAGTGCATCGACGGCGCGCTCGGCATCGGCGGGATCGAGCGCGCGCTCGATGACGCCCTGCGCATTGACGCGCTCGTCGACGACCTGGCGGAGATAGCGCTCGACCAAAGGCGGCGGCTTGGTCCAGCCGATGTCGTAAAGTCTGGGCATCCGCAAGGTGCGGATCTCCAGCACATCACGAAAACCCTTGGTGGTGACGAGGCCGGTGCGGGCACCCTTGTGCTCGAGGATCGCGTTGGAGGCGACGGTGGTGCCGTGGCGCACCTCCTCGATGACCTTGCCGTCGAGGCCGGTCTCGCGGAAGACTTGGCTCAGCCCGTCGACGATGGCGTTGGCGTAGTTCTCGACGCTGGAGGGGATCTTGGCGGTGTGGATGCTGCCGTCATCGCCCAGAAGGACGATGTCGGTGAAGGTGCCGCCGACATCGACGCCGACCCGGTAGGTAGTCACGCGCGGCGCCTCTCGGGTTCTGCGGCGATCACGGGATCGTGCCACTGCACCTTCGGCACCTCGCGCCAGCCGCGCCCGGCACGCATTGCCTTGCGCCTGGCCTCGGTCGCGGCGGTGTCGACCTGCCAATTCTTCGTGTCGACGACGACGCCGTAATCGGCCTCGGCCTTGCCGGCCGACAGGAACTCGTTGCGCACGTCGCGCAGCACCGAAGCGGGATCGCGTTCCAGCGGGTCGCCCCAGCCGCCGCCGCCGGCGACGACATGGCGATACACGTCGCCCTTGCGGATCGTCATGGTCAGCTTGCCCGGGAGCAGCTTGTTCTCGCCCTCCGGATCGAGATAGTTCGCCGAGGACGCGCCGGGGCTGCCGCCATAGAGGCCGAAAGGCCGGTGGTCGCGTCGGTCGGAGCGCACCTGCAGCGTGCCCTCGGTCTCGAGGAAGCGGTAGTCGCGCCGGAACGGCACGCCGCCGCGATGCTTGCCGGCGCCGGCATGATCCTGCACGAACTCGTAGGCGAGGAGCTGGATCGGGTTCTCGGCCTCGGTGACCTCGACCGACTGGGACGCCATGTTGGCGAACATGTGCGAGTTGCCGTCGAGCCCGTCGGCCCAGGGACGCGCGCCCCAGGCGCCGCAGGTGAAGTCGACATAGATGAAGGGTTTCCGCGCGTCGTCGTAGCCGCCGATCGAGACGCCGGTATTGCCGCCGTCGCCGGCCGCCTTGACCTTGTCGGGCAGCATCATCGCAAGGGCCCCGAACATGCAGTCGGTCATGCGGAAGCCGGTGAGGCCGCGGGCGGCGCAGGCCGCGGGCAGCACGCCGTTGCCGACCGTGCCGGGCGGGCAGATCACCTCGATGGCGCGGAACACGCCCTCGTTGTTGGGGATGCCCTGCGGCAGGACCGAGCGCACGCCGCAATATGAGGCGGCCTTGGTGAAGGAGAGCGTGTTGTTGATCGCGCCCTTCACCTGCTTGTTGGTGCCGGTCCAGTCGACCACCATGTGGTCGCCCTTCTTCCTGATCGTGACGAAGAGCCGGATCGGCTTGCCGTAATCGACGCCGTCATCGTCGATCCAATCCTCGAAGCTCCATTCGCCGTCGGGGAGCTTCCTGAGCTCGGCGCGCGTGAGCCGCTCGGCGTAGTCGATCGTCTCCTTCATGTAGAGCCGCGTATCGGCGGCCCCGTGCTTGGACACCAGCTCGCCGAACTGCTTCTCGGCGATGTGGCAGGCGGCGAGCTGGGCGCGGAGATCGCCGAACACCTTCACCGGCACGCGCACGTTCCGCTCGATGAAGGTCATGATCGTCTTGTTGAGCTTGCCGGCCTCGTAGAGCTTGAGCGGCGCGATGCGCAGGCCCTCGGCATAGATCTCGGTCGAGTCGGAGGCGTTCGATCCGGCGACGCGGCCGCCGACATCGGTGTGGTGGCAGACGGTGGCGGCGAAGGCGAGGCGCTCACCCCGGTGGTAGAGCGGCTTGAAGACGAAGATGTCCGGCAGGTGCATGCCGCCGTCGAAAGGGTCGTTCATGATGAAGACATCGCCTTCGGCCATATCGTCGCCGTAGTGCTTCATGATCGAGGCGAGCGCGGTCGGCACCGACCCCAGATGGCCGGGAAGGGTGAGGCCCTGCGCGACCAGCTTGCCGTCCCCATCGGCGAGGCCGGTCGAATAATCCATGTTGTCCTTGAGCACGCCCGAATAGGTCGTGCGGAACACGGTCAGCGCCATCTCGTCGGCGATCGAGAAGACGGCGTTCTTGAACAGCTCGAAAGCGATCGGATCGCGGATATCGGGCATCGGGCTCCCTCTCTCGGCCGCTAGCTTGGCGGCGAGTCGGGAAGGGGGCAAGCCTGGGCGAAGGATGGCGAAAGGTGCGATCAGACCACGATGGGGGCGACCATGCCGTCCATGGAGATGATGACGCCGTTGACGTAGCTCGCACGCGGCGAGGCCAGGAAAAGCACGAGGTTGGCGATCTCCTCGGGCTCGGCCATGCGGCCCATGGGGATGCGCTGGATGGCGCGCTTGAGCGCCTCGTCCTCGGTGATGTTGTTGAGCTTCGCGTCCGACTTGAGACCTTCGGCAACGCGCTGGGTATTGGTGAGACCCGGGTTGATGCCGACGACGCGCACGCCTTTGCCGGCATAGGCATTCGCGAGGCCTGCCGTCGCCAGCATCAGCGCGGCATTGGCGGCGCCGCCGGCGATATGTGTCGGGCTCGCAATCTTGCCGCCATTGCCGATGATGTTGACGATCACGCCCGCGCCGCGCTTGCCCATGCGCTTGACCACGGGATCGAAGACGTTGACGTAGGAGAAGTACTTGGCGTCCATCGCCGCGCGCCAGGCGGCGGGCGTCAGATCGTCGGGCGCTGTGCGCTTCGCTGCACCGGCGGAGTTCACCAGCACGTCGATCGGCCCAAGCGCCTTCTCGATGCCGTCGACCACGGTCTCTGCCTGGCTCGCATCGATCAGGTCGCCGGCGATGCCGACAGCACCCTTGAGACCGCCCAGCGCCATGTCGATGTTGGCTTGCGAACGCGAGGTGATGCCGACCTTCGCACCCTCGTCCAGGAAGGCCTTGGCGCAGGCGAGGCCGATGCCCTTGGAGCCACCGGTGACGAGGACGACCTTGTCCTTGAGTTCGAGCTTCATCCGCCGCTCCTCATGAGCCGTGATAGAGGCCGCCATTCACATGGATGGTCTGGCCGGTGATGTAGCGCCCGTTCGGACCGGCGAGCCAGCGCACGGTCGAGGCGATCTCCTCGGGCCGCCCGCGCCGGCCGACCAGCGGCTTGTGCGTCGCGTGGTGGCTCGGCTGCTTGCCGGCGGCGCGCGCGGTGTCGATCTGGCCGGGGACGACGCAGTTCGCGGTGATGCCGTCAGGCGCCAGATCGTGCGCGAGCCCTCGGGTGAATCCCACGAGTCCGAGCTTGGCCGCGAGCACATGGACGCGCTCAGAGGCACCGAGGTGCGCGCTTACGCCGCCGATATTGACGATCGCGCCCTGGCCGCTCGCCTTGAGCGCCATGTGCGCCGCCTTGGTGCAGTGGAAAGCGCCGTCGAGACAGACCGCATGCGCGGCACGCCACCTGGCGAAGTCGAGCTCGGCGAAGGGCACCTCGCCGCGGACCGCGGCGTTGTTGACGAGGATGTCGAGCCGGCCGAAGCGGGACGTCGCCATACCCACCATGCGCATGGCCGCGTCCGGATCGGCGACGTCGCCGAGAACAGCGACCGCCTTGCCGCCGGCATCGGCGATCTCCTTCACCACCGCATCGGCCTCGACCTGGTTGGACCTGGCGTTCACCACCACGGCGGCACCGGCGCGGGCCAGGTCGAGCGCGATGGCGCGGCCGATATTGCGTCCGGCGCCTGTGACCAGCGCCACGAATCCGTCGAGTTCCGGCATGACTACCCCCTGAACGGCGTGAGATCGAGGTGCTCGCCCGAGAAGGCGCGGCGCGCGAAGGCGGCAAGCGAGCGCGCGCGGTCTTTCGACCAGCCGCCATGAACAGCGTTCGAAACGCACTTGGCCTCGATCTCCTCGCGCGAGAGCGGCTCGGAAGCGCCGCCGCGGAAGTGCGGCTGGCGGTGCTCGACGACGCGGCCGTCGGTCAGCGTCGCGCGGATATGGCCGGTGAAGCGCTTCGGGTAGGGGTCGTTCGGGTCGATGCGGTAGCGCACCTTGGCGGCGACGGACTGGAGCCTGGGATCGGCGGCGCGCTCGTTGGTGAAGGCATCGAACCCTGCATCGCCGAGCACGAGGCCGGCGGCGATGCAGTAGGGGATCGAGAACTTGCCGGCATAGCCGTTGGGGACGCGCTGCTTGTCGGCGAGCGGCTCCCACAGGCGATGGACATAGCCCTCGGCGGTGTCGCAGTCGATGGCGGCGACCTGCTCGGCCTTGATGCCCTCGGCCTTCATCCTGCGCGCGCAGTCGATATAGGGATGCGTCATCGTCCCGCAGGCATAGGGCTTGAAGGCGATGGTCTCGCTGACCCAGCGTGTACCGAAGCCGTCGAGCAGCGCGCTCCAATCGCCGTCCTTGGCGTGGGCGAAGCCCTGGAACAGGCCGTGCTTGCCTTCGAGCACGGTGCGCGGACCGATGAAGCCGGTCTTCGCCAGCATCGCCGCGCGATAGCCGCTCTGCGCCGCCCAGCCCGGATGCAGTCGCTTGGTCCAGGTACCTTCGGTCAGGTACTCGATGATGCCGGACGCCATGCTGCCGGCGATGCCGAGCGCGTTGACGGTCTCGGCGCGGCCGAGGCGCATCGCGGCGGCGACGCCGGCCGCCGCGCCGATCGCGCCGAACACCGCGGTCGGATGGAATCCCGCCTTGTGCACCGCCTTCGGGATCACGGTGGAGAGCCGGCAGGTGACTTCCAGGCCGACGGCGATGCCGCGGAGCGCATCGGCGCCTGAGAGCGCGTGGCGCTCGGCTGTCGCCAGCACCGCCGGCAGGATCACCGCGCCGGCATGGACCGGGCCGCCTTCGAAGGTGTCGTCGAAATCCTCGCCATGCGCGGCGGTGCCGTTGAGGATCGCCGCGCCCGCCGGATCGAAGCCGCCGGCATGGCCGATCGCGGTGCAGGGGCCGCCGGGATCGAGCGCGGCCTTGGCGGCGTCGATGTAGTCGAGGCCGCGTGCGGCGACGCAGAGGCCGGCGACGTCGACCACTAGCATCTCGCAGACATTCCTGAGGTTGGGCGTGACAGGCGACATGCGCTCGATCGCTTCGGCGAGCTGTTCGGCGCGAGAAGAATCCGGCATCAGGCGATGGCTTCCTTGGACTGAGGCTTGAAGTATTCGCGCCAGACCGAATAGCCGGTCAGCGCCACGGCGGCCAGCAGCAGGCCGAGCGATACGGGGTCTTCGATGAAGATCGAATGGTCGCCGCGCGAGAGCACGAGGCTGCGGCGGTAGTTGGACTCGACCAGGAATCCCAGCACGACGCCGAGAACCATCGGCAGCATCGGCATGCCGCAGCGGCGCATGACGTAGCCGACGACGCCGGCGGTCAGCACGATGCCGAGATCGAAGACGCTGTTGTCGATGGCATAGACGCCGGACATGACGAGCGCGAGGATGAAGGCGATGAGCCAGGGCTTCGGCCGGTTCACCAGCCAGATGCAGGGCGTCAGGATCACGAGCCCGACCAGCACCATCAGGATGTTGGCGGCGAAGAGCCCGACATAGAGGCCGTAGACCACGTCCGGCGCCTTGACGAAGAGCATCGGACCCGGAACCAGCCCGTGAATCAGGAAGCCGCCGAGAAGAATGGCGGCCGAGTTCGATCCGGGAATGCCGAGGCTGAGCAGCGGCACCAGCGCGGTTCCGGTGACGACGTTGTTCGCTGCTTCCGGTGCGGCGATGCCTTCGACCGAGCCCTTGCCGAATTCCTCGGGCTTGGAGGACCAGCGGCGCGCCTCGTTATAGGCCATGAACGCGGCGATGGTGCCGCCGGCACCGGGCGTCACGCCCTCGAAGGTGCCGATGGCGCAGCCGATCGCCTGCGGCTTCCACAGGCGCCGCCACACCGCGAGGCCGGGAAGCTTGAGGCGCGTGTCGCGGCGGTCGGCCTTGTTCCAGGCGGGCGCCGAGATCTGCTCCAGCATCTCGGCGACGGCGAAGAGCCCGACCATGATCAGGATCGGGCGGATGCCCGAAAGGAGATCGGGAACACCCATGGTGAAGCGCGAGACGCCGGAGACCGGATCGGTGCCGACCGTCGCGATCATCAGCCCGAGGATGCCGGCGATCAGCCCCTTCACCAGCGAACGGCCGGAGAGGCTGGCGATGACCGAGAGGCCGAGGATGCCGAGGGCGCAATAGGCGGGCGGGGTGAAGGCGAGGGCGACGCGCGCCAGCGGCTCGGTCGCGATCACGAGGACTAGGAGGCCGAACAGCCCGCCGACCAGGCCGGACATCAACGAGATGCCGAGCGCCTCGCCGGCGCGGCCCTGCCTCGCCAGCTCGAAGCCGTCGATGGTGGTCGCCGCGGCGGAGTTGGTGCCGGGCGTGCGGATCAGGATCGCCGGAATCGAGCCGCCATACTCGGCGCCGACATAGACCGAGGCGAGCATGACGAGCGCGACGGTCGGATCCATGCCGTAGGTGAAAGGCAGCAGCAGCGCCATCGCGATGGAGGGCGAGATGCCGGGAAGGGCGCCGCCGAAGATGCCCCAGACCACGCCGCCGAGCGCGGCCAGCATGACCCAGCCATTGGTCAGCGTCGCCAGGGCCGAGATGAACGCGTCCATGCCTCAGAACCCCGCGGCCCAGATCCCGGTCGGCATGCCGATGCCGAGTATCTTGACGAAGAAGACCCAGAAGAGGGCGCTGCCGGCGACCGCGACGGCGGCGACGCTCGGCCGGATCCGTGTTCCGCCATAGATCGCCACGGCGGCGATGAGCAGCGCGATCGCGAGCGGGTAGCCCAGGACCGGGAGCAGGAAGATATAGGCGACGAGGCCGGCGAGCAGACCGGCGGCGCGAAGATGCGCGCGCTTCTCGTCGCGGTCGGATGACGGTGCCTCGGCCGGCTGCCGCTTGAGGCGCGTCGTCAGGAGCAGAAGCGCGCCGCAGATGGCGAGCGCGACCGCCAGAACCTTCGGTACGCCGTCGGCGCCGACGGCGTCGGAGAGAAGGCTGACAGGAATCTGGTCGGCGGCGGCCCAATAGGCCGCCGCCAGCACGATCATGCCGAGACCGAGAAGATCGTCCCGGCTCAACGTCACTTGATGACTCCGAGCTCGGTCAGAGAGGCCTTCACCTCCTCGGCGAACTTGGCGGTGAAGGCCCGTGCCTCGGCGCGGCCCATGCCGACCGGCTCGAGCGCCTCCTTGGCATAGATCGCCTTGTAGGCGGGGCTGGCCAGCGCCTGCTTGATCGCGTCCTCCCAGGCCTTGGCGACGTCGTCGGGCACGCCCTTCGGGCCGGCGAGGCCGCGGAACTTGCTGACGACGAGGTCGACGCCCTGTTCCTTCGCCGTCGGCAGATCGGGGAACTCGGGCAGGCGCTTGTCGCCGAGCACGGCCAGCATCCGCACCTTCTTCGCCTCGAGCTGCGAGCGCAGCTCCTGGACCTCGCCGACGCCGATGTCGAGCGTGCCGTTCAGCACGTTGATCATCAGGTCGCCGCCGCCTTCGTGGCTGACGATCGCGGCCTTGGCGCCGGTGATCTTGTTCAGCTTCTCGAAGGCGATGCGTTCGAGCGAGGCCGGGTTGGCGGCGCCCCATTTCTGCTTGCCGACGTTCTTCTTCGCGTCCGCCACGACGTCGGCGAAGGTCTTATGCGGCGACTCCGCTCGCGTGTAGATGATGGTCGGGTCGAAGAACACGATCACCATCGGGTCGAGCTGGTCGAAGCCGACCGCCGGCTTCGAGAGCAGCGTCGTCTGGATGTAGGTGGGCGTCGTCGCATAGAAGATGCTGCCGTTTGCCGGCGACTTCGCCAGCTCGGCCATGGCGCGCGCGCCGCTGCCGCCGGTGACGTTGGTGACCGCGAGATTGGCGCCGAGGATCGGCTGCACATGCTTGACCAGCTCGCGCAGGAACACGTCGCTGCCGCCGCCGGGGCTCGAATGCGTGGCGAGCGTGACGGTTGGAACGGGATACTTGGCCTGCGCCATGGACTGGGTCGGCGAGAGCGCGAGTCCTACCGCCACTGCCGCTGCGAATAGCTTGAACATTGATCTTTCCTCCTTGCTTGCCGGGGTTATCCCCCTCTGAGCCGGACGCCGGAACCGACGCCGGAAATCCAGTTGGCGAAGCCGACCACCGCGAAGGTGATCAGCAGCATGGTCGTTCCCAGCACCGCGATGGCGCCGAGATCGCCGCTCTCGTTCAGATCATAGATCACGACCGAGAGAACCTTGGTATTCGCCGTGAACAGCATGATCGCAGCCGAAAGCTCGCGCACCACGCCGATGAAGATGAAGCACCAGGCGGCGACGACGCCGCTCTTGAGCAGCGGCGCGGTGATGCGCGCCAGCGTCGTGAGGCGACCGGCGCCGAGGATGCGGCTCGCTTCCTCCAGCTCCGGATGCACGGCATGGAAGGAGGAGCGCAGTTGCTGGAAGGCGACGGGCAGCTCGATGGTGAGGAAGGCGAGCAAGAGGATCCAGAGCGTGCCGTAGAGCGCCAGCGGCGGGCGCGTGTAGGAGAGGAACAGGCCGACGCCGAGCACGATGCCGGGGATCGCCACTGGCGCGGTCGCGAGGAACTCGAGGAAGCGCGAGCCGGCGATGGCGCGGCGCGCGGTCAGATAGGAGATCGCCAGCGCCAGCATGGTCCCGAGCGTCGCGGTACCGAGGGCGAGGACCAGGGTGTTCCAGAACGCCGTCCGGGTCTGCGAGAATTCGATGAAGACAAAGTTGACGTGGCGCCAGGTCAGGAACTCGGCGGCCAGCGGCGCGCCAGGGAAGCTCGAGACCGATGCCTTCAGCAGCGCCGCATAGGGCAGAGTCAGCGGCAGCGACAGCACGCAGAGGACCAGGATCAGCGCCGGGATGCGCAGGCGCCCGAGCGCGAGGCGGCGCGGCTCGCCGGCCTTGCCGCCGATCACGGTGTAGCCGCGGCGCCCGAGCAGGCGCGCCTGCGTCACCAGCAGCATGACGGTGATGACGAGCAGCGGCAGCGCCGCGGCGGCGGCGAGCTGCGGCTTCGGCGGGTACTGGAACAGCGAGAAGATCTTGGTGGTGACGGTGTGGAAGCCGGCAGGCAGCGCCAGGATCGCCGGCGAGCCGAACAGCGTCATCGCCTGCAGGAAGGCGATCAGCGCGCCGGCGAGGATGGCGGGCACGACGAGGGGGATGGTGACGGTGATCGTCGTCCGCCAGCGGCTGGCGCCGAGGATGCCGGCGGCGTCCTCGAGGTCGGCCGGGATGCGGTCGAGCGCGTTCGCCACCAGCACGAAGACGTAAGGCGAGGTGTAGCAGGCGATGACGAAGATCAGACCCGGCAGCGTGTAGATGTCGAAGAGCGGATCGGGCGAGCCGGTGAGCCCGCGCCACATCTGGTTCAGGATGCCCGAGTTGGGGGCGGCCAGGATCTCCCAGGCGATGGCGCCGAGGAAGGGCGGGGTGACGAAGCTCGCCGTCATCAGCGCGCGGATCGTGCGGCGGCCCGGCAGGTCGGTGCGCGAGACGAGCCAGGCGATCGGCGAGGCGACCACGGCCGCGGCAGTGGCGACGCTGAAGCAGAGGATCAGCGTCGTGACCAGCGGCTCGGTGAAGGCGGGGTCGGAAGCAAGCGTGCTGAAGTTGCTGAAAGTCACCGCGCCGGAGCGGTTGGTGAGTGCGTAGACGATGAGCCAGGCAACCGGCAGCCCGATCAGCAGGGCCAGGAAGATCGCAGTCGCCACCAGCACCGGCAGCGACAGATCGAGCCTGCCGAGGCGATGACGGACTCGTTGCCCGACGCCGGTGGCGAGCGTTTCAGCGGTCATCGTCGTGCTCCCCCTCCCGCGAAGCGGGGGAGGGCAGGGTGGGGGCCGAGCGAAGCGAGGGAACGTCGCCGTGCGAAGAAAGCCCTCGCTACGCTCGGCCCCCACCCCAACCCTCCCCCGCGCTGCGCGCGGGAGAGGGGGCACGAAAGTGCTCTCACTTCCAGATCAGGTCTTGAAGTTGCGCGTGTAGCGCGCCTTCAGTTCCTCGGACTGCTTGTCGACCTCGGCCGGGTCGTCCTTCATCAGCTTGATCTCGGAGAGCGGCTTGCGGCCGGCCGGCTCCTTGACGCCGGGATGGGCGGAGCGCAACGCGCCGATATCGACCATCTTCTGCTGCGCTTCGACCGTGAAGGACCAGATGTGGAAGAGCCGCGCCGCGTTCGGGTTGGGCGCGTTCTTCATGACGGCGGAGGGGCCGACGACCAGCGGCGTGCCCTCGGCCGGGTAGACGACCTCGATCGGCGCCCCGGTCTGCTTGAGCAGCAGCACGTTGTACTCGGTGCCGTCCGACATGATCGGGCGCTCGCCGGAGACGACCTTGTTGGGCGGGTCGGTCGCCGACTGCACCTGCATGACGCGCTGCCCCGCCAGCTTCTCGAAATAGCCCCAGCCGATGTCGCGCGAGACCTGGAAGGTCTGGGTCAGGATCGTGCCGCTGTATCCGGGATGCGCCTTGACGATCTTGCCCGACCATTTCGGGTCGAGCAGGTCGGCATAGCTCTTTGGCGCTTCCGCCGCGGTCACCAGCTTGGTGTTGTAGGCGATCGGCGCCAGCGTGATGCGCCAGGCGGCATGCATGCCGTCCGGGTCCTTGTAGGCGGGCGCGTAATGCTTGGCGACGTCCTCCGGCACGACCGGGGCGAGCCAGCCTTCGCGCTTCCAGTGCACGAAATGCGCGGCGTCGGAGCTGTTGACGGTGTCGACGTTGTAGATCTTGCTCGAATACTCCTGGCCGATGCGCTGGAACACGCGCTCGGCGCCCGAGCGCTCGACCTGCACTTTGATGCCCGGATACTTCTCCTCGAAGGCCTTGGCGATCTGCTCGGCGACCTTCACGTCGACGGCGGTGTAGTAGACGACCTTGCCTTCCTTCTTCGCCGCGGCGATGAGGTCGGGCGTGATCGATGTCGGCGCCGGCTGGGCGAGCGCCGTTCCGGCGAGGGCGAAGAGCGCCGCGAAGCCGGTAGTCAGGATGTCGCGCAGTCTCATCATTTCCTCCTGTCGTTGTTCTTCGTCTTGTTCTTGGTCTTGGCCGCTACGGCGGCGGGGTCACGACGGCAAGGGGCGGCAGCGCTCGGACGGCAGGTCGACCCAGACCCGCGCATCCGGTGGCACGGCGAGATCGGGCGGGGCCGAGGCGCGGATGACGGTGCCGTCGGCGAGCTCGAGGGCGAGATCTCGGAGCGATCCCAGGAAAGTCTGGCGGACGACGCGCGCTTCGAGGCGGTTGTCGCCGGCGGCGCCGTCGGCGCGCACCTTGACCTCGTGGTAGCGGATCGAGAGCGAGGCCTCGCCGCCGGGGGTGAAGGACGGTTCGGCGCAGCGCAGGATCGCGGGCCCGACATCGAGGCGCGCTCTGTCGATCGCGCGGCCTTTGAGGATGTTGGCACCGCCGAGGAAGGCGGCGACGAAGGTGGAGCGTGGGCGGTTGTAGACGTCCTCGGCGGACCCGGCCTGCTCGATGCGGCCCTGGTTCATCACCACGATCAGGTCGGCGGTGGTCATCGCCTCGGCCTGGTCGTGGGTCACATAGACGGTGGTGTAGCGATAGGCGTCGTGGAGACGGCGGATCTCGAAGCGCATCTCCTCGCGCAGCGCGGCGTCCAGGTTGGACAGCGGCTCGTCGAGCAGCAGGATCTCCGGCTCGACGATCAGCGCGCGGGCAAGCGCGGCGCGCTGCTGCTGGCCGCCGGACATCTCTCCCGGATAGCGCTCGGCGAAGGCGCCGAGCTTGACGGCCTTCAGCATCTCGGCCACGCGCCTGCCGATCTCGGCCTTCGGCATGCCGCGCAGGTTGAGGCCGTAGGCGACATTGTCGGCCACCGTCATATGCGGCCAGAGCGCGTAGCTCTGGAAAATCATCGACATGCGGCGCTGCTCGGGCGGCGTCGCGAAGCCTCGGGCCGAGAGCACCCGGTCGTTGACGCGGACCTCGCCGTCGCTGGGCTCGACGAATCCGGCGACGAGGCGGAGCGTCGTCGTCTTGCCGCAGCCCGAGGGACCGAGCAGGCAGACGAGATTGCCCGGCGGCACGGTCAGGTCGATGCGGTCGACGACGGCGTTGCCGTCGTAGCGCTTGCTCAGCCCGCGGAGCTCGAGATGGGCCATCAGGCGGCCGAGCGCGGCGAGGCCGGGTTCGCGGCCAGCATGCGGTCGCGGCCCGAGCGCACATGATCGCGCATGGCGGCGGCGGCCGCATCGGCGTCGCGGCTGGCAAGCGCGGCGACGATGGCGCGGTGCTCCTCGTTCGAGACGAGCAGCCCGCCGCCCTTCAGCAGGCTGCGCCGGCGCAGCAGATGCATCTCGTTGATCAGCCGGCGGTACATGGTCAGCAGCTTGCGGTTTCCGACCATCTCGACGATGCGGTCGTGGAAGCGGAGGTTGAGGGGGAAATACGTCTCGAAGGATTCGGGCGCGAGGCAGGCTTCCAGCTCCTCGACCATGCGGCGCAGCTCGTCGAGCTCGGCATCCGTGATGCGCGGAGCGAGCAGCCGGCCGGCAAGCTCGTCGAGGCCGGCGCGGACCGAGTACATCTCCTCGGCCTCGTCGTCGCTGATCTGGCGGACGAAGACGCCGCGATTCTTCTCCAGCCGCACGAGGCCGGCTTCCTCCAGCGCACGGAAGGCCTCGCGGACGCTGGAGCGGCCGACGCCGAGGCGATCGGCGATCGCGAATTCCTTCACCTGCGCGCCGGCATCCAGTTCGCCGGAGAGGATCATGCGGACGATCTCTTCCTGCACGAGGGTGGTGACCGACGTGCTGCGGAGAAAGCCGATCGCGCTCTGCGCCGTATTCATGCCTCTCAGCTCCCGGTGAAGGCCGGTTTCCGCTTCTCGAGGAAGGCCTTGCGGCCCTCGATATAGTCGTTGCTGGCAAAGCACGCCTTGACCATTGCAGCACATCTGTCGAGGTCGCGCTTGTCCGCGTCGTGATGGACCTCGATCAGGGACTGCTTGATCGTGGCGACGGTCAGCGGCGCGTTGCCGGCGATGGTGTTGGCCATGTCCATCACCGTCGGCTCGAGGTCCGCATCGGCGACCACCTGATGCACCATGCCGCGGGAAAGGGCTTCGGCGGCGTTGTACTGGCGGGCGGTGAAGAAGATCTCCTTGGTCGCCGGCGTGCCGATGGTCTCGGCATAGCGCCTGAGACCCGGATAGCCGTAGCCCAGCCCCAGCTTGGCGGCCGGCAGCGAGAAGCGCGAGCCCTCGGTCGCGATGCGGATGTCGCAGCAGATGGCGAGGTTGAGGCCGCCGCCGATGCAATGGCCGCGGATCATCGCGATGGTCGGCTTGGGGAACTCGTAGATGTGGCTGTAGAGCCGCTCGACCAGCGCGTTGTAGCGCTGCACGGCCTCCTCGGACTGGCGCTCATCGGCGAATTTCGAGATGTCGGCGCCCGAGACGAAAGCCTTGCCGCCGGCGCCGGTCAGGATGACGACGCGCACTTCCTTGTCGGCGAGGAAGTCCTGAAGGATCCGCTCGGCCGCGGCCCACATCTCGAAGGAGACAGCGTTGTGCTTCTCGGGATTGTTGAAGGTCAGGATCCCGACCTTGCCCTCCTTCCGCGACAACATCTTCTCGGTCAGGGGCGTATCCATCCTAGTCATCCCTCGGAGGAGTAGCTGCGATAACGTACAGAATCTTTCGCACTTTCGGGAATGGTGGCTTCTTCTAGAGTGAAGGAGCAAACGATGAGCAGTGAGACTGCGATGGGCCAGGTGA
>VGEH01000109.1 GCA_016869375.1 Alphaproteobacteria bacterium | reverse complement strand
CCGGTCGCCTGGACGTCAGTGAGATCGGACGAAACCAGAGCCTGCCCAGATCCCGCCCGCCGCGACAGACCACTCTCATCACGCTTCGGCGAGATTCTTCAACAGCCTGCTAGTGCAGAAGCTGGATGCAGGAGTGGATGGCTTGCACGACCTTGCGTGCCTGCTCGTCCGGTAGCTCGGGATACATCGGCAGGCTCAGGACTTCCGCGGCCAGGGTCTCGGTCGCCTTGCACGCCTTCGGGCCGAGCGCGACGCGGCCGGCATAGGCCGGCTGCACATGCACCGGCATCGGGTAGTGAATGTTGGTCCCCACCCCCATCGCCTTCAGCCGCGCCCGCAGCTTGTCGCGGTGCACATGGCGGACGACGTACTGGTGATAGACATGGGTGACGCCCGGCCAGACCAGCGGCTTGCCGATATGGCGCAGCTCCTTGTCGTAGATCGCGGCGATCGCGCGCCGACGCTCGTTGTCGGCGGGAAGGTGCCGGAGGCGCACGCGCAGCATCGCCGCGTGCAGCTCGTCGAGCCGCGTATTCATGCCGGTGGTCGCGCTGATGTAGCGCTCGCGCCAGCCATATTCGCGAAGCTCGCGAATCCGCTTGGCGAGATCCGCATCGTCGGTCACGACGATGCCGCCATCGCCGAAGGCGCCGAGGTTCTTGGTCGGGTATAGCGAGTAGCAGGCGACGCGGCCGAAGGCGCCGACTTGGCGGTTGCCGAGCATGGCGCCATGCGCCTGGCTGCAATCCTCGATCACCGGCACCCTGGCGGCGTCGCAGAGCTGCATGATGCGGTCGAGCGCCGCCGGCTGGCCGTAGAGATGGACCGGGATCACCGCCTTGATCGGCTCGCGCTTCAAGACTTCCGCGAGCTCGTCGGCGTCCATGGTGTAGCGATCGGGATCGACATCGAGCAGCACCGGCTCGGCGCCGACCAGCTCGATCGCCGCAACGGTCGCGACCGCCGTGTGCGAAACGGTGGCGACCTTGTCGCCTGGGCCGACGCCGAGCGCGCGGAGCGCGATCTCGAGCGCGTCGGTGCCGTTGGCGACGCCGATGCCATGGCCGACGCCGACGAACTTCGCGAACTCGGCCTCGAAGCCCTTCACTTCCTCGCCCAGGATGTACCAGCCGCTGGCGAGCACCTTGGCGACGGCGGCATCGATCTCGGCCTTGTGCGCGAGATACCCGGCCTTGGGGTCGGCTTGCAGGATCATCAGAGATACTTGTCCAGATTGGCCCGGTAGTAGGCGAGGCAGTTCCTGAGCCCCTCGTCGAGATCGACCTTGGCCGACCAGCCGGTCAGGCTCCGGAAGCGGCTGTCATCGGCATAGTAGTCGCCGATGTCGATGCGCTTTCGCTCGGCCGGGAAGGTCTTGATCACCATCTCGCCGTCGCCATTCGCTGAGATCAGCGCATCGGCCAGCGTCTTCAGCGACACCGGCGGGAAACCGCCGATGTTGAGCGCGAGGCCGTCGACCTCGGGCGTCCACGCGGCGCGCAGCAGCGCGTCCACGGCGTCATCGACATAGGTGAAGTCGCGGAGCTGCTCGCCGCCCCAGACCTCGAAGGGCTTGCCTTCGAGGATCAGGCGGAGCCAGACGCCGAGAAAGGTCTGGCGCGCATCCTTGACGCGCATGCGTGGCCCATAGGTGTTGGTGAGCCGGATCGCCGTCGCCTTCAGGCCGTAAACGTTGTTGTAGAGGATGTGGTACCACTCGCCCGCCATCTTGTTGATGCCGTTGACGTCGGCGGGGCGCAGCAGATGACGCTCGTCGACCGGCAGGTAGTCGGGCTTGCCGTAGAGCTGGCGGGTCGAAGCGAAGACCAGCTTCACGCCCGGGTTCCGCTTGCGGCAGGTCTCGAGCAGCGTGAGCTGGGCGCGGCAGTTGATCTCGAGATCGGCCAGCGGCTCGTGCATAGAGTCGAGGTGGCTGGTCTGGCCGGCGAGGTTGAAGATCACGTCCTGGCCGGCGACGAGATAGGAGAGCGCGTGCACGTCGCGGATATCGGCGACGTTGACCGTAAGCCTGTCCTTGATGTCGTCGACGTTGAAGGGGTTGCCGCCGTATTCGGGGATCAGGCTGTCGACAAGCGTGACCCTGGCCCCCTGCTCCACCAGCCGATGCGCGAGCGTCGAGCCGATGAAGCCGAGACCACCGGTCACTAGGACGGACTTCCCCTGAAACCAGGGCGAGGACGCAGCAACCATGCGACGAAGCTTACGGGAGAACTAAGGCGCGAAAACGGCGCCGCGCATTAGCTTGCACCTGGGCGCGCTCGCTCGCCAGCTTGATGTCGCGGCGGTCGATGACCAGCGACATCAGAGCATCGAGGCGCTCGACGCGGTAAATCTCGCGGCCCGCCAGCGCGGTGCCGCACTCGGCTTCCGGCGTCTTGATGCCAGCCGGCGCATAGGCGCTCATCGAGATGACGAAATCGGCTTCCTCGTTCTCCGAGGTGACCTCGAAGTTCGGCGGGAAATAGTAGCTTGCCGGCGCCTTCGGCCCGCAGATGCGGACCTTGAAGGTGCGTGCCTCGAACTCGTCGCCGTAATCCTCGCGCAGCTTGTCGGCAAGGCCGCGGACCGCCTCGGCGTAGGAATTGCCCCAGTAGTCGAGCTTGAAGAGGCCTTCGGCGCCTTCGGTGCCTCCGATCAGGGCGTTGTAGTAGACATATTCGTTCGGGTGCAGCCGGACCATCACCGTCGCATGGTAGACGGCGAACATGCCGAACACGGCATAGGCGGCGTTCCGCCACGCCTTCGGCTCCAACCAGTCGAGCAGGCGCTGGAAGCCCCAGGCGGCGACGATACAGAGCGGCGGCACGACGAACAGGAAGTGCCGCATGCCGTCGAACAGCGTGACGCGGACACCGATCGCATAGACGACGGGGAAGATCGCGGCAAAGCCGAGCAGAAGGGCGGGGAGCGCCCGCATCATCCGCTGGATCCGCTCGCCAGGGCCGTCCACGAGGCCGCGCCCGAAAATATACAGGGCGAGCGCCAGCGCGCCGGCGAAGAGCGCCACGACCAGCTCCGGGATCTTCAGGAGAAGATACGTCGGCAGGTAGATCCAAGGAAGCTGATCGGCGTCGTAGTAGCCGCCGGCGAACAGCGTCTTCCACGGATAGGTGTGGTGCGAGAACTCGGTCAGCGCGAGATAGGGGTTCAGCAGAGGATTCTGCTGCGCCCAGGGCCAACCGAGCAGCATGACCGGGTAGAGCACCAGCAGCGCCGGCAGCGCGATGCGTCCCAGGCTGGCCCCGGTGTCGACGAGGAAGGTCCGGACCGAACGTTCGGCAATCGCGCGCAGAAGCACCGCGAGGCCGACGCCGAGCGCGAGATATCCGAAGACGATGAAGCCGCCGACGCGGACGCCCGAAGCGAGCCCCGCGGCGACGCCGAACAGCAACACGTCGCGGATCGGCGGCCGCGGCATGCCTTGGACGACGCGCACGGTATAGTAGGTCGCCCAGATCATGCCGGCCGCAAAAGGAACATCTTTCGGATTGTTGAAGGAATGGCCGTAGTAGGTCGGCGCAAAGGCGAGGAAGAACAGCGCCCAGAAAGCAACCTTCGGCCCGCCTATCGTACGCGCGAGCTTCCAGGTGCCGGCCAGCCCGAGGAGACCGACGAGGATGTTGAGGGCGTGCCGCGTCTCGTAGAGACCGAGCGGCGAGATCTGCGCCAGCGCGGCGGCAAAGGCATCGAAGGCGGCGCCGTAGAGGTAGAGATTCCACCAGCTCAGCGCGCGGAGATCGGTGAAGCCGGAGGCGTAGTAGTCGACGACGAGCTGGCCATAATAGGCATGCACGTCCTCGTCCCAGGTGACGCCGTAGTCGGTGACGGTAGCGACCCACAGCAGAGCCACCACGGCGAACAGCAGCGTCGACCAACGGTCGGGGTCCAGCGCACGCAGAGAGCGCATGAACTCTCCGCCCCGCTCCACCAGACGTATCTTCTCGATCACCCCGGTCCCGCCGCTGTGAAAGACCCTGAATTCTCTAGGCCTTTGGTTGTACCCACGATCAGTAAAATGTCAATTAATCCCAGCAAATTCGCGACCGGATCGTGGCTTCACGATGACGGATGGTAACCCGGTGTAGCGAGTTGACCGCCGGCCGCTCGGTGCCCCCGTGAGGCGCAGGCCGGCCAGACCAGGGTGATCCCCGGTCGACCTGACGGAACGGCCCAAGGCCGAGATGGGCGACGGGTTCCTTTAACACCCTGCTCAGCGACTGGCAGGGCACCTCGCGGCTAAGGCACCGCCTGTCCCGCATAGACGCCGGTGCAGCGCTCGTTGTCGACGGCGATGGCGCCGTTGACGAGCACATGGGGAATGCCCGTCGGGAACTGCTTAGGCTCGCGATATGTCGCGGTGTCGTTCACGCGCGCCTCGTCGAAAACGACGAGGTCGGCGAACCAGCCTTTTTCGACGCGGCCGCGACGCGTGAGGCCGAAGCGTCGCGCCGGACGATCGGTCATGCGATGGATCATCGCCTCCAGCGAGAGGTTGCCGACCTCGCGGCGCAGCCGGCCGAGGAAGCGCGGGAAAGCGCCGAAGCAGCGTGGATGCGGCATGTTGCCGGCCGGCGTGATGTCGCTGCAGACCATGTAGTCATCGCGCGCCAGCAGCTCCATGAAGTCGCGGCCGAGCTGAGTCCATACGGCATCGCTCGACGGCGGTTCGGCGAGATACCCGACCTTGAGGTTCTGCTCGAGCAGGATCTCCATGAGAACCTCGCCCTTGCTGCGGCCGCGCTTGGCGGCGAGATCGCGCAGGGTCGTGCCTTCGAGCTCCGGCGCGTTTGGCATGTAGGAGAAGACCATGGACAGGAGCCGCGACTCCTCGCGGGCGTCGATCTCGGCCGCGATTGCCTTCCGCTGCGCGGGATCCCGGAGCCGAACCAGGATCTCCTTTGGGCCCCCCTCCTGCGCTTCATCCGGAAGATAGGAGATCGCGATCGAGCTGCCGGTCGGATAGGGATAAATATCGAAGGTGATGTCGTGGTCGGCCGTGCGTGCGGCTTCGACCGGGGCCATGAGCTTGTCGATGCGCGAAGTGCAGCTTGGCGCCCGAGCGGCGCGCCGCCTCCATACCTTCGGTCACGCCGTGCTTGCCGAAGGCACGGCTCGCGATCGTCAACGCACGCGGCTCGCACATATAGACCTTGCCGGCTTCACGCACCGCAGTGCAGAGCTCGGCGATCTCGTCGGTGTCGCCCCAGGGGCCGGGGTAGTAGCGCCCACCGGTGGTGAAGCCGACGGCGCCCTGCTCCAGCCCCTCGCGCACCATGCGCTTCGCCGCGACGAGCGGATCGCCGCGCAACGGCTTGTCGTGAAAGCCCAGCGCCTGCAGACGCACGGTCGCGTGCGGCACAAAGTAGGCCGTGTTGACCGAGACCTTCTTGTGATAGTGGCCGCGGAACGCGGAGACGCTGCTCATGTCGAGGTCTTCCGGCGGATCGCCGAGCAGCCCGCCGAGCCAGTGGCGATAGGCCTTGAAGTTGTAGGCGGAGAGCGGCGCGTAGGACATGCCGTCGATGCCGAGGAACTCGGTGGTGATGCCCTGGCGGATGCCATTGGCGTGCTGGGGATCGACGAGCAACGCGCCTTCCGAATGCGTGTGGGTGTCGATGAAGCCCGGCGAGACGGTAAGACCGGTCGCATCGATCCGGCGCTTGGCCTCTGCCTTGGAGAGATCGCCGATCGCCTCGATGATCTCGCCCTTGATGCCGACATCGCCGCGATAGCCGGCACGCCCGGTTCCGTCGACGATCGTCCCGCCGGCGATCACCACGTCGAACATGGAAAGCTCCGTTTCGTGGGGCCGGCGCGTCGTTTGACCCACCGCGGGGCGCATCCTAGCGTTCGCCTAGCTGCTTCGCCAGTTCGCCCGCCGCGGCCGCGTCGAGAACGGCTTCGAATGCACGACGGTCGAACGGTTCTCAATGTCCAACCAGGGAGACCGCGAACCATGACCGTGCAACGACCACACATCGCCATCGCGCTCGCCGCCGCGCTTGGCCTCGCCGCCGGAAGCGCCTCGGCGCAGACGCTCAGGGCCGTCGTAAACGGCGACCTGAAGTCGCTCGACCCGATCTGGACGACCGACCAGATCACCGGCAGCCACGCCTTCATGATCTACGACCAGCTGTTCGCCGAAGACAGCAACCTGCGCCCGCACCCGCAGATGGCGGAAAGCTGGAACGCCAGCGCCGACGGCATGACCTGGCGCATCATGATCCGTCCCGGCCTCAAATGGCATGACGGAACGCCCGTGACCGCGAAGGATGTGGCGCCGTCGATCAAGCGCTGGGGTGCGCGGATCGCCGCCGGCCAGAGCCTGATGTCGCGGGTCGCCGAGGTGAACGTCGTCGATGACAGGACCGTCGAGATCAAGCTCAAGGAGAAGTTCGGCCCGGTGATCGAGCTGCTCGGTGCCTCGGCTCAGCCGCTCTACATCATGCGCGAGAAGGAGGCGACGTCCGATCCCTTCACCGCGGTCGCCGAGACCATCGGATCCGGCCCCTTCATCTTCAACAAGGCCGAATGGGTTCCGGGCAGCAAGTTTACCTACACGAAGAACAAGGACTACGTGCCTCGGACGCAGAAGCCGGACGGCTATGCCGGTGGCAAGGTGGTCAAGCTCGACCGGCTCGAGTTCAGCTACAACCCCGACACGGCAACATCGACCCAGGCGCTGGTCGCCGGTGAGTTCGATCTCTACGAATATCCGCCCGTCGACATGCTGCCGATCCTGCAGAAGAGTCCGGACGTCGTCGTCGAGATCGCCAACAGGTTCGGCTTCGGCAATGTGATGCGGCCGAACCACCTCGTGCATCCGACCAACAATCCGAAGATCCGCCAGGCGATGCTCTACGCCACCGACCAGGGCCAGGTGCTCGACGCCATGGTCGGCAACAAGGATTTGCAGTCGGTCTGCTGGGCCGTCTTCGGCTGCGGCACGCCGCTCGACACCAAGGTCGGCATCGGCTCCTGGACGCAGCCAGGCCCTTCCAACATCGCCAAGGCCAAGGCCCTCCTGGCCGAAGCCGGATATAAGAACGAGCCGATCGTCGTGATGAACCCGACGACGGATCCGCAGATCTCGGCGATGGCGGTGATGTCGGCAAGCCAGCTCAAGGCCGCCGGCTTCAACGTCGACCTGCAGAACATGGATTGGGCGACGCTGGTGCAGCGCCGCGCGCTCAAGGACGATCCGGCGGCTGCGCCCGGCAAGGGCTGGCACGTCTTCTACACCTGGGGCAACGTGGCCCTCGCTGCCAATCCGCTGACCAACAACACCGCCGCCACGCCCTGCGACGGCAAGAACTGGTTCGGCTGGCCCTGCGACGAGCAGCTCGAGAAGATCCGTGCCGAGTTCGTCACCGCGACCACCGATGCGCAGCGCCAGGACATCGCCGGGCGTTTCCACACACGCTTCTACGAGGTGGTGCCCTTCGTGCCGATGGGCCGCTTCCAGCAGAAGATCGCCTATCGCAAGAACGTCTCGGGCATCCTCGGCGGTGGCAAGCTGCCGTTCTGGAACATCGAGAAGAAGTCGTAACTCACCTCGCATCCCCTCTCCCGCGTCCTGCGCGGGAGAGGGAGCACGAGGCGTCAGTTCCTCTTCTTCGCGCTCACCGGCAGGCTGTCGAACAGCGACGGCTCATCGCTGGTCTTCGCGCCCTCGATCTGCAGCATCCTCATCTTGGTGTCGACGCCGCCGCGCGCGGAGAAGCCGCCGGCTTTTCCGCTGCTGCCGAGCACGCGATGACAAGGAACGACGATCGGGAACGGGTTGCGTCCGAGCGCGGCACCGACATCGCGCGACAGCGCCTTGTCGCCGAGCCTCGTCGCGATCTCTCCATAGGTCATGGTGCGGCCGGGCGGGATGGCGCGCGCGATCTCATAGACCTTGCGCTCGAATTCCGGAACGGCGTCCATGTCGAGAGACACACCGGCAAGGTCTCTCGCCTCGCCGCGCAGCAGCGCCTGGACCTCGGCGATGACGCTCTCGATCTCGGGCGGCGGCCCGGCCTCGCTGGCGCCCGGATAGCGCTTCGCCAAGCGCGCGCGGGCCTGTTCGTCCCGCCTTTCCGGGAGCTGCATGCCAATGATTCCGCCGTCGGCCCAAATGATGGCGCAGGCTCCGATCTCGGTATCGAACAGGGCAAAGCCCGTCGTCGTCATATTCGTCCTTTCCCTCCACCTTGCATTCTACCGCTCGCCGGGCTGACAGACGAGGCGCGGTATTGCGCTACCGAAGATTTGGTGGAAGGAGCGGCGAATTCTTCCTAAATTGCGGTGAACTGCTCACTCGCTACACGGGACCCTTGCTTGGTAGGAGGCTGAATTCCTGGAAATCCAGGAGCAGCCGAAGCTTGGCATCCGTTCCACGAAGCTCTCTGGGCAAGCGATCAACGCCAGGGGACAGGGGGTGCGGCGATGAGCGAGAAGACGGCCGGCGAAGCAGCGATCATCGATACCTCGGCCAAGCCGGCGCCGGCCAACCCTGAGGCAGGACCAGGCGCGATCGAGACGAGCCCGAACATCGCAGGCCCCATCGGTGACCTGGGAGCCGTGCGCGTTCTGCTCGTCGAAGACAACGATTTCGTGCGCGGAAGCGTGGCGCTGATCCTGCGCCGGATCGGATTTCGCGAGATCGCCGAGGCTCGGGACGGCGAAGAAGCCCTCTCCAAGCTGGAGCAGGCCAGCCCGGGCGTGATCATCAGCGACATCTCGATGGCCCCTATGGACGGCCTCGAATTCGTCGAGAAGCTCCGAAGGCATCCCTGGGCCGGCGCGAAGCGGGTCCCGGTCGCGTTCCTGACCGCGCATACGGAGGCCCGCTACGTGCGCCGGGCGGCCGAACTCGGTGTGAGCACCTATTTCGTCAAGCCGGTGGAGCGCAAGCAGTTCGAAGCCCAGCTCCAGATCCTTCTGGAGAGTGCGCGGTCGCACGACGCGGCGCGGGCCGGCGAGCCGAGACGCCCAGCTAAGTTCAACATTGTCCAGGCCCTCGACGAAAAGGACTTGGCCGCAGCGCTGGCCCTCCGCTACCGGGTATTCATAGACGAACTCGGCTTCTCGCCCGATGGTGTCGACCCGGACAGGGGTCTCGGCGAGAGAGGCGACGACCGTGCCTTCATCCTGACCGCCTATGACGGGACGGCGCCGGCCGGCACGATCACCGTCGATCATTGCTCCGAAAGCGAAATGGCGCAGAAGCTGATCGAGCGGTTCCACATCGACGAATTCGCCGAGGCCTTCGGCCGCGAGTCGCTGTTCTACATCCGCAAGGCTGCCGTCGCGCACCGGTACCGCCGTTCGCCCCTGTTCATCATGCTGACTAAGCGGGTCGCCGAGCACATCTACCAGCACGACAAGGCCCGCTTCGCCTTCGTGCACGCCGCGCCGCACCTGGTCCCGCTCTATGAGCGGTTGGGCTTCCGCCGCTTCGCGCCGCACTTCGACTCTCCGACGCGCTGCGGCATCTCGGTGCCGCTCTGCTTCGTCGTCGACGATCAGGAGTATCTCGCGCGCAATCGCTCGCCCATCCTCGAGATCGCGCATTCAGCTGGGCGCGTGGATCGGCCCGAGACCAGACGATATTTCGAGGAGCGATGGCACGGCCTCGACCGGGCTCTCCTTGCCGAGACCCTGGCCGACGGCTCGTCTGACGCCGATGCCGGGTTGTCCCGGGCGGCGAGAGCCGCGCCCGTACTGCTCTTCGACAAGATCGCGCCGCCGCAGCTCAGACAGCTGCTCGCCGGCCGAGAGGTCGTACACTACAAGGCACAGGAGCAACTCGGCGCCGGCGGTCCTTCGGACGACGTATTGCTGCTCCTGCGCGGCTATGCCGATGTGTCGCGCGACATCGGCGGCCGCAAGATCACGGTCGCGACCTACGGGCCGGGCGATGCCGTCGGCGACGACGCTACGCTACTCGAAAGCGACCAGCCGAGCATCCCTTCCGCCGTGACCGAGATCGACGCGATCCGCATTCCTCGGCGTGCCCTTCAGGACGCGGCTTCCGACATCCGCATCGCAGCGCAGATCAATCTGAACCTGGCGCGCATCGTCGCGCGACGGCTGCGACTGGCCAACGGCGTCATCGCCGCGCTGCCCAAGATGTGACACGCGCAGCGGTGGGCGTCACGAACCCAGCGTCTGGCGCAGGAACCAGATCGAGACCAGTCCGGCGGCCATGGTCGCGAGCAGGTTGCGCGTGAACCAAGCGACGAGGCCGGAGATCGCCGTCGCCAGCCACTCCGCCGGCCCGCCGAAGGCGATGATCGGCGCGATCATGGAGACCATGATCGTGCCGGGGAGCTCGCGCAGGAACTGTCCGCCTTTGCCGGTCGTCGGCATCAGCCCGCCCAGCACCGTGCCGCCGGCGCGGAGCGCGAAGGCGACGAGGGCAAGCGCGAGAAGGACAAGCGCGGATTCGAACGTCATCGCGGCTTTTCCAGCGCCGATTTGAGTGGCCCGCCAGGATCGGGGCGCAGAAGCCCGGCAAGTGCGCCGGCGATCGCACCGGCGACGATGTAGCCCTTGCCCGGCAGCCATTGCGAAGCGAGGACGGAGACGCCGAAGGCAGCGCCCCAAGGCAGCAGCGTCGAGGCGCCGCGCCAGCGCCCAGCGATGATGACGACGGCGAGTGCCACGATGATGAAGTCGAAGCCCCAGCGCCGCGGATCCTCGATGCCGCCACCAACCATGTTTCCGACGACCGTCATCACGGTCCAGGCCGGTACCGCCAGGAAAGCGAGGCCGAGGATGTAGCCGACATCGCGATAGCCCTGCTCGAACTTGGTCATCATCATCGCCCAGTTGTCGTCGACGATGACGCTGGCGGCGAGGAACTGCTTCCAGCGCGGCAGGCCCTCGAGATGCGGGCGCATCGCCAGCGCCATCAGCACGTGGCGCGAATTGACCAGCATGAGGCCGACGATCAGCGACGCCGCCGGGATCGGTCGCGTCCAGGTCTCGACGATCAGGAGCTGCGCCGCGCCGGCGAAGACCGTCGCGCTCATAATGCCGGACTCGATCGCGCTCAAGCCCGCCTGCGCCGCGATGACGCCGAAGATGAGGCCGTAGATGCCAGAGTTCAGCGCCAGCGTCGGCGAGATCTTCAGGCCGTCGAGCACGCCGCGCCAAGTGAGCGTGGCGGGCGTTTGGAAGGGATGCATGGGGAGGGAGTGCCGGATTGGGAGTGCAGGGTTTCTAGCACGTCGACGGGACTACGGCTCCTTGTCCCAGTAGTCGACGCCGTTCTTCGCGTATTGAAGCGTCCGGAAATCCTGCGCATAGGCGCCGTACTTGCCCGAGTCCGGGTACTCGCAGATCTCCGGCGTCTCGCGCGTGCTGATCGAGAGGTATTTCAGCGGGCGGTCGGAGGTGTTGATGATCTGGTGCGGGTATTCCGGTCCCGGCGGAATGAAGATCACGTCGCCGGCCTTGATCGGGAGCATCTCGCCGGCAACGCGCAGCGTGCCCGTGCCGTCTATGACGACGAACATCTCCTCCTGCGCGTAGTGGAAATGATAAGGGCAGGAGCGCTTGCCGGGCGCCACGGTATCGACCGAGGCGCCAAGCTTCTGCGCCGCCGTGCCGGTTCCCAGTCGCGCCGCGTGACTTTCGTAGAGCGGCTCGCGCAAATCGTGCTCGGTCTTCACCGTATCGAAGTTGCGGATGAGCTTGTCGGCCAGAGTCCGTGCCTTCGTTCATCGCCGCCTCCCTCAATGCAGCGCGATGAAGTGCTCGGATTCGAGCACCCACTGGTTCTGCGCCTTCTTCCACACCGCCTGGTACTGCCCGCCGCTGGTCATCGTGCCCGACGGCCCGTGCCATGACGCGACCCAGTCGCCGCGCTCGGAAGCGCGCGTGCCCTTCTTGTCGAGGATCACGGTCTCGGTCTGGCGGTCGAAGGTGATGAAGGTCGGGTCCTTGAAGAAGCTCTCGAAGCGGCCGATCAGCTCGTCCATGCCCAGGATCACCGAGCCGTCGCCGGCGATCACCGTGACCTTCGGATCGAAGAAGGGCCTCAGCCGCTCGGCCTCGTGGTCGGCGATCAGCTTGTTGGTGCGCCGTCGCTGCTGGCGGATCGCGTTCTCGTCGCTCATCGGTTCCGGGCTCCGTCGGGTTTCGCTAGGCAGGCTTCCTCGCCACCGCCACCCTCTTAAGCCGGTCGGGGGAGGTTCGCCATGAAGATCGTCAGCGAGTTTCCGCGCAAGGCGCGCGAGATCGAGAATACCTGGATCACGCTCAGCGACGGCTGCCGGCTCGCGGCGCGCATCTGGCTTCCGGAGGACGCCGAGAAGAACCCCGTCCCTGCTCTCCTCGAATACCTCCCCTACCGCAAGCGCGACTTCACCTCGGTCGCCAACAGCCAGATGCATGGCTATTTCGCCGGCCACGGCTATGCCGCGGTGCGCGTCGACCGTCGCGGCTCCGGCGACTCAGACGGCCTCATGTTCGACGAATACCTGATGCAGGAGCTGACCGACGGCGCCGAGGTCATCGCCTGGCTCGCCAAGCAGCCCTGGTGCACCGGCAAGGTCGGCATGTTCGGCAATTCCTGGGGTGGCTTCAACGCGCTCCAGGTCGCGGCGCTTCGTCCACCGGCGCTCAAGGCGATCATCACGAGCTGCTCGACCGACGACCGCTTCGCCGACGACATGCACTACATGGGCGGCTGCCTGCTCAACGACAATCTGATGTGGGGCTCGACCGCCTTCTCCTTCATGGCGCGGCCGCCCGATCCGGCGCTGGTCGGCGAGCGCTGGCGCGAGATGTGGATGCAGCGTCTCGAGAATACGGAATCTCTGGTCGCGACCTGGATTAAGCATCACCACCGCGACGCCTATTGGAAGCACGGCTCGGTCTGCGAGGATTTCAGCGCGATCCAATGTCCGGTCTATGCGGTCGGCGGCTGGGCCGACGGCTATTCGAATGCGATCCCGCGCCTGCTCGCAGGCCTCAAGGTCCCGCGCAAAGGGCTGATCGGCCAATGGGCGCATGCCTGGGGCTTCCGCGCCGTTCCCGGCCCCGCCATGGGCATGCTCCAGGAGTCCGTGCGCTGGTGGGATCACTGGCTCAAGGACAAGGATACGGGGCTCATGGACGAGCCGATGCTCCGCGTCTGGATGCAGGAGCATGTGCCGCCGAAGAGCTTCTATGCCGAGCGGCCCGGCCGCTGGGTCGCCGAGGATTCATGGCCGAGCGAGAAGATCGGATCGCGACGCTGGCACCTGAATGCCGGCACGCTCGACGCCAAGCCGGCGGCGGAGTGCGCGCTCACGTACTCCTCGCCCACAACCATCGGCGAAGGCTCCGGCGAATGGTGCCCCTATGGCTACCAGGCCGAGATGCCGTCGGATCAACGCGAGGATGACGGCAACTCGCTCTGCTTCGACTCCGAGCCGCTGGCGGAAGGCTTCGAGTTCCTCGGCGCCCCTGTGGTCACGCTCGACCTCGCGGTCGACAAGCCGGTGGCGCAGATCTGCTTGCGCCTGAACGGCGTCGCACCCGACGGCGCTTCGACGCGGCTGACCTACGGCGTTCTCAACCTGACGCATCGCGACAGTCACGAGCATCCGCAGGCGATGGTGCCCGGCAAGCGCACGCGCGTGACGGTGAAGCTCAACGACATCGCGCAGGCGGTGCCGGCCGGGCATCGCCTTCGCGTCGCGATCTCGACCGGCTATTGGCCGCTGATGTGGCCGGCGCCGGAACCGGTGATGCTGACGGTCTTCACCGGCGCCAGCACGCTGGATCTTCCCGTGCGCGCGCCGCGCGAGGAGGACCAAAGTCTTCGCCCCTTCGATCCGCCGGAAGCGGCCGCGACCGAGGCCAAGGTCGAGAGGCGCCCCTACGCCCGCAGCCGCCGGCATTCGCGCGACATGATCACCGGCGAGCATGTGATTGACGCGGTCAAGGATCGCGGCCGCACCTTGATCAGCAAGATCGACCTCGAGTTTTCCGGCGCCGGCCGCGAGCGCTACGCGATCACGCTCGGCGATCCAACCTCGGCCAAGGCGGTGTCGCTGTATTCGATCACCCATGGGCGGGGCGACTGGCAGGTCGCGATCGAGACCGAGACGACGGTCACGGCCACGAAGGACGCCTTCCTCGTCACGGCCAAGCTCGAGGCCTATGAGAGCGGAGTTCGGGTCTTCTCGAAGACCTGGGACGACAAGATCAAGCGCGACCTGATCTGACGCTCACACCATCGTCGCGGTGAACTCTGGCCCCGCGGCGAGCGCGTCGGCGAGGCGCTTGAGGCCCTCCTCATAGCGCGCGCGGCTGGTCGGGCCGCAAAGGGCGAGGCGGATCGCGTCCGGCTCATTGATGCCGACGCAGAAGGCGTCGGTCTGGCTCAAGGAAAGGCCGCGGCGCCGGCCGGCCTCGATCAGCTCGCCCGGGTGCCAGGGCTTCGGCAGCTGGATCCAGGTATGCATCGCATGCGGCTCGGTGCGGAACTTGAGTCCGCCCAGCACGCTCCTGAGGATCTGCGTGCGCTCGGAGACCTCGCGGCGCTGCCAGTCGACCAGCGCCCGGATCGTGCCCGACGCGATCCACTGCGCGCCGATCTCGGCCATCAGCGGCGGGGTGAAGATTGTCGTCGCGCCGACGCCCTGGGCGACGCGCCCCACCTGCCCCTGCGGCGCCAGCACATAGCCGACTCGAAGACCGGGCGCCGAGACCTTGGACAGGCTGGTCAGGTAGAAGCTGCGCTCGGGCGCGAAGGTGGTCACCGGCGGCGGCGGTTCGTCAATCAGAGGCCCGTAGACCTCGTCCTCGACGATGGCGATGTCGTGCTCGCGGCAGATCTCGGCGATGCGCCGGCGCCGCGCCACCGGCAGGATCGAGACGGTCGGGTTCTGCGCGGTCGGCGTGCAGAGCAGCGCCTTCGGCCGATGCTCGCGGCAGGCGCGGTCGAGATCCTCGGGAACGATGCCGTCATCGTCGAGCTTGACCGGCTGGAGCTTGAGGTCGAGGTAGCGCGCGACGCTGCGGATGCCGGGCCAGGACAGCTCCTCGGCGAGGATCGTGTCGCCGGGCTTGGCGATCGCATGCAGCACCACGAACAGCGAGTGCTTGCCGCCGGAGGTGACGACGGTGCGCTCGGCCTGGGCCTCGAGGCCGCTCTGCGTGATCCACTCGGCCCCGGCCGCGCGATGCGCCGGCAGGCCGGCATTCGGCTGATAGCGCAGCATGTCGGCGAGCTCGGGCGAGCGTGCGAGCCGCGCCAGGCTTTCGGCGAGATATCCCTCGTGCGGCGCATCCACCGTCGGCCGGTTCATGTCGAAGTCGATGATCCCCTGCTCCTCGCGCTCGGGCGCCGGCGCTGGCCTGGGCTGCACGGCACCGCGGACGAAGGTGCCCCGACCGACCTCGCCGGAGAGATAGCCCCGGCGGCTCGCCTCGCGATAGGCGCGGCTGACGGTGGGCACGGTGACGCCGAGACGTTGGGCGAGATCGCGATGGGTCGGGAGCCGGTCGCCAGGGCGAAGCTCGCCGCGGGCGATGGACTCACCTAAAGCCATGGCGATAGCCAAATACCGCGGCCCGGGACGGACATCCAGGTCAGGTGTCCAATTTGTCATAGTACACGCTTACAACACCGCTCCATCTTTGTCGAGATGGGTGCATTTATGGCCCTTGTCACCTTGCAATGCAGCAGAGATTGTTATATCTCAATCCTCGTGAAGACGGAAAATACCGCAGGCGAATGGAGAATTGTATGCTGACAAATACAAAGCACGATGGCCTCAAGAGCGTCGCTCAGGCCCTTCCCTCCTTTCCGAGCCCGGTCCAGGTGCTCGCGCGCCTCGCCAACCTCCTCGCCGTATGGGAGCGCCGCGCCCGCGAGCGCAAGGCCCTGGCGGAAATGTCCAACCATATGCTGAACGATCTCGGCATCAGCCGCGTGGACGGTCCTGTCCAGAATCTTTCGCACATTTGATCAGGCGGCGGCTCCGGATTGTGGGACCTGCGGCTGATAGAGTGGCCGCATGTTCATGTAGCACCTGGCTGACCACGCCGATCCTGCGATATAGCGCAGCCGCGCAGCCGCCAAGTTGAGACAGGACTGACCATCAGGGAAGGCACCGACGACACGGGTTCGTCGGCGGATCTCTTTCATGATCCGCTCGAGTGGGTTGTTGGTGCGGATCTTCTGCCAGTGGATGTCTGGGAAGGCGAAGTAGGTCA
>VGEH01000108.1 GCA_016869375.1 Alphaproteobacteria bacterium | reverse complement strand
TGCCGATCCAGCTGGACCGGAACATCCGGCGCCTCCCTCGCGCCGGGTAGTCCGCCGAAGGTCAGGACATTGCGCACGGCAGCGAGAGCGAGATAGTTCTGACCGCTGCGATACGCGATCCGCGATATCGCAACGGCGATGGAATCCATGTGGTGCGCGTAGAAGCCGGTAAGGATGCCGCACTGCTTGAGGCGAATGCCATCCAGGAACATCCGGCACAGCACGTAGGATGAGAAAGCGATCGCCGAGAGGGAAAGGACGAGATCGCTCGGCCAGGACGCGTAGTCGATTCCGCTGCTGATCATGGGCCGGCGTCCCTGTGCTCGTGCTTCACGTCGGCTTGGGCCTAGTGCGGTGCGCCGCGGTGCACCTCGTCGCGTACGAGACCGGACGCGTCGATGTTCAATGACTTCTCGATGATCACTGTGGGCCGGCGTCGGACCTGCTGATAGATCCGGGCAATGTATTCGCCGATGATGCCGAGGAACAGCGCGTTGAGGCTGATCCCGAACAGGATCAGGACCGTCGTCGTCGCGAAGCCGCGTGGCCAGGGGGCGGCCTCGGACGACAGCAGGCGCGCCACGATGTAGATGCCTGTCACGAGCGCGGTCGTGAGCGCGATCGCCATCCCGACGAAAGTGGCGATATGAAGTGGAATGGTCGAGTGCGCGAAGACTCCTTGCAGCCCGAACTTGATCAGCTGTGCCAGCGGGAACTTGCTCCTGCCGAACTCCCGCCGATTGGTCCGCTTGTAGGCGATCGAGGCTTGATTCTGGGCCAGCTCCGACGTCAATCCGCGGATATAAGGTTGGGCGTCGTCGATTACCTTGAGCTGGTCGAGGATCTGCCGGTCGAGGAGTCTGAAGTCGCCGGCATTTATCTGATGCTCGCTGTCGGAAATCCTGTTCAGGAATCGGTAGTAGGTCCGCCGGGCCAATGACATCAGCCGGCCTTCGGGCCGCTTGGCGCGAACGCCGACCACAACGTCGTGACCGTTCCGCCACATCCTGATGAAGTCGTGGAAGAGGTTCGGTGGATCCTC
This sequence comes from Alphaproteobacteria bacterium, assembly GCA_016869375.1. Taxonomy (GTDB): domain Bacteria; phylum Pseudomonadota; class Alphaproteobacteria; order SHVZ01; family SHVZ01; genus SHVZ01. The sequence goes on along the minus strand of VGEH01000108.1, from coordinate 15,308 downwards.
CAGATCGCAGTCGATCTGGATCGCGGCATCGCCGCGTGCGTAGCGATAGCCCGTCAGGATCGACCGGTTGAAGCCGAAGTTCCGGGCGAACCTGAGGACTTTGACACGCTGGTCGCGGGCCGCGAGCTCCTTGAGGCGCGTGAAGGTGGCGTCGGTGCTATGGTTGTCGGTGAATATGATCTCGAAATCCAGATCATCTCGCGGCGCCAACTCGCTGATGATCGCCTCATAGGCTCGAGCAACGTTGGCCTCTTCGTTGAAGACCGGGACGATGATCGAGATGAGCGGCTTGCGCATGGAAGGTCACGTCACGGCTTCGCCGTTTTCGCACGCGTCGCGCCGATCGAACATGGCTTCAGGCCCCCAATGTCAGTGGGCCTGAATACCACACATTCGCTTTCACCGGCGACAGCGGGACTGTCGCGCCGTCGGTTCATCCGAATCGAATCGACGCCTTTCGCAAGGCGAGCGAAGCCGAGAGCGCGACGATGCCGAGCCCCGTCGCGATCCAAAGGCTGCCGATCCTGAAGAGCAGGACGCTGGCGATCACCGCCTCGATCGGCTGTCCGGCTCCGGCGAGGATGCCGACGATCGCGAGCTCCGCCGCGCCGAGGCCACCGGGCAGCATGGATGCGGCGCCCGCGAGCGAGCCGGCGGCATGGGCGGCCAGCGCCAGAGGCAGCGAGATCTCGCAACCCATGGCGGACAAGGTGAGAGCCAAGCCTGCGCCCTGGGCGAGGCGCGAGCCGCAACCGACCAGGAGCGCCGACAGGACAGCCGGGCGGTCGTGCATGAGCGCCATGCGCCGTAGCATGAGGCCGAGCGCGGCGAGCAGGCGGCGGCTGCGTCTGAAGCCGCTCGCCTGCGATCGCGCATTCCGCAGGAGCGCCAGCCACGGCGCCGGATAGCGCAACACCGTTGCAGCCAGCGCCAGGAGACCGGCAGCCGGAAGCAGCATGCGAAGGTCTCCGCCGATCAGTGCGAGGCCGATCAGGCCGCAGAGAGCGACCGATGCGGTATCGGCGATGCGATCGAGGGCGAAGACGGGCAGGGAGCGGAAGTACGGGACGCCTGTGCAGCGTCGATTGAGCCAAAGACGAATCAGCTCGCCGCTCCGGCCCGGCGTGGCGCTCATCGCATTGCCGGAGAGATAGAACAGGCCCTGCATGGCCCAAGAGGAGGGGCCGAGTTCCGCGCGCCAGAGCAGAATCCAGCGGATGGTGTTCAGGCCGACCGCAGCGACGGTGGCCGCGGCAACCGTGAGGATGCCGGAGAGCTGCAGCACCGCCTCGAGCGATTCCCACGGTGCGGGCTCGAGAAGCGCCGCGGCGACGATCGCCAGCAGGGCGACGACGAGCAGATTCGCGATCAGCCACCTTCCGGCACGACGGAGATGGAAGCGATCCGCGGAGAGGTCGCGGGTGGACTCGGCTCCCGGTGTAAGAGCCTGCCGCCGGGAAGGGGGAAGGGTGCCGGGCCGGCCGACTGCCGAGGAGGTTCCAGTCATGCAGATCCCTAAGCACGAGGCGTGCCAAGGTGAGCGACGATGAGAACAAAACAGGAAATTTTCTCCTTGCGAGAGGAGAACAAACGATGCACGATCCGCTCCGTTGCGCCGCCGCAGGCGACATGGCAAGAGGGGACCCTAACCGATGTCAGCAGCTCTCCGAGTGGTCGAAAGGGACGGCGTGGACAAGAACAAGGCTTTGGACGCGGCGCTCAGCCAGATCGAGCGCGCCTTCGGCAAAGGCTCGGTAATGAAGCTCGGCCAGAAGGCCGAAAGCCAGGAGATCGAGGTGATCTCCACCGGCTCCCTCGGGCTCGATATCGCGCTCGGAATCGGCGGGCTCCCGCGCGGGCGCATCATCGAGGTCTACGGGCCGGAAAGCTCGGGCAAGACCACGCTCGCGCTCCACGTCATCGCCGAGGCCCAGAAGGCCGGCGGCACCTGCGCTTTCGTCGATGCCGAGCATGCGCTCGATCCGAGCTACGCCAAGAAGCTCGGCGTCGATGTCGAGGAACTGCTGATCAGCCAGCCCGATGCCGGCGAGCAGGCGCTCGAGATCGCCGACACGCTGGTGCGCTCCGGTGCGATCGACGTCCTCGTCGTCGACTCGGTGGCGGCCCTGGTGCCGCGGGCCGAGCTCGAGGGCGAGATGGGCGACACCCATGTCGGCCTGCAGGCCCGCCTGATGAGCCAGGCGCTGCGCAAGCTCACCGGCTCGATCTCGAAGTCGCGCTGCATGGTCATCTTCATCAACCAGATCCGCATGAAGATCGGCGTCATGTTCGGCAATCCCGAGACGACGACCGGCGGCAACGCGCTCAAGTTCTACGCCTCGGTCCGTCTCGACATCCGCCGCATCGGCGCGATCAAGGAGAAGGAGCAGGTGATCGGCAACCAGACGCGGGTGAAGGTGGTGAAGAACAAGATGGCGCCGCCCTTCCGCGTCGTCGAGTTCGACATCATGTACGGCGAGGGCGTCTCCAAAACCGGCGAGCTCGTCGATCTAGGCGTCGCCGCCAACATCGTCGAAAAATCCGGCGCCTGGTTCTCCTATTCCGGCCAGCGCATCGGCCAGGGCCGCGAGAACGCCAAGACCTTCCTGCGCGAGAACAAGGACGTGGCCGAGAAGGTCGAGCGGGCGATTCGCGAGAATGCCGGCCAGGTCGGCGACAAGATGATGAGCGCGTCCGAAAGCTTCGCCGCCAGCGAATAGCCGGGGCCCTAGAGGTCGAGCGCGAGGACGCGGCGGCCAAGCCCCTTTTGGACGGGGGGCTGGGCCGCCGCGCCGCATTTCGAGGAGGCGCCGCTAGGCGCCTTTTGCGCACCAGGAGCGCCAGAGTCTCCGGATCGCGGTCTCGACCGCGCGCGCCGCCGCCTCGCCGTCGGTCAGCGGCGACGCCGCCATCCGCGGCCTGAGCTCGTTCCGTATCGCGGCCAGGCGCCGAGGATCCCGCGCCAGGGCGAGGACCGTCTCCACATAGGCATCCGTCGAATCCGTTACCAGCGACTCGAGCCCGACGCGTGACAGGAAGCTGACGGCCTGCCGCGATACCGGCCGGTCGCCGCGCAGCGTCACGACGGGAACCCCCATCCACAAGGCTTCGCAGGTGGTGAGCCCGCCTGTGAAAGGAAAGGGATCGAGTGCGAGGTCGACTGTGGCATAGGCGGCGAGGCTGCCCGAGGCGCCGGTGGCGCCGAGATCCAGGCGGCCGGGCGCGATGCCGAACGCTCGGCAGCGTTCGACGAAGCCGGCCCGGAATCCGGGATCCTCATAGGCCTGCGATCTCAGCACGAGCCGCGCTTCGGGGACCGCTGCCATGATCCGCGACCAGGTCGAGATCACCTCGTCGGTGATCTTCACTGGACGGTTGAAACAGCCGAGGCTTATCTGTCCCGCGGTGGTGAGCGGCGCCGGCGAGACGGCCGGCGCGTCGGCCGGCGGCCCATAGCACAGCCTTCCGGTCGCCAGCCGCTCGACTTTCTCGACGTACCAGCGCTCGTCCTCCGGGCCGACCTCCCAGGGATCCGCGAGCACCGCGTCGATCGTGGTGAGGCCCGTCGTGCCGAAATAGCCGAGCCAGCTGAGCTGCACCGGCGCCGGACGGCGCGCGAAGACCGGCAGGCGGTTGCCGGCCGTGTGCCCGGCAAGGTCGATCAGGACATCGATCCCGTCCGCGCGGACCAGATCCGCCAGGGCGCGGTCGGTGAGACTCGCCGTGCGCCGGAACAGCGCGGCATCGCGGCGGAACGTCTCTGTCATCGCATCCTCGATGACGCGATCGGAATAGTAGAAAACCTCGATCGCGTCGCTGTCGTGATGCGGCGCCACCTGGCTCAGGAAGAAGCCGACCGGATGCCGTGCGAGATCGGGAGAGACATACCCAATGCGGATCCGGCGCCCGGGATCGCGCGCATTCGCGTGCGCCCGGCGTTCCGAGCGGAACTGTGCTTCCTGGATCCGCCCATAGGCGGCGTGCTCGGTGAGAATCTCATCCTGAGACCAGCCGGGATCGAGTTGCGAGAGGTAGAGAAGGTTGCTCCGCAGCGGCGCCAGACCGGGCGCGAGATCGAGTCCGCGCAGATAGACGCGACGCGCGTCGAGGAAGCGTCCTTGCGCGGCGAGCGCACGCCCGAGATTGCTCCAGACGAGAGGATCGCCGGGAGCGAGGACGGAGGCGCGCCGAAGCCGGGTCTCCGCGGCTGCCGCCGCGCCCGCCGCCAGCGTCGCGTTCCCGTAGGCGACCCAGCCTGACGCGGCCGCGGGGCCGAGCGCCAGCGCGATCCGCGCGTGCCGTAGCGAAGCGTCCCGCTCTGCGAGCACGTCGAGCGTCGTCGCAAGATTGCCATGCGCCGAAGCGAGGCCGGGTGCGATCGCGATCGCGCGGCGCAGCCATGCGCGCGCCTGCGTCGGCTCGCCATGCTGCTGGCTGAGCGTGGCGAGGCCGTTGATCGCGTCGGTGTGCGTCGGAATCAGCGCGATGGCTTTCGCGAACAGCGTGCGTGCCTCCGGACTATCGTCGAGCTGAGCGCGGACCACCGCGAGCGCGACGAGGGCGTTGGCATCGTCCGGCGCGATCGCGAGCGCCTGTTCGAGCTGGTGCGCGGCCGGCCGGAGCTTTCCCTGCTGCAGGAGGACCCTGCCCAGCTTCACCAGCACCTCAGGCCCGCGACGAAGCTGCAGCGCCTTCTTCAGGGCTGCCTCGGCGCCGTCGAGCCGGCCCGCGACGGTCATGGCGTCGGCGAGGTTGAGATGCAGCTCCGGTACGCCTGCCGCCCGCTTCACGGAGCGCCGCAGGAGCTCGATGCCTTCCTCGAGCCGCCCGGACGAGGCGAGCAGCGTGCCCAGGTAGTTGAGCGCGAACGCATGCTCGGGCGCGCGCGCCAGCACCGATCGATAGGCTGCCTCGGCCTCGCCCGTCCGTCCCGCCCGGTGCAGGGCGACGCCGCGGGCAAGTTCGGCTTCGAGCGCCGGGTCGGTCGGTCGCGGTCGGGTCATCGGCTCCTGGATCCGGAGCCAGATGATCCGAGCGCGATCTTGGATGCAACCCCGAAGCCTTCGGCGGCCCTCAGTTCGCCTTTGCGATGTTCCAGTAGACCGGCAGCGGCGCGGCGAGGATGCCCGACAGCTTCGCCGAATAGCCGCGCACCAGGTAGAGCTGGCCCAGCGGCACATAGGGCACGACCTCGTTGGCGCGGAGCTGCACCTGCTCGGCCAGCTTCTTCTGCTCGGCCGAGTCGGTCGCGTTGGCGAAGGCATCGCGCAGCCGCTCGATCTCGGCATCGCAGGGCCAGCCGAACCACGCCTTCTCGCAGTTCGAACGCAGGCCGAGATGGCCGAGCGGGTCGTTCATGTCGGGGCCGGCGGGGCCGGAGATGAACAGCGACCAGTTGCTCTTGGCGGTACGCCGCGCCGTGAGCGTACCCCAGTCCATCATCTGGGCGTCGACCTTGAGGCCGATCTCCTTCATCAGCGATCCGGCGACGGTCGAGAACACATGCGTCGGCGCGCCATCGGTCGCGTGCAGTACGATCACCGGCGATCCGTCGTAGCCGGACTCGGCGATCATCTGCCTGGCCTTGGCGAGGTCCTGCTTCACCGATCCCGCCTCGGTGAAATAGGGCGAGCTGCACATGTAGTAAGAGGGGCAGACCTTGTAGAACCGCGGATCGCTGACCAGCGCCGAGGTGAAGGTCTGCTGGTCGACCATGTAGCGGATGGCCTGGCGGACCTTCGGGTTGTTGAAGGGCGGCGCCTCGTGGTTCATCCGGAACACCATCTGGATGCCGAAGTTGTCCTGTGGCGCGACCTTGACCGTCGGCCGGCGCGTGACCACCGGGATCAGGTCCGGCGGCAGCTCCTCGAAGATGTCGAGCTCGCCAGCCATCAGCGCATTCGCGCCGGTCTGCGCGTCGGGCATGTAAAGCCATTCGACGCGATCGACCTTGGCCTGCTTGGCGCCGGCGAGCCCGCTCGGTGCCTCGGACCGGGGCAGATAGCGCTCGTTCCTGACGTAGACGACCTTGGCGCCGGGCGACCACTCGTCCTTGAGCATGCGGAAAGGGCCGGAGCCGGTGACATCGGTCAGGTTCTCGTTCGCCGGCCCCTTGGCGACGCGCTCGGGCATGATGAAGGGCACGATCGAGCTCGGCTTGCCGAGCGCCTCGAGCACGAGGCCCCATTTCTCCTTCAGCACCAGCCGGATGGTCCGCTCGTCGGCGGCCTCCAGGCTCGCCGTCTTCGCCGTCAGGAGCTGGCCGAGCCCGTCGCGCTGGCCCCAGCGCCGGATCGAGGCCACGGCGTCTGCCGCCATGACCTTCTGGCCGTCATGCCAGAGCAGCCCGTCGCGGAGCCGGAAGGTCCAGGTGAGGCCGTCGGCGCTGACCTGATGGCTCTCCGCCATCTGCGGGCGCAGCTTCATGCCTTCGTCCGCCGCGAACAGCGTGTCGTAGATCATGTAGCCGTGGTTGCGGGCCATGTAGTCGGAATTGACGATCGGGTCCGCGGCCTTGAGGTCGCCGAAGGGCCGCACGCGCAGCAGGCTCTGGGCTGCCGCAGGCAGGCTCGACGCGATGATCGTGCCCGCCATGGCGAGCACGGCAAACCGACGAAGATGCATTGTCTCCTCCCTATGATTATTAAAACGTTTTACAAACGGTGCCACAGCAGTTTGCCGGATGGCAAGAGCGCTTTGCAGGGCTGTTGATATTGCATCCTCCATCGGCGATGGTGGGACAACCGATCGCATGCAAGACCAGGAAGAAAAACGTTTTTCAGCCGCACCGGCGACACTCAGGGAGGTGGCCCAGCTCGCCTCGGTCTCGGTCGCGACGGCATCGAACGCGCTGAACAGTCCTGACCGAGTCAGCGCCGAGCTGCGCGGACGGGTGCTGCGCGCGGTCGAGCAGCTGGGCTACGTCCCGCACGCGGCGGCGCAGAGCCTCCGGCGCTCGCGCGGCAAGCTCGTCGCGCTGATGGTGCCGAACCTTCGCAACCCGTTCTTCGTCGAGCTGGTCGATGCGGTCGAGCGCCTGGTCTTTGCGCGGGGCTACTCGCTGCTGCTCTATTCGAGCGGCGAGGACGCCGAGGCGGAGATCCGGCATCTCAACCTGCTGCGCTCATACCGCATCGACGGGCTGATCCTGGCGCCTGCCGGCCGCCGCGAGCCCTCGCACTCGGCGTCACTGGCGGCGCTGAAGGCGCCCGTGGTGCTCGTCGACCGCACGCTGGACGGCTTCGGCTTCGACACGGTCGTGCTCGACAACCATCGCGCCGGCCAGCTCGCCGGAGAGCATCTCGTCGGCCTCGGCCATCGCCGGATCGGCGTGATCCTCGGCACATCGTCCCTGTCGGCCGGCCGCGAGCGACTGCTCGGCTTCAAGGAGGCGCTGGTCGCGAGCGGCGTCGTCTTCGACTCATCCTTGTTGCGTGAGGTCGGGCTCCGCGACTCCCGCGCATATGATGCGGCTATCGATCTGTTCATGCAAAAGCCGGCGCCGACCGCGATCTTCGCCGGCCATAGCCTCGTGCTCCTCGGCGTCATGCGGGCGCTCGCCGAGCGCAGGCTGCGCTGCCCGGAAGACGTATCCACCATCGCTGTCGACGACTTCCCCTGGGCGGCGGCGATGACGCCGAGGCTCACGGTCATCGCCCAGCCAGTGGCGGAGATGGCGGCGGCCTCGGTCGACCTCCTGTTCGGACGGATCGAGGGAGAGGCGGCAGGGCCGGGACGGCGCGCGACGCTGCCGCCGAGCCTGATCGTCCGGGAATCCACCGCCCGCGCACCGAAAGTCGCCTAGACACGCCCAAATCCCAGGGATAGAAGCATTTTCCCGGCTTCGCAGCTGCAGCGTGGCGGCCGGGCAAATCCTCCGCGCAAGGGCTCCGTGTCATGACTTCGGCGAACGATATCCGTACCAGCTTTCTCGAGTTCTTCCGGCGCAATGAGCATGAGGTCGTTGCCTCGAGCCCGCTGGTCCCGCGCAACGATCCGACGCTGATGTTCACCTCGGCCGGCATGGTTCAGTTCAAGAACCTGTTCACCGGCATCGAGAAGCGGAGCTACGTGCGCGCCGCCACGGCCCAGAAATGCATGCGCGCCGGCGGCAAGCACAACGACCTCGAGAATGTCGGCTACACCGCTCGCCACTGCACCTTTTTCGAGATGCTCGGCAATTTCTCCTTCGGCGACTATTTCAAGGAACGCGCGATCACGCACGCTTGGAATTTCGTCACCCAGGATCTCGCGCTGCCTAAGGAGAAGCTTCTCGTCACCGTCTATCACGAGGATGACGAGGCGGCGGAGCTCTGGAAGAAGATCGCAGGCTTCTCCGACTCGAAGATCATCCGCATCGCCACCTCGGACAATTTCTGGTCCGCTGGCGACACCGGTCCCTGCGGCCCGTGCTCGGAGATCTTCTACGACCAGGGCGACAAGATCTGGGGCGGCCCGCCCGGCTCGGCGGAGCAGGACGGCGACCGTTTCCTCGAGTTCTGGAACCTGGTCTTCATGCAGTTCGACCAGATCGAGCCGGGCAAGCGCGTGCCGCTGCCGCGCCCGTCGATCGACACCGGCATGGGGCTCGAGCGCATCGCCAGCCTGATGCAGGGGAAGCAGGACGTCTACGACACCGACATCCTCCGGGCGCTCGTGCTCGCTTCCTCGGATGCGACGGGTGTTGCGCCCGACGGCGAGCATCGCGCCTCGCACAAGGTCATCGCCGACCATATCCGCGCGTCGAGCTTCCTGATCGCCGACGGCGTCATGCCGTCGAACGAGGGCCGCGGCTATGTGCTCCGCCGCATCATGCGACGCGGCATGCGGCACGCGCATATCCTCGGCGCGCGCGAGCCGTTGCTGTGGAAGCTGGTGCCGGTGCTGGTCGGCCAGATGGGCCAGGCCTATCCGGAGCTCGGCCGCGCCCAGGCGCTGATCCAGGAGACGTTGAAGCTCGAGGAGACGCGTTTCCGCCAGACCCTCGATCGCGGCTTGCGCCTGCTCGGCGACGAGACCAAGAAGATGAAGATGGCGAAGGGCGCCTCGCTGCCGGGCGAGGTCGCGTTCAAGCTCTACGACACCTTCGGCTTCCCGGTCGATCTCACCGCCGACATCCTGCGCGGCCAGGGCTTTGCGCTCGATCAGGCGGGGTTCGACGCGGCGATGGAGCGCCAGCGAGAGACGGCGCGCGCAGCCTGGTCCGGCTCCGGCGAGGCGGCGACCGACCGCGTATGGTTCGAGATCCGCGAGAAGGCCGGTGCGACCGACTTCCTGGGCTACGCCACCGATAAGGCCGAGGCGCGGATCGACGCGATCGTCGTCGACGGCAAGCAGGTGACGGAGGCGAGCGGCGGCGACGTGGCGGTGGTTCTGAACCAGACGCCCTTCTACGCCGAGTCCGGCGGCCAGATGGGTGACATGGGCACCATCGTCACCGCGTCGGGCGCGCGCATCGAGGTCTCCGATACGGCAAAGCGCGTCGGCGACCTGCACGTGCATCTCGGCAAGCTCGTGAAAGGCACGATCAAGCTCGGCGATACGGTTGCGGCTGAGATCGATGTCGAGCGCCGCCGCCGGTTGCGCGCCAACCACTCGGCGACGCATCTCCTGCACGAGGCGCTTCGCCGCCAGCTCGGCGAACATGTGACGCAGAAGGGCTCCCTCGTCGCGCCCGACCGGCTTCGCTTCGACTTCAGCCATCCGCGCGCGATCGAGGCTGCCGATCTCCAGGTCATCGAGACCGAGGTCAATACGCGCATCCGCCTCAACCAGCCGGTCGGTACGACGCTGATGACGCCGGACGATGCGGTCGCGGCCGGTGCCATGGCGCTGTTCGGCGAGAAGTACGGCGACGAGGTCCGCGTCGTCTCGATGGGCGGCGGCGAGGGCGAGAAGTTCTCGGTCGAGCTCTGCGGCGGCACGCATGTCGAGCGCACCGGCGACATCGGCCTGTTCAAGATCGTCTCCGAAGGCGCGGTCGCGGCCGGCATCCGCCGCCTCGAAGCGGCGACCGGAGCCGGGGCGCTCGCCTATGTCGCCGAGGAGGAGAAGCTGCTGCAGGCGGCGGCCTCGGCGCTGCGCACGGCACCGGCCGATCTGCCGGCGCGGGTGGCGCAGCTCGTCGAGGACAAGCGCAAGCTCGAGCGCGAGCTCGCCGAGGCCAGGAAGGCGCTGGCGCTCGGCGGCACGGCCAAGTCGCCCGCCGCCAACCGCTCGGTCGCCGGCATGACGCTGGCGGCCCGAACGCTCGACGGCGTGCCGGCGCGCGAGCTCAAAGGCATGGTGGACGCGCTCAAGAAGGAGATCGGCTCGGGCGTCGTCGTGCTGGTCGCACGCGAGGAGGGCAAGGCCTCGCTCGTGGTCGGCGTCACCGACGACCTGACCGCCAAGGTGAGCGCGGTCGATCTGGTCAAGGCTGGTGCGGCCGCGCTCGGCGGCAAGGGCGGCGGCGGCCGTCCCGACATGGCGCAGGCCGGCGGCCCGGATGCGGCCAAGGCCGATGACGCGATCGCCGCGATCGAGGCCGCGATGACGCAGAAGGCGGCCTAAGCGCGATGCCCAAGGGGGTCGTTGGCGTCCTGCTGGCCGGGGGGCAGTCGAGCCGCATGGGTGGCGGGGACAAGAGCCTGCGCCTGCTGGGTGGGCGCTCGATCCTCGATCGCGTCGTCGAGCGCGTGCGGCCACAGGTGGGGCGCCTCATTCTCAATGCCAATGGCGATCCTTCTCGCTTCGCGGCGACCGGCCTGCCGGTGGTTGCGGACTCGGTGGAAGGCTTCGTCGGGCCGCTTGCCGGCGTGCTCGCCGGTCTCGACTGGGCCGCGGCCAACGTCAAGTCGGCGGTATGGATCGCGACCGCGGCGACCGACGCGCCGTTCGTTCCGCGCGATCTCCTGCGGCGCCTGATCCGCGCGACCGAGGCCGGTGCCGAGCTCGTCTGCGCCACGTCCAACGGCCGCACGCATCCGGTCATCGGCCTTTGGCCGGTCCGGCTGCGGGAGGATCTGCGTCGCGCGCTGACGGACGAGGATCTCCGCAAGGTCGACGTCTGGACCTCTCGTTACCGGGTGGCCTTCGTCGACTTCCCGGCCGATCCGATCGACCCGTTCTTCAACGTAAATACGCCTGAGGATCTGGCCGCGGCGGAGCGGCTGGTCTCCGGTTAGGAGCCTAGATTCCGCCGCCCGGATCGCAACTCGGCGGCAGCTCGCCGACCTTGGGCAGAAGTACTTCGGCCGAATCGGCACATAATTTCGGATTCTGCGCGCAATAGCCGAAGGCTGCGGTATTGCCGGCGGCTGCGGCATTGGCGAGGCCGCTCGGCATGTAGAGAAGGACGCTGAGCGCTCCCAGCCGCTTGAAGGCGGCGACGGCGATCTCGGACTGGCAGCGCGCGTCGTCGCTGATGCCCGGCAGCTGGCTGATGATCGGTTCCTGCTTCTTGACCGGGGCGCCCCGCTGCTCCTTCTTCTTCTTGTCGTCCTTGCCGCCCTTCTCCTGGGCGAAGGCGAGTTGAGGCGTCATCGTTGCGGCCAGCAACGGCGCCACGGCGAAGGCCAGAACGAGGAACGTCACCCGAATCATCGAATCGGTACTCTACTCTCTTGCCGGCGTTCTCGCGAGGCCCCTCCCGGGCTCAGCGCGCTTCGTCGACCTCCTCGAGAGATACCACGTCGGCGTTAACGAGAAGTTTGCCGGCGTGCTCGAAATTGACGGTAACGCGGCTGCCGATCGCCGATTGTACTTGGCCCAGGCCCCAATCCGGGCGGTCGGGGTGGCGGACGAGGGCGCCGGGGGTGAGGGTCGAAGGCAAGGTTCGTTCTCCTCAAGCGTCTTCGCCCACTATAGATGACCACGGTGCGCGTCGCGACGTTACGGCGCGGCCTGCTGGCTTGGGGAATCCGGCCGCCTGTCGTATGGGTTGAGCGGGCAAGTCAGGGGAGCCCATGAGCGCTTTCGATCTCAAGCTCGCCGAGATGCTGACCTCGCGGCTATGCCACGATCTGGTCAATCCGATCGGCGCGGTCGCCAACGGCGTCGAGCTGCTGTCGGAGTTCTGCGACACGATGCAGAAGGACGCCCTCGACCTCGTCGCCTCGTCGGCCGATCGCGCGATGAAGCGGGTGGCCTTCTTCCGCGTCGTGTATGGCTTCGCCGGCCATGACGAAGGCCAGAGCGTGCAGGAAGTCCGGGGACTCGCCGAGGCCTTCCTGGCCGGCGGCAAGGTTACGCTCGACTGGCCGACCAAGCCGGAGGATGCCGCGATCGGCCTGCCGCGAAGCGGGCTCAAGCTGGTGCTCGCGCTCGTGGCGCTCGGCGTCGAGTCGCTGCCGCGCGGAGGCAAGCTCGCCGTGTCGGTTGCGGCGCCCGCCGGAGCGGAGGTCGTGGCGAGCGGCGCTGGGGCGCGGCTCGAGGACGTGTCGGGCTCCGTCCTGTCGGTGCTGGCGAGCGGCAGGACGCCCGACCCGGCGAGCCTCGAAGCCAAGAACGTCGGCGCGGCCTATATCGGGCGTCTGGCGCGCGAAATCGGCGCCAGCGTCACGGTCGATGCCGGCGCCGACAGGGTCGGATTTTCGGTCAGGCTCGGATGAGCCTCGCCGAGGCGAGCGGTCAGCTCGCCTTCGCCTTCACTTCAGACGGATCGCGGAGCACATAGCCGCGGCCCCACACCGTCTCGATGAAGGTGTCGCCGCCGGCGACCTTCGAGATCTTCTTCCTGAGCTTGCAGATGAAGACGTCGATGATCTTCGGCTCCGGCTCGTCCATGCCGCCGTAGAGATGGTTCAGGAACATCTCCTTGGTCAGCGTCGTGCCCTTGCGCAGCGAAAGCAGCTCGAGGATGCCGTATTCCTTGCTGGTGAGATGCACGGGCTTGCCGTCGATCTCGACCGTGTGCGCCGCCAGGTTGACGGTCAGGCGCCCGGTCTTCAGCACCGAGGCGGCATGGCCCTTGGAGCGGCGGACAATCGCCTGGATGCGTGCGATGAGTTCTCGGCGATCGAAGGGCTTGGTCAGGTAGTCATCGGCGCCGAAGCCGAGACCTTTGATCTTGTTGTCCATCTCGGAGAGGCCCGAGAGGATCAGGATCGGTGTGGTCACCTTCTGGGCGCGCAGACGCTTCAAGACCTCGTAGCCGTCGATGTCCGGCAACATCAGGTCGAGCAGGATGATGTCGTAATCGTAGAGCTTGCCGACTTCGATGCCGTCCTCGCCGAACTCGCTGGTATCGACGACGAAGCCGCCGGACCGCAGCATGAGCTCGATGGACCGCGCGGTGGCGGAATCGTCTTCGACGAGCAGGACGCACATCTCGGCACCCCCAGGAAGGTTAACCAATCCTATTAACTAACTCCCTAAGACTTGGTTAACGTCCGGGCAACCGAGTTGGGGCTCCCACTTCCGTGATAGGATAAGGATCGCGCCGACCGCCGAACCCTTGTGGGATTGCGCCGATGCACGTCAACCCATTGAGACAGGCCGTCGATCAGCTCGAGAAGCTGTCCGAGTACCGGCTGTTCGGCCGGGTCGCCTCGATTCTCGGAATGCTGGTCGAGGTGGGTGGGGTCGAGCGCCAGCTGTCGATCGGCGATCGCTGCCATCTTCTGGCCCGGGGCGGCCGGCGGGTACCCTGCGAGGTGGTCGGATTCCGCAAGGACCGGGCCCTGATCATGCCTTTCGTCGGCCTCGAAGGGGTCGGCGTCGGCAGCCAGGCCGAGGTGGCGGAATCGGAGCCGGTGGCGTTCCCCGACCGGTCCTGGCTCGGGAGAGTCGTGAACGCGATGGGCGAGCCGGTCGATGGTCTCGGTCCGATCGCCAACGGCCGGGTGCCCTATCCGCTCCGCGCCAACCCGCCGCCGGCCCATGCCCGCCGCCGCCTCGGCGCCAAGATCGATCTCGGCGTGCGCGCTCTGAACACCTTCCTCACGACCGTCGAAGGCCAGCGCATGGGGATCTTCGCCGGTTCGGGCGTCGGCAAGTCGGTCACAATGTCGATGATCGCCCGCTTCACTTCGGCGGATGTCAACGTGATCGGCCTGGTCGGCGAGCGCGGACGAGAGGTACAGGAGTTCGTCCAGGACATTCTCGGCCCCGAGGGCCTGGCGCGGTCGGTCGTCGTGGTCGCGACCTCCGACGAGTCGCCGCTGATGCGCCGCCAGGCGGCTTATCTGACGCTGACCATCAGCGAGTTCTTCCGCGACCAGGACATGGAAGTGCTCTGCCTGATCGACTCGATCACGCGCTTCGCCATGGCCCAGCGCGAGATCGGCCTCTCCGCCGGCGAGCCGCCGGCTTCCAAAGGCTATACGCCGACGGTGTTCGCCGAGCTGCCGCGCCTGCTCGAGCGCGCCGGACCCGGTACCGGCAAGGGCGCGATCACCGGCCTCTTCGCCGTCCTGGTCGAAGGCGATGATCACAACGAGCCGATCGCGGACGCGGTTCGCGGCATCATCGACGGGCACATCGTGCTGGAGCGTCAGATCGCCGAGCGCGGCCGCTACCCGGCGATTAACCTCCTGCGCTCGGTCTCGCGCTCCATGCCCGGCTGCAACACGCCGGAAGAGAACCAGCTGGTGATGCGCGCCCGAGCGCTGCTTTCCACATACGAGGATATGGCTGAGCTGATCCGCCTCGGTGCCTATCGCCGCGGATCGGATCCGCAGGTCGACCAGGCGATCGCCTACAACCCGGCGCTCGAGAACTTCCTGAAGCAGGGCAAGGACGACCGCTGCGACCTCGCGACCGGCTATGCCGAGCTCGCGCAAATCCTGAACAACCCGCCGCCGGGATGACGTGAAGGATCTCGGCGGCCTCATCCGGTATGTGCAGTGGCGCGTCGACGAGAAGCGACGCGAACTGGGCCAGGCGCAGCGCAACGCCGACGCCTGCCGTCAGGCTCTGGTCGACCTCGAGGCGGAGCTGAAGCGCGAGCAGGTGGCCGCTCGCGCGTCCTTCGAGGCGGGGCAAGGCTATGCGAACTACGCCAAGCTCTACCTCAGGCGGCGTGAGTTGACCGAGGCGGCGATCCGCGAGGCCGATGCCGTGGTCGAGCGGATCCGCGAGGAGCTCTCCGGTCTCTTCCTCGAGTTGAAGCAGGCGGAGATCACGCAGGCCAATCGCGAGAAGGCGGAGGCGCAGCGCTTAGCCAAGATCGAGCAGACCGAGCTTGACGAGATCGGTATCACCCGATTCTCGCGGGCGAAGAAGGCCGAAGGCACCGGCGAGGGACGCGGTTAGCTGGCCTGCCTCGGATCTGTCCTTGAGGGTCGCGGGCTGCTAACCTTCCCCCATCGGGAAGCAGGGATCGCTGG